>NZ_CP109434.1:6165565-6468630 GCF_036227105.1 Amycolatopsis sp. NBC_01488 | reverse complement strand
GCTTGCTGCGCCACACCGCGCGCAGGTACTTGCGGCGCCGCGACAGCAGCGTGAACCACAGCGTCAGGTGCACCGCCACGAGCACGAGCGGCAGGAACGCCACCCACTCGTACCGGTCGCTGAACTGCAGGCTGAGGTCGTTGCTCGCCACCAGCAGCCCGACGAGCACGAAGTACCAGCCCGGCAGGCCTTCGATCTTCCCGCGCCGGCTTCCGGTCTCCACTTCGGCCTCTCGCATCAGGAATCGGTTCATGCGCCCAGCCTTCCGGGAGCGACGGCGGGAGCGATCAACCGGCGGTACGAGATTCCGCCGCCGGCTCCTACCCAGGTACGAACTCTCGACGGGAGCGAAGCACCGGGACGCGATGTGGGGCACCATCGGCAGATGACCTTCGCCAGCCGGCCGGGGATCCCGTGGACCGGCCGCCGCGGCCCGCTGGTGGCCGAAGCGGTCGTCCTCGGGCTGCTGGTGGTGCTCGACATGGTCTTCGCCGCCCGGGTCTTCCCGGGCCAGGGCCAGCTCGTCACCATCGCCGTCGAGTTCGCGCCGGGTGTCGGCCCGGTCCTGGCGCTGCTGGCCGTGCTGCGCCGCCGGTTCCCCGACCACATCGGCGGCCTGGCCACCGCCGTGTCGGGGCTTTCGCTGCTGGGCTCGACGATCGCGGCTCTCCTCGCGGCGGCCGGGACGCGGCTGCCGCCGCAGCCCGGCGCGGCCGAAGCCCTCGCGATCGCGCTGCTGGTCGGCGCCTGCTGCCACCGGCTGCCGCCCCGGGCGGCCACGATCCAGGCGGTGCTCGGGGGCGCCGCCGCGACGCTCGCGCCGATCCTGCGCTACGGCACCGGCTCCCCCGCCGCGCTCTACGCCGCCGGGGCCGCGGTCGTCTGGGGCGGCGCGCTGGCCGGCGGCCTGGTCCTGCGCGACGCCGAGGTCCGCCACCGCGTCGACGTCCTCGAACTCCGCTCCGCGGAACGGCTTCGGCTGGCCCGCGAACTGCACGATCTCGTCGCCCACCAGATCACCGGCATCGTCGTGCGCGTGCAGGCCGCGCACCGCGTCGCCGAACGCACCGGCGGCGACACCGCGACCTTCGCCGAGCTCGAAACCGCGGGCGCGACAGCGCTTTCCGCGATGCGCCGGCTCGTCGGCGCGCTGCGGACCGGCGACGAGGACCTCTTCGTGCCGCCCGCGGACCTCGCCACCGCCGTGGACCGCGCGGTGCCCGACGACGACCGCATCCACCTCGACGTCAGCCCCGATCTCGCCACCCTCGCCGTCGCGCCGGAAGTCGTGACGACCGCGCATCGCCTCCTCACCGAGTCGCTCACCAACGTCCGCCGGCACGCGCCCGACGCCGCCGAGGTCCGGGTGCTCGTCCACCACGAACCCCCCGGCGAGCTGCGGGTCGAGGTGGTCAACGACGGCGCCGCCCGGCCCGCCCGCCGCGGCGGCTACGGCCTGCTCGGGATGGCGGAGCGGGTCGCGGCGGTGGGCGGTACGGTGCACGCGGGACCGGCGGAAGGCCGGCGCTGGCGCGTCGTCGCGCGGCTGCCGCTCGAACCCGGCTGAGGCGAGGCGAGGGGAGACCGGGGTTGCCGACGCGAGTGCTGATCGCCGACGACCAGGCGATGGTCCGCGCGGGGTTCCGGCTGATCCTCGAAGGCGAGCCGGACATCGAGGTCGTCGGCGAGGCCGCCGACGGCGACCAGGCCGTGCGGCTGGCGCGTGAGCTGCGTCCGGACGTCACGCTGATGGACATCCGGATGCCCGGCGTCGACGGGCTGCGGGCCACCGAGCTGCTGGCCGGCCCGGACGTCCCGGAGCCGCTGCACGTCGTGATGGTCACGACGTTCGGGCTGGACGAGAACGTGCACGCCGCCCTGCGCGCCGGCGCGTGCGGGTTCCTGCTCAAGGACGCCGGGCCGAACCTGCTCATCGAGGCCGTCCACGCGGCCGCCCACGGCGAGGCCCTGGTCTCCCCCGCGATCACGACGCGGCTGCTGGAGCACTTCACGCGCGGCGGTTCCCCGAACGCGACGGAGCCCGCGAACCCGCTCACCCCCCGCGAGCTGGACGTCGTGAAGGCCGTGGCCCGCGGCGAGACGAACGACGAGATCTGCCGCTCACTGGTGGTTTCGCTGCCGACGGTCAAGACCCACATCGGCGCGGTCAAGCGCAAGCTGAGCGCCCGCAACCGCACCGAGATCGCCATCTGGGCCTGGGAAAGCGGCCTGGTCCGCTGAGTCGCCGACGCCGTTGCGGCGCCGCGGGACGCGCACGACGACCGTGCGCGCCACGACGTCGCCGAACCGCTGACGGCGGCGCGTCACCAGCATCACGACGATGCCCGCGAGTCCCCACGCGAACCCGTCGACCAGCATCAGCAGGTCGCGGACGACGAACGCGCCCAGCGACGGGTGGCCGCCTTCGAGCGTCTGGACGCGCAGGCGCAGCCAGCGCATCGCCGGCGTCTGGCCGCCGTGCTTGTACGGCCACCACACCATCACGAACACCAGGCCGACGAAATCCAGCGCCAGCATCGTGTACAGCACGACTTTGAGGAACGTCAGCAGCGCCAGGCCGTGCGGGTGGAAGAGCCAGACCACCGCGATCGCGAGCAGCAGCATGGGCACGAAGACGAGCATCTCGTCCAGCAGGAACTGCACCAGGCGGCGGCCGACGACGCCGAGTCCCGGACGGGTCATGAGCCCATGATCTCGGTCCCGGCGCCGCCGCGCGCGCTGAGCCGTCTCATACCCGGGACCGAGCCGCCGGCCGGGACTTCGTCCTCCGGGCTGATCACCGGCGGCAGCGGCCGGGCCAGGCTCGGGCGCACCCCACCCGGCGACGGAAGGACCCCCCGGTGCGCATCTCCCGGACTGGACTGGCGGCCGCCACGGCCGCCCTCTTCGCGGCGGCGGTGCCCGCCGCGGCCGCGGACCCGCTCACGCCGTACACGACGCAGCAGCTCCAGTGGGGCGACTGCCCGTTCAAGCCCGCCGCGGGCGACGCGCCCGTGCAGTGCGCGCTCGTCACCGTGCCGCGGGACTGGGCCGCCCCGGCTGCGGGCACCGATCTCCAGGTGTCGGTCAGCCGCGCCGCCGCGACCGGCGAGCGCAAGGGCGCGATCCTGGTGAACCCCGGCGGCCCGGGCGGCCAAGGCACGCCGCTGGCGGGCGCGCTCGCCGCGCTCGAGCCGTCGGTGCACCGGCTCTACGACTTCGTCGGCATGGACCCGCGCGGCACCGGCCACGCGGGCACCGACGACAAGGGCTTCCAGTGCCAGGTCCCGGTCGGCCGCCTGCCGCAGGGCCCCCTCGACGCGCGCGACCGGTCGGCGGCGAGCGTCGCAGCGCACCAGCAGCTCCCGCGGGCCACCGCCGAGGCGTGCCAGAGCGACGCCGTCGCGCCGTACGTCACGACGTGGCAGACCGCGCACGACATGGACCTGGTGCGCACGCTCCTGGGCGACGAGAAGCTGAACTACCTCGGCTACTCCTACGGCACGTGGCTGGGCGCGAAGTACGCGTCGCTGTTCCCGGAGCACACCGGCAAGACGGTGCTGGACTCCAGCGTGAACTTCGAAGGGCGGCTGCAGGCCGACTTCGAGGCGTTCCCGGTGATCGACCAGCGGCAGTTCGACGACGTCTACCTGCCGTGGCTGGCCCGGAACTTCGCCGCGCAGCTCGGCGGGACAGCCGCCGAGGTCAAGGCGAAGTGGGAACGCGTCCGCGCCTACTACGGCAGCCACGGCGTCTCCCCCGACGCGTTCGACAGCATCTTCGTCGGCAACGGCAGCGAGATCCAGTGGCTCATCGGCGCTCTGGTCTTCCTCCAGGGCGCCGCCGCGCTCGACGGGACTTCCGCGGCTCCCCCGGCCAAGTTCGCCGACTCGCTGGATGCGGTGTCGCGCAAGGCGTTCGGCGTTCCCGCCGCGTCGCTGACGCCGGACCGGGTGGCCGCGGCGGCGCCGGACTACACGCAGCGGCCGGGCACCCGGTTCGCCGTCGCGTGCGGCGACCAGCCGACCCGCTCGGCGGCCTGGTACCGGCGGCTCAGCGACCGGCAGGGCCCGCGGTACCCGTTGTTCGGCTGGGCGTACGGCCTCGGTGAGACCTGCGGCTTCTGGTCCGACCGGCCGCAGCACGACCTGCCGGACGTGCCCGCCTCGGTGGCGGCGAACATCCTGGTGGTGCAAGGCGAATTCGACCCGCAGACCGGCTACGAGCAGGCCTCCGCCGCGGCGCGGTCGGCGCGGGTCCCGCTGGTGTCGGTGGACGACTCGCCGTTCCACGGCCAGTACGCGCTGGCGGGCAACCCGTGCGTCGACGGTCTCGTGAACGTCTTCCTCACCAAGAACTCCCGGCCCGCCGCCACGACGTGCCCGGGTGTCCCGCTGCCCGGCGAGGACCGGGTGTACCCGGTCGCCGGGCCGGTGCGGAGCGCGGCGCCGTCCGTCCAAACGCGACTGTCCGACGCGATGGCGTCGCGCACGCGGCTCCGCGACGAGGTCAGCGCCCTGAACCGCGACCGCTGACGCGCTCGGCCGCCGGGACCAGGAAGGGCCCGCCGCCGGGACCGTCGCGGAACAGGACGCTGAGGTCCTTGCCGGTCCCGGCGACCCACGCGGGCCGGCGCGGCCGGTCGCTCAGTGCCGCCACGCGGAAGGCGTGGGCGCTCCGGGCGGTGGCGGTGGTGCCGTCCCGGTAGCCGATCTCGAGGTCCGGCGCGTGGTGGTCCTTCGCGGCGAGGGCCCGGTGCGGGGCGACGGTGACCACGGCGGGGCGCCACCCGGTGCGGCGGGCGGCACGCAGCCGGCGCACCCACCGGATCCGGCGGAGGACCGTGATCGGCAGCGGTGTGCAGGAGCTGGTCCGCGGCCCGGTCCAGGAAGACCGTGACCGCGATGCCCCGCCCAGCAGTACGGCGGCGGCGATCAGCGCGAACGTCCAGCGGCGGCGGCCGGCGCGGAGGCGGCGCAGCCCCGGCGCCGTCACCTCCGGACCCGTGGCGTCACCGGCCGGTGACCGGAGCCCGATTTCCCCCATGGCCCGAGGGTAGGCCGGTCCGCCGGTCCCGGGCGAGCAGGATCGCGGCGACGACCGTCCACGCCATCGACAGCACCCGGCCCACCGGCAGCAGGACGCTCACGACAGGGAAAGCCAGGGACAGCACGGAAAGTATCGCCAGGCTGCCCGCGACGTAGCCGAACCAGCGGGCGGGCAGCCCCTTCGCGGTGATGATCACGAAGACGCCCAAGGTGACGACGGCGCCGACCCCGCCGGAGTAGAAGCTGCCGAGCCGCAACGCCTGGACGGTCGCCAGGGACGCCGAGCCGGCGACGATCGTGAGGACGACGGTGAGCGCGCTCGAAACCAGCATGGCCAGCACGGAGATCGCGGCGACCGCCGTCACCGGCCTTCGGGAGACGGCACGGGCGAAGGCGGCGAAGCCGAGGACGGACACGACCTGGAGGCCGGCGACGACGAGCGCGGCGGCGGGGTTGGCGCCGTAGTAAGCCGCGACGTCGGCGGCCGGGGCGTCGGGCAGCGGCAGGCCGCGGTCGCCGAGCGCGCCGCCGGCGAAGCTCGCTGCGAGGAAGGCGCCCAGGAAGACGGCGGCCCCGGCGATCGGCGGGGTGCGAGAGGTGGACACGGGTGCTCCTGAGGGTCGGACGGATGACCGCCCGACCTTCCCGCAGGAGCACCCATGTCCGCGTCGGCGCGGAAGCGGCTTCGCGACTACGTCACCGGACGTATGCTCAGCGAGTGACCGAGCAGGAGTGCGCCCCGGTGGTCACGGGTTCGCCCGATCGGCAGCATCTCCGTACCGCGTCTCCGTAGTTGCCCCGACGCGCCCGCCGCGAAGCCGGGTCATCGTGGCCCGCATGACGAAACAGCTTGTGGTGACCGAGCGGCGCAGGCTCACCGCCATCCGGGCGGCTCGGTTGTTCGACGGTGTGAGCTCGGCGCTGGTCGCCGACCCGCTGGTGGTGCTCGACGGCACCACGATCCTCGGCGTCGAGTCCGGCGGGGCCGCGCCCGACGGGGCCGACGTCGTCGACCTTGGCGGGGCGACGCTGCTGCCCGGGCTGGTCGACACGCACGTCCACCTCGCCTTCGACGCCAGTTCCGAGCCCGTCGCCCGGCTCGCCGCGCGCGACGACGACCAGGCGATCGCCGCGATGGCCGCGGCCGGGCGGGCGTCGCTGCGGGCCGGGGTCACCACCGTGCGGGACCTCGGGGACCGCGGCTACCTCTCGTTCGCCCTGCGGGACCGCGCCGACCAGCCGACGCTCGTCGCCGCCGGGCCGCCGATCACCAGTCCGGGCGGGCACTGCCACTTCCTCGGCGGCGTCGCGGACGCGACCGAGGCCGGGGTGCGGGCGGCGGTGCGCGAGCACGTCGAACGCGGTGCCGACGTCGTCAAGATCATGGCCAGCGGCGGGACGATGACGCCGGGGACGCGGCAGGAGTGCGCGCAGTTCGACCGCGACGTCCTGCGTGCCGCCGTCGACGAAGCGCATCGGCACGGGCTGCCGGTCACCGCGCACGCGCACGGCACCTCGGCCATCGCCGACGCGCTCGCCGCGGGCGTCGACGGCATGGAACACCTGACGTTCTGGTCGGCCACCGGCGTCGACCACTCCGAAGAGCTGCTGCGCGCCGTCGTCGACCAGGGGGTGGCCGTCGGGGCGACGGTCGGCATGGTGCCGGTCGAGGGCCTGGCCCCGCCCGCGGAAATCGCCCAGCGCATGCCCGGCGTCGTCGCGAACTACCGACGCCTCCACGAACTCGGCGCGCGGGTGGTCGCGGGCACCGACGCCGGCATCGCGCCGGTGAAGCCGCACGGCGTGCTGCCGTGGGCGCCGCTGATGCTGCGCCAGGTCGGCCTCTCGCCGGCCGAGACGCTGCGGGCGATCACGTCGGTCGCGGCCGGCGTGTGCGGGCTCGCGCACCGCAAGGGCCGCGTCGCGCCGGGGTTCGACGCCGACCTGCTGGCCGTCGACGGCGATCCGCTGGCCGACCCGCGAGCCCTGCTCCGGGTCCGCGCGGTGTGCGCGCGAGGGACGTGGATCGCATGAGGAAGTTCCTGAAGGCCCTGGTCGCCGGCCTGGCGCGGGCCGCGTGGTTCCCGGCGCCGATCTGGCCGGCCGGGCCGAAGTTCCGCTGGCCCGGCGAACCGCGCTGATCCGGCTCGCGCGCCGTATCGTACGGGCGCATGGAGCTCGGCCGCGGCTTCGTCGGCCGGGCCGGCGAGCTGGACCTGCTGCGCGCCGGCCTCGCCGAAGCGCGGGCCGGGCGCGGCCGGCTGGTGCTGGTCGTCGGCGAGCCGGGCATCGGCAAGACCAGCCTGGCCCGCGAGCTGGCCCGGCACGCCGAGCGGGAGGGCGTGCCGGTCGGCTGGGGACGCGCGAGCGACGACGAGGGCAGCCCGCCCTACTGGGTCTTCCGGCAGCTGGCCCGCTCGCTGGACCGTCCGTTCCCGACCGGGGACACCGGCGGCTCGGCCGAGGCGCGGTTCGCCGCGTTCGAAGCCTTCGCCGACGGCCTGCGGGAGGCGGCCGCACCGCACGGGCTGCTCGCGGTGCTCGACGACCTGCAGTGGGCCGACGCGGCGTCGCTCGCCCTGCTCGTCCACCTCGCCCGCGACCTCGAGCGGGCGCCCGTGCTGCTCGTGGTGACCTACCGCGACACCGAGACGACCGGCCGGGCGGCCCTCACCGCGGCCTTGGCGGCGCTGGCGCGCGAGCCGGTGCTGACTCGGGTGCGCCTGACCGGGCTGACCGAGGCCGAGGTCGCCGAGCAGCTCGGCCGCGGCGGGGTCCCGCCTCAGATCGCGACGCTGGTCAGCCGCCGCTCGGGCGGCAACCCGTTCTTCGTCGCCGAGCTGGCCCAGCTGGTCGGCTCCGCCGGGGACGCGCTGCCGGACGGCGTCGTGGACACCGTCCGGGCGCGGCTGGCCCGGCTGGGCGCATCGTGCCGCCGGCTCGTCGCGACCGCGGCCGTGCTCGGCCGGGACGTCGACGCGGCCGCGCTCGCCGACGTCCTCGATCGGCCGGCCGCCGACGTCCTGACCGACCTCGACGAGGCCGCGGACGCCGGCATCGTGACCGCGGGCAGCTTCCAGCACGACCTGATCCGCGAGTCCGCGGCGGCCGGGCTGCCGACAGCGGCGCGGCTGGCCGCGCACGCCCGGCTGGCGGCGTGGCTCGAGCGGCGGGACCCGGCCCGGAGGTCGGAGATCGCCCACCACTGGCTGGAGTCGCTGCCCGTCGGCGACGCGGCGCGCGCCGCGCTGTGGGCCGAACGGGCCGGGGACCAGGCGCTGGGCCAGCTCGCCTGGGAACGGGCGGCCGAGCTCTACCGGCGGGCGCTCGACGCGGCACCCGCTCCCGCCGCCGACCGCGCACGGCTACGGCTCCGGGAAGGGATCGCGCACCTGCGCGGCGGTGGGATCGAGCGCGGTTCCCGGGCCCTGACCGCGGCCGCCGACGCGGCGCGGGAGGCCGGGGACCCGGCGGCGCTGGGCGAGGTGGCGCTGGCGATGGAAGGCCTGTCCGACCCGTGGGGCAGCTTCAACGGCGCCAAGGTCGCCCGGGAGGCGCTCGCGGGCCTGCCGCCCGGGAACGATTCGCTGCGGGCCCGGCTGCTCGCCCTGCACGCGGGCGAAGCCGGGTTCCTCGGGGGCGAGGAGGCCGAAGCGGAGTCCGCCGAAGCGCTGGCGATCGCCGACCGGCTCGGCGACCCGGACGTGCTCCGCTCGGCCGTGCGGGCCCGGCAGATGGTGCGCTCGGCACCCGAGGGGGTGCACGAGCGGCTCGCCCTCGCGCACCGCATGATCGCGCTCGGCGAGGACCGCGCCGACGCCGATGCGCTGCAGTGGGGCCGGTTGTGGCGGCTGGACGCGCTGCTCATGCTCGGCAGGCTCGGCGAGGCCGAGCACGAGCTCGCCTTGATCGGGGTGCTGGCCGAGCGGCTCCGCCGTCCGCTCGCGCGGTGGCACCACCTGCGCAGCACCGCCACGATCGCGATCGCCCGCGGCCGGTTCGACGAAGCCGTCGAGGTGCTGCGGTGCAGTTTTGCGCTCGTCGCCGACGAAGCGCACCTGTCCCTGCGGGGCGTGCCGATCTCCGTGCTGGCCAACGTCGCCGGGCTCACCGGCCGGACCGACCTGGTGACGCCCGCGATGGAGCGCATCTTCACCGAGAACGCCCCGCCGTTCGTGGCGCTGCTGCACGCCGGGTGGCTGCTGCAGACCGGCGACCGGGCCGGGGCGGCCGAGCTCTACCGGCGGGCTTCGGCCGGCGAGCCGGCGCCGGTGCCCGCGACGCTGCCCGTCGCCGCCGTGACCGTGGAGCTGAGCGCGGAGTTCGGGCCACCCGAGACGCTCGAGGAGGCGGCGGCGCTCCTGCGCCCGCACGCCGGCCTGTTCGTCACCGGCGGCGCGGGCGCGGTCCTCGTCACCGGTTCGGTCCACCGGTACCTCGGCCTCGCGGCCGCATCGGCCGGCCGGCTCGACGAAGCGGTCCGGGAGTTCAGGCTCGCGATCGCGGCCAACGACGAAGCCGGCACCCCGCCCTACGCCGCGCTGGCGCGCTTCGAGCTGGCCAAGGTCCTGGCCCGGCGCGGCCGCCCGGGTGACGTGGCCGAGGCGCTCGGGATGGCCGCATCGGTGTCGGCGACGGCGGAGCGGCTCGGCATGGCTCCGCTGCGGCGCGACACCGAAGCGCTGGCGGCCACCTTGCACGGGGACACACCGGGCCCGCTGACCCGCCGCGAACGGGAGGTCGCCGCGCACGTGGCCGACGGCCTGACGAACAAGCAGATCGCCGCGCTGCTGCACATTTCCGAGCGGACGGCGGAAAGCCACGTCCAGCACATCCTCACGAAGCTCGGCTTCACGAACCGTGCCCGGATCGCGACCTGGGTGACCGCGAACCCGTGACGGGAAACAACGCCGCCAGCCCGGACGTTGTACCGCTCGATGACCACTCTCCGATTCTGCGTCCTCGGCGACTCGCTGGCGGCCGGCGTGGGCAGCACCCGCCAGGAGGACACGCTGGGGCAGCGGCTCTCCCGGCGGCTGCGGGCCGCGGGCCACGGCGTGGACCTGCACGGCTTCGGGGTGCCCGGTGCCCGCTCCGACGACCTGGCACGCCAAGCCGGCGCCGCGCTGCGCACCGGCGTCGACCTGGCGCTGATCGTGATCGGCGCGAACGACCTCGCGCGGTTCGTCCCGCCCGCGGTCGCCGCCGGGCAGCTGCACGACGCCGTGGCCCGGCTGGTCCGCGCCGGCGCCCGCGTCATCGTGGTTCCCGCCCCCGACCTGGGGATCGTCTCGCGCGTGCCGTCGGCGTACCGGCACCTGGTCTCGGCGGCGAGCGGCCAGTACGCGCAGGCCCAGGCCGAAGCGGCCATCCGGGCCGGCGGCGCCGTCGCGACCGCCGGGCCCCAGCTCACGGCCCGCTTCGCCGCCGACGCCGCGCTGTTCTCGGCCGACCGGTTCCACCCGTCGTCGGCGGGGTACGCGGTGATCGCCGACGCCCTGGCGCCCCACGTGCTGGCCGTGGCGGCCGACCTCGCCGCGTAGCTCCGGGTCAGTAGACCCCCTGTAGCAGCTCCACCACCTCCGCTTCCGACGGCAGCCGCGGCGCGTTCTTGGTGACGGCGTCGGCGACCGCGTCCGCCGCGATCGCCGGGATGTCCGCCCGGAGGACGCCGAGCTCGCGCAGGGGCCGCTTGATCTCGATCGCTCCCGAAATCTCGCGCACCGCCTCGATCGCCGCGCCCGCCCAGTCTTCTGTCGGTGGCAGGCGCAGCGCGCGGGCCGCCGTCTCGTAGGCCGGAGTGGCTGCGTCGGCGCTGAATGCCATCACCTCCTCCAGCACCGCGGCCAGCGCGACGCCGTGCGGGGTGCCCGTGTGCGCGGTCAGCGCGTGGCCGATGCCGTGGACCAGCCCGAGGCCGGACAACGTCAGCGCGTGCCCGGCCAGGTGCGCGCCGAGCATCAGCCCGGAGCGCGCCTCCAGGTCGCCGCCGTCGCGGTACGCCGCCGGGAGCCAGCGGCCGACCAGGCTCACCGCCTGCGTCGCGTACGCCGCGGAAAACGGCGTCGCCCCGCGTGCGGCCAGGGACTCGATGCCGTGGACCAGCGCGTCCAAGCCGGTCGCGGCGGTGCCGCGGGCGGGCAGGCCGAGTGTCAGTTCCGGGTCCAGGACGGCGATCCGCGGCTTCACCGACGAGTGTCCGATGTAGACCTTCCGGCGGGCGCAGGTGTCCTCGGTGACGCCGAAGCCGTTGGTCTCGGCACCCGTACCGGCCGTGGTGGGCACGGCGATCAGGGGCAGCCCGTCGCCCGCGTCCCACAGCAAGTCCGCGTCCGCGGCGGCCGATCCCGGGTTCCCGGCGAGCAGCGAGATGCCCTTCGCCGCGTCCAGGGCCGACCCGCCGCCGAGCGCGACCACGGCCGCGGCGCCGAACTCACGCAGGCGGGCGGCGCCACGGTCCAGCTCGGCCGTCGACGGGTTCGGGCCGACGTCCTCGTGGACGGCGTGCTCGATCCCGGCCGCGGTCAGGATCTTCTCGACGCGCTCGACGATCCCGGTGGCCCGCAGGCCGCGGTCGGTGACCACGAAGACCCTGGCGTGCCCCAGAAACGAGACGAATGCGGGCAGCTCGGCCACCACGCCGGGACCGTATTCGGTGCGGCCGGCCGGTTCGACGGACAGGCGCATGCCGGCCTCCTTCAGACGGCCCGGACGGCGGGGAACGGCAGCCGGAAGTCCTGGGCCGCCCACGTTTCGTACAGCCGGACCGGGCTCATCTCCCCGGCTAGGTCGCCGTAGGCCGCCTTCGCGCGGCGGAAGATCTGCTCGACCAGCGCCGACAGCTCGGCCGGCACCCCGACGTCCCGGCCGAGGTCGACGGCGAGCCCGAGGTCCTTGCACGCCAGCACCAGCGCGAACGAGTCGTCGTAGTCGCCGTCCACCAGGATCGAGAGCACGTCGTGTTCGAGGAAGTGCGACGCGGCCGGGCCGGCCAGCAGCGCCGAGCGCAGCACCCCGAGGTCGACGCCCGCCTTGACGCCCATCGCGAGGACCTCGGAGGTGGCGACGACGTGGCAGAACCAGAGCAGGTTGATCATCAGCTTGACGGTGTAGCCGTGCCCCGCCGCGCCGACGTGCAGGATCTTCTCGGGGTCGCCGAGCACTTCCAGCAGCGGCAGCGCCTCGCGGAAGTCGTCCGCGTCGCCGCCGGCGAAGATCTGCAGCGTGCCCGCTTCGGCGCCGCGTGCCATGCCGCTGACCGGGGCGTCGAGCCGCCGGACCCCGCGGCCGTCGAGGACCTCTCCGGCGACGCGGCGGGCGACCGCGGGCGTCGAAGTGGACATGTCGATCCAGAGCGCGCCCGGCTGCAGCGCTTCGGCCGCGCCGCCGCACAGGAGGACGTCCTCGACCACGCGAGGCGTCGGCAGCATGGTGATGAGCACGTCGGCACCGTCGGCGCAGGTGGCGGGGTCGTCGACCCAGCGGGCGCCGAGGCCGAGGTGCTCCAGCGCCGCTTCGGAGCGGGCGTCGTGGACGGTGACGTCGTGGCCGGCGAGGATCAGGTGCCGGGCCATCGGGCGGCCCATGTTGCCCAGGCCGATGAAACCGATCTTCATGCTAGATCTCCGGAAGGTTGAGCCAGGTGGTCTTGAGGGCGGTGTAGGCGTCGAGGGCGTGCAGCGACTTGTCACGACCCGCGCCGGTGGCCTTGAAGCCGCCGAAGGGAGTGATGACGTCGCTGGCGTCGAAGGTGTTGATCCAGACCGTGCCGGCGCGCAGCCGTTTCGCGACGCGGTGGGCGGTCGTGACGTCGCGGGTCCAGACCGAGGCGACCAGGCCGTAGTCGGTGTCGTTCGCCAAGCGGAGGCCTTCTTCGGGCGAGCCGTCGTAGGTGAGCACCGACAGCACCGGCCCGAAGACCTCTTCGCGCTCGATCGTCGTGCCGGGCCGGACACCGTCCACAATGGTCGGTTCCAGCCACAGCCCGTCGTGGCCGCCGCCGTGCACGATCGTCGCGCCTTCGGCCCGCGCGGCGTCGAGGTAGCCGAGGACGCGCTCGAGCTGGCCGTGGTCGACGAGCGGGCCGAACACCGTCGCCGGGTCGAGCGGGTCGCCGGACCGGAACGTCTCTTCGGTGATCTTGACGACCTCGGCGAGGAGTTCGTCCTTCAGCGCGGCGGGCACGATCACCCGGGAACCGGCGTTGCACGTCTGGCCGGCGTTGTAGAAGATGCCCCACGCCACCGCGGACGCCGCGGCCGGCAGGTCGGCGTCGGGCAGGATCAGCTGCGGCGACTTGCCGCCCGCCTCCACGGCGACCTGCTTGCCGTTGGACTCCCCCGCGTAGACCTGGAACAGCCGCGCGACCTCGGCGGAGCCGGTGAAGGCGATCTTGTCCACGTCCCGGTGGCGCCCGAGCGCCTGCCCGACGACCTCGCCGCGCCCGGGCACCACGTTGAGCACGCCGTCCGGCAGCCCGGCTTCGGTCGCCAGCCGCGCCAGCAGCAGCGTGGCCAGCGACGTCTGCTCGGCGGGCTTGAGCACGACGGAGTTGCCGGTGGCCAGGGCCGGGCCGAGCTTCCACGACGCGATGAGCAGGGCGTAGTTCCACGGCACGACCGCGCCGACGACGCCGAGCGGTTCGCGGGTGATCCAGGCGAGTGCGGCACCGGGGGTGGGCGCGACCTCGTCGTAGGTCTTGTCGATCGTCTCGGCGTACCAGGCGATCGTCTCGGCCGTCTTGGCGACGTCGACGCGCTGCGACTCGCTGATCGGCTTGCCCATCTCGAGCGTGTCGAGCAGGGCCAGTTCTCGGGCGTGTTCCGTGACGAGTTCGGCCCAGCGCAGCAGGATCCGCTTGCGCTCGCGGGGCGGCAGGTCACGCCAGCGTCCGTCCTCGAAGGACTCGCGGGCCGCGTGCACCGCGCGGTCGACGTCCTGTTCACTGCCCGCGGGAATGCGGGCGATCTCCCGGCCGTCGCGGGGCGACACGCTCGGGAACGTCGTGTCCGAAGTGGACTCCACGTGCCGGCCGCCGATGAACGGCCTCGTCTCGGGCGTCAGCCGCCCGGCCGCCGCCAGCCAGTCCTGGTGGGTCAGATCCGCCACCGGTCCACCGCCTCCTCGTCCAGTTCGATGCCCAGGCCGGGGCGTTGGGGGACTTCCAGCTCGCCCGCCGCGGTGATCATCAGGGGTTCGCCCAGCATGAAGTCGCGGCGTTCGGGCGTCCAGCCGGGCGGGTCCCAGGGGAACTCGAAGTACGGGCCGCCGCCGACGCCGGCCGAGACGTGCAGGTTGGCCAGCACGCCGATGCCGTTGGTCCAGCTGTGCGGGGTGAACGCGCGGTGCTTGAGCTGCGCGAGCTCGGCCAGCGTCCGCGCGCGGTGCATGCCGACCGCGAGCACGACGTCCATCTGGTAGACGTCGAGGACGTCGTGCTCGAGGTACCGCAGCAGTTCCGGCACCGAGTGGTGCATCTCCCCCGCCGCGATCCGGACGCCCGGGTTCTCCGCGCGGAGCGCCTTGAAGCCGTCGAGGTCGTGGTACGGCAGGGGTTCCTCGACCCAGAAGACGTCCAGCTCGGCGAGCCGGCGCACCAGCTTGCGGGTCTTCGCGAGGTCCGACGCGGCGCTCGTGTCGCCCGCCATCCGCCAGGACTGGTTGAGGTCGACCATGATCTCGAAGTCCGGGCCGAGCGCGTCGCGGACGGCGGTCACCGCGGCGATACCCCGGTGCACGTGGTCGCGGTCGATGCGGATCTTCATGGCGCGGAACCCGGCTTCGCGGGCCCGCAACGCCGTCTCGACGCGCTCCTCGGGGGACTTCAGCTCGGCCGACGAGGCGTACGCGGGCAGCGAGCGGGTGGCGTTGCCGAACAGCGTGGCGACCGGCAGGCCCGCGACCTGCCCGATGATGTCCCAGAGGGCGACTTCGAGGGGCCAGAAGCAGCCGCCGTGGAAGTTGGCCGTCTCGATGGCCTTGACGTGCCGGACGATGTCGAGCGGGTTTTCGCCGAGGAACAGGTGCTCGACGGCCTCGAAGCCGGCCATGGTGTCGCCGGAGCCGATGCCGACGAGGCCGTCGTCGGTGCGGACGCGCACGATCGTGGCGTCGAAGTGCCGGCGCGGGTCCGGGTCCCAGGCGGCGCGCAGCGGCGGGTCCAGCTCGAGCCGGAGCCGGTCGAGGGTGATGGCGGTGATCTTCATCGGGCGACCGCCTCGGGAGGCGGCGTGTAGAAGGGGTTGGCGGCGCCTTGACGCGCGGCTTCGAGCACGTCGGCGGCGGTGGGGGTGCCTTCGACGGCGGCGCGGATCGCCCGGGCGGCGGCTGCGCGCTGGTTGGCGAAGGCCTCGTCGAGGTCGTCGACGCCCGCGTCGACCCAGATGGCGGCGATGAGCAGGAGGGCACCGGTCTCGTCGGCGGGCAGGTCCCCCGCCTCGACGGCATCGGTGACGCCCTGGGCGAGCCCGGCCTGCGCGGCGCCCCAGGTGGCCCGCCGGTGCACCTCGGTGTGCGCGGCGGCCTTGGGCACGAACAGCGTCGGCGGCTGCACGGGCACGGACGGCCGCAGCACCGTCACGAACGGCACGTGCCCCGCACTGGGCGTGGCGAGCGCGGTGGCCCAGGCGGCTTCCACCGGTCCACCCCGCCGCCCCAGCACGACGTTGGTGTGGGCGGCGTTGGCACCCTCGCCGACGAAGGCCTCGCCGATGAGCGTGGTGGACGCGAAAGTCATGGGTGCTCCAGGTCGGTGGGAGGTGCGGCGGCATCGACGGTAGGAGCGGCCGGAAATGACGGGCAAGGCCCGGCGGGACATTGCAACGCGGGTTGCGCTCGCGCCAACCACACGCGGTCCTCGAGGTGCGCTCCGGAGATTCCCCGGCCGGGCGGGTCGCGCGAGGCTGGGGAGCGGTGGTGCGATCGGCGCGGCCTCGCGGGGCGGCCCTGGCGATCGGGCCACCTCACCGGATCGGGCGACGCAACCACCTGGGCAGGCGGCGCGGGCACGGGCCCAGGCAGCGGCGATCTCCCAGCGCCGGGCCGGACCCGGGCCGCCACCGCCACCGAACTCGGTCTCGCCGGGCCGAGACACCGGCTGTTAACTTCGGCGCCATGGCACTCCCGGACGACAGCAGGCATCCGGGGCACGGCCTCCGCCGCGACCTGGACCTGCTGGAAGCGCTCGCCTCGCCGGAAGCACAGCGGGCCGGCGAACTCGGCGTCGTGCGGCTCGCTCAGCTCACCGGGCGGGAGAAGAGCCAGGTCTCGCGGGCGCTCAAGGCGCTCGCCGAAGAAGGCGTCGTCGAACGGGATCCGGACACGCTCGGCTACCGGCTCGGGTGGCGGCTGTTCTCGCTCGTCGCCCGGACGGTCGAAGACCGGCTCGTCCGGGCCGCCGAGCCCGTGATGCGGGCGCTGTCCGCCGAGCTGGAAGAGACCAACCACCTCTGCGTCCTGCGCGACCAGGAGGTCCTCACCCTGCTCTCGGTGTCCGGGCACTCCTTCCGCGTGCACGGCTGGGAAGGCCGCGGCGTGCCTGCCCACTGCACGTCGGCCGGGCGCGTCCTGCTGCTCGACGCCTCCCCGGACGACCTGTACGTCCGGTTCCCCGCGCTCGCCTCGAGCCATCCACTGTCCGAAGTGCACACGTTGCCCGAGCTGTGGGCGAAGATCCAGCAAGCCCGTCGCGACGGCTACGCCCGCGTCCGCGAAGAGTTCGAAGAGGGCCTCGTCGGGGTCTCCGCGCCGATCCGGGACTTCCGGGGCCGGGTCGTCGCCGCGCTGAACGTCTCCGCGCCCGCCCTCCGGCTCGGCGAGCGCCTCGACGCCGCCGGCCGCGTCACCGCCGAGGCCGCCGCGCAGGTCTCGGCGCACCTCGGCTGGGAAACGCGGCCGAAACCGCCGACCACTGCCCGGCTCACCTGAGCGCCGGACCGGTTACGCGGCGGGGTCCCGGAGTCCGCCCGCCGGCTGCTGAGCAAGGGCCGCCGCGCCGAAGCCGACGAGCCGATCGGGCGCGACGACCTCGACGTCGAGCTGGCCGACACCGAGAACCGCGGCCTGCGCACGGTCTTCGCCGGCACGTTCTCGCCGCAGGTCCGCGCCGCGCTGCGCCTCGGCGACAACGCACTGGGTTCGCCGGCCGGCGACGGCTTCGCGGTGCTCGGCGTCGCCACCGGCTGCCTGCTCGAGCGGTTCGAGCGCCGGAAGCTGCTCATGACCGCCGCCGCGCCGGCACTGATCGGGTTCCCGACGGCTGTCCGCAGCACCGGTGCCGGCTTCGCCACCGCGATGAGCCGGATCGCCGGCCTCGGCCAGGTCGCCCGCGTCGCCCGGCAGCCGGGGACTCGGTAGCGCGGCGGCCACGGCGAGCGGTGGCGTGCTCCGGTGCGCCACCGTGACGTGCCCGCTGACGACCTGGCCGACCAGGATCGCCAGGACCAGCAGCAGCGGCACCTCCCACGAACCGGTGCGCGTGTAGAGCCAGCCGCAGGTCAGCACGCCGAAGCCGGCGACCAGGTAGCCCGCGCCCTGGACGACGGCGGACAACGCGGGCGAGTCGTCCGCGCTGCGGACCGAGATCGTCGTCAGGGCGAACGCGAGCGACCCCATGCCCAGCCCGGTGGCCCCGGACCACACCCAGGGCGCGGCCGCGGGGGCCAGCAGCAGGCCGGCCACCCCGACGACGTTGGGCACGGCCAGGACGACGACGAGCAGGGTCTGCTCCCGCCAGCGCCGCGTCCAGCCCGGGACCAGCCACATCATCGGGAGGCCGAGCGCCATCGACAGCGCGAGGCACGCGCCCGCGGTCGCCGGGGGGACGCCGGCGTCGCGGAGGATCCCGGGTAACCGGCCCATGACCAGGAACGTCACCGTCGAGACGAGTCCGAAGTAGACAGTCAGCGCGTACGGGCGGACCTTCACGGCCGCCGCGCGCGGCGGCCGCAGCTCGCCCGGGGTGCGCCGCCACAGCTGCTGGGCGAGCACCGCCGCGACCGCCCACAGGCCCAGGCCGACCCGCCACGACGACGACGTCACCGCGGCCGGGGTCACCAAGGCGCCCACCGTGCTGCCCAGCCCGAGCCCGAGGGGGTAGGCGGCGGAGCCCCGGGCCAGCAGCGGCAGCACGGTGCCGAGCACCGCGAGGGACAGGCACGCCAGCACCGTCCCGACCAGCAGGAGCGCCGAACCGCCCAGCACCCGCCCGGCCAGTGACGACGCCAGCCCGACCAGCGACACGGTGACGGTCCGGTGCGTGCCGACGCGGCCGTACAGCCACGGCGCCGCCCAGCCGCCGACCCCGATCGCCCAGAGCGGCAGCGCGACGAGCACGGCGGCGGTCAGGCCGCGGGCGACCGAGACGTCCGGCAGGGCGGCCCCCAGGCTCGTCACGGCCGGCCGCAGGTTCAGGGCCAGCGCGAACACCACGATCGCGGAAACGGCGGTACCACGGGACATCGCTCCTCCTCGGACTCGAGGCTCCGGAGCCCCTGGGCTCCGGGAGCAATGCTCCGCGTCACGCGGACGTCAGACATCGGTCACCTGACGGATGCGCGAAGTTCATCTCCGCGTCATCTGCAGGTGCGGATGCACAGGCGTACCCGGTTACTCCACAGTGGACGGTCAGCGGGTGGTGTGCGCACCGCCGTTGACGTGCAGCGTCTGGCCGGTGATGTGCCGCGCCCCCTCGGAAGCGAGGAAGAAAGCGGTCTCCGCGACGTCGCGGGGGTGCCCGGCCCGGCCGTTGTGGGTCGCGGCGATCAACGCTTCCCGCCGCCGTTCGGTGAGCCTGCCGCGGAAAAACTCCGTCTCGGCGATGTAGCCCGGCGAAATCAGGTTCGCGGTAAGCCCTTTCGGGCCGGCTTCCGCGGACAGCCCGGCGGTCCACGCCGCCAGTGCCGCCTTCGCCGCACCGTAGGACGAGGACGCGTATTCGGCGCCGATGGACCCGACGGTGACGATCGTGCCGCCGGGCCGCAGCTTGCCGAGCACCGCGGTCGTCGTCAGCACCGCGCTGAGCAGGTTGGCGTCCAGGTTCGCGCGCCACGCCGCGAGCACGCCCTCGAGTCCCGGCTCCCGGTCCGCGCCGAAGTCGGTGTTGCCGCCCGCGGTGTTGACGACGACGTCGAGGTCCGGGCCCAGCTCGTCGGCCAGCCGGGCGACCTGCGCGGGATCGGTGGCGTCGCACGGGATCGGCCGGACGTCGAGCTCGCCGGCCGTGCGCGCGAGCCGGTCGGCGTTCCGGCCGGTGACGACCACGGTGTCCCCGCTCGCGCGGAACCGCGCGGCGACCGCCTTGCCGAGCCCGCTCCCCCCGCCGGTGACCAGCACGATGCGACTCACGAGAAGGTCCTCCTCTGCTATGTTTAGCTCTAAACGTAGCAACGAGGGGTCGAGGGTGTCCAACGACAGCTATCCGCTGGAAGCGATCCTGCGCTGGCCCGCCGCGGACATCGCCGAGGCGTGGCAGCGCGAGCTCCCCGGCGTGCGCACGGAGTCCATCCAGGTCATCACGCCCGCCTGGCGCATCGCCAAGCTCCTCGCCGACGACCGGCGCCGGACGCTGGCGGAGCTGGGGATCGACCCGTCCACACTGGACCTGCTCAGCGTGCTCCGGCGGGCAGGGCCGCCGTACGAGCTGACGACCCGCGAAATCACGCGCCGGACCCTGGTCACCGCGGGCGCGGTCTCCCAGCGGATCGCCCGCGCCGAGCAGGCCGGGCTGGTCGCGCGGTCGCCGTCTCGGGTGTCGCGCCGCGCGGTCGCGGTCAAGCTGACCGACGCCGGGCACGCGCTGATCGAGGCGACCGTGCGCCGGCTGCTCGAGCACGAAGCGGACCTGATCGGCGGGCTGACGGGAGACGAGCGCACGACGCTCACCGGCCTGCTCGCCAAGCTGGAGGCGACCCTGCACGCGCGCACTCCCCCGTCGGGCGGGGACGGCTGACACCGCGGCGATCGTCCCGGCGGGCGCCGGAGCCGTGGCGCCGGCGGTGACCTGGGCGTACTGGCGCCGCACCCGCCAGGTGTAGCCGGGGCGTGCACCGGGTATCTCTCCCGCCAACATCGTCGGAGGGAGCTGTCATGGGTCTGCTCATCGGCCTGCTGGTGATCTGGGCTGTCCTCGCCGTGCTCGGCATCGTCATCAAGGGCCTGTTCTGGCTGATCATCGTCGGCGCGGTGCTGTTCGTCGCGACCGCCGTGATCGGATTCGTCAAGCGGGAGGCGATCAGCCGGAGGTGACATCACGGTTGGGCGCCGGAAATGGCGACTTGATCGGCGGATGACGCGGAAACGTGCTATTCGGTCTCCATGACCGAATCACCGAACTACCCGAACTATCCCGACTCCGCGGCCACGGGCCACCCTGCCGCCGCTCCGGCACGGCCCAGCACCGTTGAAGGCGCTTTCTGGGCGTTCATCGCTTCGACCGTCATCGGGCTCGTCGGCGGCTTGCTGATCTTCGGAAACCGCGGCTCGATCACCGACGCGCTGCGCAATTCGAACAGACAAAACGGCGGCGGCCTGACCGACGCGCAAATCGACCAGGCGGTGACCATCGCGATGATCACCGCGGTCGTGATCGCCGTGGTCATCGCCGCGCTGTACCTGCTGTTCGCGTTCAAGCTGCGCGCCGGCCGGAACTGGGCGCGCATCGTGCTCACGGTGCTCACCGCCCTGCAGCTGCTGTCGCTGCTGATCGGGCAGAGCACGATCGTCGGCTACGTCGGCGTGCTGGCCGCCATCGCCGGCGTGGTGATGTCGTTCCTGGCGCCGTCGAACGCCTACTTCGCAGCGGCCAAGGGCATCCGCTAGCACCGAACCCGGGCCCGCCTCACCACCGGCGGGCCCGGGTCGTCTTCCGCTTTCTTCGGGGAAGACGGCCCGGTGCCCTTCGGCTCAGCGGGTGTCCCACGGCCGGCCGGCCAGCAAGTTGGCCACCCAGCGCAGCGCGATCCCGCAGAGCGCCGCCTCGGCGCCGCGCCGGTGGGCGACCATGTCGTCGTCGCACCAGAGCATCAACGCCGTGGCGTCGGCGGCGGTCGGGGTCAGCCCGACCACCCACCGCCGGCCGCCGAGCGTGAGAGCGCGTTCGGCGGTGATCCACCGCCCGCGCGAGCCGGTCACCGTCCACGCCGACATCCGGGCGAGCTCCGCGACCGAACTCGCCCCGCTCCCGTTCCGGACGTTCATGCCGTCACTGTCGCACGGCGGGGCCGCCGGAGCCGGGACGTCACAACTCGACACCGGAGTCCTCGGCCACCGAGCGCAGCGCCGTCACCGTCGAGTACCCCTCGGCGAGCAGGCGCGCGTCACTGCCCGGGGGAAGCTCGCCCTCGACGACGGCGGCGGCGAGGGTGATCGCGCCGTCGCCGTCGTCCTCGACGCGGGTGCGGACCGCGCCGAACTCGGCCAGGCCGGCGCGGCGTGGCGGTCCGGCGTCGGCCCGGTCGGGGACGTTCAGGTTCAGCACCGTCCCGGCGGGCAGCGCGGCGAGCCGGTCGAACACCGTCGCCGCGACCGCGACCGCCGTGTCCCAGTGCGGCTCCGGCCGCGCCTGCAGCCCGACGTCGAGCGACACGGCGAGCGCGCGAACGCCGTGGAGTGACGCGGTCAACGCCGCTCCGACGGTGCCCGAATGCAGCACCGCGCGCCCGACGTTCGCCCCGAGGTTCACCCCGGACAGCACGACGTCCGGCGGCTCGCCGAACGCTCCCTGCGCGGCGGCCAGCACGATGAGCGCGGGGTGCGCGGCGACGGCGTACCCGGGCACGCCGCGCAGGCCCGGCAGCTCCCGCCGCTCGACCGCCACCCGGCCGTCGCTTCCGGCCGCCGACAGGCCCGCGCTCGTCCCGCTGGCCTCCTCGGCGGGCGCGGCGACGACGACCGTCCAGCCGTGCGCGACCACGCCGCGGGCGAGCGCCGCCAGCCCCGGGGAGCCGATGCCGTCGTCGTTCGTGATCAGGGCCCGGATCGTCATACCGGCGGCATACCCCGCGCCCGGCGTTTCCTACCGGCCCGTGCTGCCGTCGATCAGCTCGCGCAGGATGTCGGCGTGGCCGGCGTCCGGTCTCCTCGATCAGGTGGACCAGCGCCCAGCGCATCAACGGCGGCGTGCCGTCCGGGCGGGCCACCGGCTCGGTCAGGTCGGTGCACGCGTCGATGACCTCGTTCGCTTCGGCAACGGCCACGCGGTAGCCGGCCAGTACCGAAGCGACTGTCTCTTGTGGACGCGGCCGGAAAGCTCGGCCTGGCGCTGGTCCTCGTCTGGGTCGGTGTGAAGATGCTGCTGCTGGAGATCTGGAAGATCCCGACGGGCCTGTCCCTGGGCGTGGCCGGCCTGGTCCTCGCGACTTCGGTCGTCGCCAGCCTGCTGCGGACGCGCACCGCCGTCCGCTCCTCGTAACAGGTCTCAGAGCACCGCCAGCCGGTCCAGCAGGCGCTCCGCCTGCTTGATCTCGGCGCTGAGCGGGTGATCTTCCGGGATGTGCGGGAGGCCGCCGTCGGCGAGGCGGAACGCTTCCCGCAGCGGCGTTTCCGGCAGCCGCATCCCCGACAGCCGCAGCGCGCGGACCGCGCCGAGCAGCTCGCACGCCAGCACCGTCCGGTACGCGGCGGTCGCGGCGACCGTGCTGCGGACGGCGTGCGTCGAGAAGCTCGCGTGGTCCTCCAGCCCGCGGGAGATCACGGCGGTCCCGAGCGTGACCGGCGACGCCGCGTGCCGCAGCGTGCCCAGCGCATCGTGGGCGACGTACTCCAGGATCATGATCCCCGAGCTGCCCGCCGGCCCCTCGGCGAGGAACGGCGGCAGGCCGCTCAGGTCCGGCTCCACCAGGTCGCCCAGCCGCGCGGTCGACAGCTCGGCGACGTGGTGCAGCGCCGCGCGCAGGTGGTCGAACGCCAGCGCGACGTGCGCGGTGGAGAACTGGCCGTGGTGGTAGGCCTGCTCGGTCTCGACGTCGATCAGCGGGTTCTCCGCCGCGGCGTTGAGGTCGATGGCCAGCACGCGTTCGACGGCGGCCGCGGCGTCCAGCGCCGGGCCCTGCACCTGCGGGAACGCGCGCAACCCGAACGGGTCCTGCAGCCGGCGCCCCTCGGGCAGGTCGTCGGCCGCGGTGAGCAGGCGCCGCATCTCGGCGGCGCACCGGACGGCACCCGGGTGCGGACGCGCGGCGTGGACGCGTTCCGAGTACGCCTCGGCCGAGCCGCCGAGCGCGCAGAACGTCAGCGCCGTGACGACGTGACTCGCGGCGAGCAGCCGGCTCAGGTCGTGCCAGGCCAGCACGGCCTCGCCGAGCGTGGCGGCGTTGCTGGAGATGAACGCGAGCGCGTCGCCCGGGCTGATCGCGACCGGGTCGAGGTCGCCGGCCGCCCACGGCAGCTCCCCCGCGAGCGTCAGTGCGATCTCCGCGAGCTGGGCGAGGTCGCCGGTGCCGATGGCGCCGCGCGAGTGGACGTGCGGGAGCGCGCCGACGCGCAACGCCGTCTGCAGCGCGTCCAGCAGCCGCGGGTGCACGCCGCTGCCGCCGGCGGCGAGCTGGTTGAGGCGGATGGCCATCACGGCGCGCACGGCGTCGTCGGGCAGCGGCTCGCCGGTGCCGCCCGCGTGGCTGCGCAGCAGGCGCAGGCCGTGGTGGTCGGCCGACTCCGGGTCGACGACGGTGTGCCGGTTCGCGCCGACCCCGGTCGTGCGGCCGTAGACCGCGCGCTTGGCGCCCAGCTCGACGGCCAGCCGGTAGCTCGCCTCCGCCCTGGTCACGGCGTCGGGAGCCAGCTCCGTCCAGGCGCTGCGCCGGGCCACGCGCACCACGTCGGCGCAGCGGAGGCCGGTCCCGCTGATCTCGATGCGGTTGGTGTCGGTCATCGCCACCCCTCTTGACAAGTTTTCATTCATTCCTAAGGTGACATGAAACTATTCATTCGCACAAGGACGGAGACAGCGTGTCCCGGTCGCTGCACGAGCTGCTCACCGCGCACCGGCTGACCCCAGCACAGCGGCGCATCGCCAGCTACCTCGCCGACCACGCGGCCGAGGCCGTGGCGCTCACCAGCGCCGAGCTCGCCGAGTACGCGCAGGCCAGCCAGCCGTCGGTCACCCGGTTCGTCGCCTTGCTCGGGTTCGACGGCTACGCCGGGTTCCGACGCTACCTGCGCGAGGCCGCGGCCGAGCCGGAGCCCGACCGCGGCGGCAACAAGTTCCAGGACGCCATCGACGCGGACGTCCGGAACCTCACGGCGTTGCGGACGCAGCTGGCCGACGACACCCGGCTGCGGACGCTCGCGGCGGGCCTGATGGAGTCCGTCCCGCTCGTCGTGACGGGCTACCGCGTCTCCGCGGCCCAGGCCGCCGCTTTCGCCTACCTGGCCACGAAGATCCACCCGGACGTCCGGCTGCTGACCGACTCCGGCAGCGTCTTCGGCGATTCCCTGCGCCACGCCCACCGGTGTGGCGCGCGGACGCTGGTCCTGGTCGCGCTCCCCCGCTACCCGCGGGAAAGCGCCGCCGCGCTCGCGCAGGCCCGCGCGCTGGGCCTGCGCACCCTCCTGATCACGGACCGGCCCGTCACGGCGCTCACCCCGCTCGCCGACGACGTGCTGAGCGCGGGTGTCGCGTCGGAGTTCGTGTTCGACTCCCACGCCGCGGTCGTCTCGCTGACCGTGGCGCTGGTCGAGGCGATGGCCGACGCGGCCGGCGCCACGGCCCGGCAACGACTGGAAGGCTTCGAAGACTATGCCGCAGAGCAAGACCTCTTCCTCCCCGAGTGACCAAGAGGCGGTCTCTTCTTCGGAAAACACCGCGTTCGACGACGTCCCCCTCAACCGGTTCCACCTGCGCATCACGGCGCTGACGTTCTGCGCCAACTACTCCGACGGCTACGAGCTGGGCATCATCAGCATCGCCCTGCCGGTGATCGCCTCCTCGCTGGGTTTCGGCGCGGTGTGGGAGGGCCTGCTCGGCGCGTCGGCGCTGATCGGGATCTTCCTCGGCAGCGTGCTGGTCGGCTGGGCGGCGGACAAGATCGGCCGGCAGCGACTGTACACTGTGGACTTCCTGCTGATCGCCGTCGCGTCGGCCGCCGAGTTCTTCGTCCAGGATCCCGTGCAGTTGTTCGTCTTGCGGCTCTTGATCGGCATCGGCATCGGCGCCGACTACGCGCTCGGGCCGACGCTCGTCGCGGAGTTCGTGCCCCGCAAGTACCGCGGCGGGTTGCTGGCTTCGCTGACCGTGTTGTGGACCGTCGGGTACGTCGCGGCGTTCTTCCTCGGCAACTACCTGGTTTCGCTGGGTGGCGACTCGTGGCGCTGGCTGCTGGCGACGAGCTGCGTCCCGGCGATCGCCGTGGTGCTGCTGCGCATCGGCGTCCCGGAGTCCCCGCGCTGGCTGCTCACGCAGGGCCGCCTCGACCAGGCCCGCGCGGTGGTGCGCCGGCTGCGCGGCGACGAAGCGGCGTTCGACCAGCTGGTGGCCACTCACCGCCCGGAGCGGCGCGCGAGGTACCGCGAGCTGTTCGGCAAGCAGTACCGCCGCGCCACGGCGTTCGGCGCCATCTTCTACAACGCCCAGGTCATCCCCTACTTCGCGATCTACACGTTCCTGCCGCTGGTGCTGCTCAAGATCGGCATCGGCGAGGAGGACACCACCAGCGACGGCCTGCTGAACCTGTTCCTGCTGCTGGGCAGCCTCGGCGGCCTGTGGCTGGTGGCGAAGATGACCCGCCGCGGCCTGACGATCTGGTCGTTCGCGGTGCTGATCGCGTCGATGGCCCCGATGGCGGTCTGGCCGGACGCCCCGACGGCCCTGTTGTTCCCGCTGTTCCTGGTCTTCACGTTCACCATGTCGGCGGCGGTCAACCTCGACCAGGTGTACCCGCCGGAGCTGTTCCCCACGGACCTGCGCAGCTCGGGCGTGGGGCTGCTGAACGGGTTGAGCCGCATCGGCTCGGCAATCGGCACGTTCCTGCTGCCACTCGCGTTGGACGGGATCGGGTTTTCCCCGACGATGCTGATCCTGACGCTCGTCCTCGTCGTGGGGCTCGTGGTGTCGGTGAAGTGGGCCCCGGAGACGAAGAACTCGATGCTGGACTGACGAACCCGGGGCCGCCGGACCGGCGGCCCCGGGACTCAGGACGGGCGGTTCGCCTCGGGGATCTCGATGCTGATCGGCTTGCCCTCGGACAGGAACAGCAACGCCGCCTGGCGGAGGAGCTCGTCGAAGGTCCAGTACGCCGCCGGGGCCAGCGGGAACGGCAGCAGCCCCTCGCGGACGGCGATGAACGGGCCCCACCCTGCGTCCAGCAGCGGGTCCCAGACCGGCTCGCGGGGGATGCGCAGCCAGTCCGCGACCCGGTCGCCCAGCATGAACCGGGTGAACGCGCCCAGGACGTGGGTGCTGAGCACGCCACCGTCCACAGTGGACCCCAGGTTGAGCAGGATGTCGGCCAGGGCGATGCCCTCGTCCGTCGGCGCCAGCACCGGCGTCAGGATCTGCTCGGCCTGGACGTTCGCTTCCGCCCACGACGCCGGGATGTACTCGTCCATGATGCCGAGCAGGTGCGCGGTCAGCTGCCAGGAGTGCAGGAACCCGGCGGACTCCGCCGCCGGGATCGGCACCTCCCACGAGGTCAGCTTCCCCAGCACCGTCGTCGGCAGGCTGTGCCACGTGACGAGCAGGTCGCGCTGGCTGATCGGCGCCGTCTGGTCGGCGGTGCCGGTCCACTGCGGCGACCGCGGCAGGAGGTGGCGGACGGCGGCGTGCACCAGCCGGGTCTTCACGCACGTCACGATCATCTCGCCGTCGGGTTCGAAGGCGGTGCGCGTCATGACGTCGTAGCCGAGCTTGGCGGTCTTGGAGATGCGGTCCTTCATGGCTGCGCCGCCCTTGGACCAGTACACCGCGCGCGCCTCGTGCGGGATGACCGTGCTCATCATCCCGCTGGCCAGGCCGTACAGCACGCCGAGGTAGAGCCCGCGCTTCTCGGTGAACGCGAACGACGACGCGAGCTTGCCCCGGTCCATCCAGGACGGCAGCTGCCGCGCCCGCTCGACGAAGTCCCGCACGTCGGCGGGCAGGCCGTCCGGCAGGGCCTGGCCGTTCTTCTGCCACGTCCGCAGCAGCGCGTTCACCGTGGGCACGTCCCCGCGGTCGATGACCGACGCGAGCAGCGCGTCGGCCTCCGGGTCCCACACCCACCGGGGATCCGCGCCGGCCCCGGTGCGGGCGACCGACGCCGCCGCCGGCCACGTCCACAACGCCGGCGACGCCACGGTCACCGCGCCCAGCGCGCCCAGCGCCCCGCCGCGCTTCAACGCGAGCCGCCGGCTGACTTCGTCCTTGGCCATCGCTTCTCCTCCGGAGCCGAGATCAACACTGATGCTCTGACAATGTGGATACGGTGATACGCGACTTGCCTCTTTGTATCAGAGCATGATGTGCTGACCCCCGCAAGACCTGGGCTGGAAGGATCAGAAGATGCCTGTGGAACCCGTGGCGTCGCCGTTCACCGCCGCGCCGGGCGCGGAGTCGTTGCTGGAGCGCGCGTACGTCGACGCCGTCGAGCAGGTCGGCGACGCCGACGAAATCCGCGTCCGCCTCCTCGACGCGGCCTACGAGCAGTTCTGCCGGATGGGCATCCAGCGGTCCACGATGGAGGACGTCGCCAAGCGCGCCGGGCTCTCGCGCATCACGGTCTACCGGCGGTTCGCGACGAAGGACACGCTCGTCGAGCACGTCGTGCGCCGCGAGTACCGCCGCTACTTCGACCGCTTCCTGATCGAGATCAAGCAGGCCGAGACGGTCGCCGACCGGGTCGTGCTCGGCTTCGTCAGCTCGCTGCGCGCCATCCGGGCCAACCCGCTGATCGGCGGCCTGATTGCCGCCGAGCCGGGGCTGCTCGCGTCGTCGATGATCACCGACGACGGGCGGACGCTGGCCACCGTGCGGGAGTTCGTGGCCGGCCAGCTCCGGCACGAGCAGCACGCGGGGAACGTGCGCGCCGAGCTGGACGCCGACGTCGTGGCCGAGCTGATGGTCCGGGTGTCCGGCTCCTTCCTCGCCATCCCCAGCCACGTCATCGACCTCGACGACGAGGCGCAGCTGGCCGCGCTGGCCCGCCGCTACCTCGTCCCCCTGCTCGACGCCTGAGCGACCGCCCGTACGCGGAGCCGTCACAGGCGAAAGTCCCTGGCGGCTGTACCTACTAGTATGTACAGTGCTCGGCGTGGACACCAGGGACCAGCTCATCGACAGCACGCGGGCGCTGCTGTGGGAACGCGGCTACGTGGGCACCAGCCCCAAGGCCATCCAGCAGCACGCCGGCGCCGGCCAGGGCAGCATGTACCACCACTTTTCCGGCAAGCGGGAGCTGGCGCTGGAAGCCGTGCGCCGCAGCGCGGACGAGCTGCTGGCCGCCGCCGAGGCGCAGCTGCGCGCGCCCGGGACGGCCGTCGAGCGGATCACGGCTTACCTGCGTCGTGAGCGCGAAGTGCTCAAGGGGTGCCCGATCGGACGGCTGACGCAGGACCCCGAGATCGTCGCCGACCCGGAGCTGCGTGCCCCGGTCGACCGGACCCTGACGCGCCTGCGGGCGCGGCTGGCCGAAGTCCTCGACGAAGGCCGCGCCGCGGGTGAACTGCCCGCCGAGCTGGACACCGCCGCCCTGGCCGCCACCGTCGTCGCCGTCCTGCAGGGCGGCTACGTGCTGGCGCGTGCCGCGAACGCGCCCGAACCGTTCGACCAGGCCGTTTCCGGCGTCCTGGCCTTGCTTTCCGCCTACTGAGGGAGTCTTTCGTGCACGTCCGTCCCGTTCCCGCGGCCGGCATCGCCGCGCCCGCCGACGCGATCACCGGCAGCGCCTGGGTCACGTCGCTCGCCGTCCCCGAAGGCCCGTCGCGGACCCAGGTCGACCGCGTGCAGTTCGCGCCCGGCGCCCGCACGCGCTGGCACCGGCACCCGCTCGGCCAGGTCCTCGTCGTCACCGAGGGCACGGGGTACGTGCAGCGGCGCGGCGGGCCGGCCCAGCTGGTCCGGCCCGGCGACACGGTCCGCGTCGCCGCCGGCGAGTGGCACTGGCACGGCGCGACGGACACCTCGCCGATGACGCACCTGGCCATCGAAGAGATCCCGGACGACGGCGCTGTCACGGAGATCGGCGACCCGGTCGCGGGCGGCGAACCCGCGGCCGTCCCCGAAGCTCCGGTGACCCGGACTTTGGTGCTGGCGCAGCACCTTCCGGCCCCCCGCGTGGTCGACCACGTCGAGATCCGCCGCATCACCATCGCGCCCGGCCACGGCTCCGGCCTGCACGTCCACAATGGACCGGTGTTCGGCAGCGTCGAGACCGGTTCGGCGGTCTACCAGATCGAGGGCGAACCCGAGTCGCTGCTGCGCCCCGGCGACGTGTTCTACGAGCCGGAAGCGGTGCGGATCGCGCGCTTCGACGCGCAGGAGGACGGCGTCACGTTCATCGCCCACTTCCCGGTGGGGCCGGACGAAACCCCGCGTATCGACCCGCTCGACAGCTAAGCCGGCACGGTGAAGTAGTCGCCGGTTTCCAGGTCTTCGAGCAGACCCGGGTGCGTGGGCTCCCAGCCGAGCAGCCGCCGCGTTCCGGCGCCGGAAACCGGCCCGTCGAAGCCGAACACCCGGGCCATGAACGGGCTGGGAAAGTGCGTCGCCGCCGCCTCCGGCGTGAGCGACACCGTGGGCACGCCGAGCTTCCGGGCGATCGTCTCCGCGACGCTCTTCAGCGTCACGGTCTCGGCCACGCCGTGCAGCACGCTGCCGGTGGGGGCCTGCTCGAGGGCCAGGCGGAACAGGACCGCCGCGTCGCGCCGGTGCACCGCGGGCCAGCGGTTGCCGCCGTCGCCGACGTGAGCCGACCGGCCCGTCCGGCGCGCCGTGGCGATCAGCATCGGGACGAAGCCGTGGTCGCGCGGGCCGTGGACGGTCGGCGCGAGCCGGACCACGCTACCGCCGAAGTCCAGGCAGGCCCGTTCGCCCGGGATGCGGAAGGCGGCCATCCCGTCGTGGTCGGGTTCGTCCCGCTCGGTGGTCTCCCGCCCGGCGGGCAGGACCAGCGTGCCCGACGTGCTGACGAACGGCTTGCCCGCCAGCGCCCGGCCGAGCGCGTCGATCGCGGCCGTGTCGCGCCGGGTCATGGCGTCCGGGTCGGCGAAGTCGCCGCCGAACGCCATGTGCAGGACGCCGTCGGCGGCCTCGGCTCCGCGACGCAGGGCGTCGAGGTCCTCGAGGGAGCCGGGGTGTGCGGTGGCGCCGAGCGACTCCAGCCGGGCGGCAGCGGCGTCCGACCGCGCGAGGCCGGTGACGGTGTGACCCGCGGAAAGGAGTTCGGCGACGACGGCGGGCCCGGTCTGGCCGGAGCCACCGGTGACGAAGACATGCATGGGTTCTCCTGCTTAACGCCAGTGACTGGCACTACTTAGCGCCAGTCGCTGACCTTACGCTGCGCGCCACCCGCGAGCACAAGGTGACGCCAGTCACTGGCGGAATGCGGTAGCCTCGGCCGGTGCCACGGAGCGGAGCGGACGCGCGGCGCCGCCTTCAGCAGGCGGCGCTCGAGCTGTACGCAGAACACGGGTTCGACCGGACGACCACCGCCGAGATCGCCGCGCGGGCCGGACTCAACGAGCGCACGTACTTCCGGCACTTCCCGGACAAGCGCGAAGTCCTCTTCGACGGCGAAGCCGACCTGCGCGACACGATGACGCACGAAGTCGCCGAAGCACCCGACGGCCTGACGCCGTACGAAGTCCTGCTGCGCGCCTTCCGGAAAGCCGCACGGATCCTCGAAGCCCACCGCCCGTTCTCCGAGCCCCGGCTGGCGATCATCGCCGCGACCCCGGCGCTGCGGGAACGCGAGCTGGCCAAGCACGCCTCGCTCACCGACGCGCTCGCCGAGGCGCTGCGACGACGCGGCGTCCCAGCCGGGCCGGCGGCCCTGGCCGCGCACACCGGCTGGGCCACCTTCCACCACGCGGCCCAGGCCTGGCTCGACGACCCGGCGCGGAGCCTGGACGTCCACCTCTCCCGGGCGTTCGACGACCTGCGGGCCCTGTCCGCACCTCCAGGAGACGAGCGATGACCAAAGGCGTCCTGGTCACGGGCGGTTCGCGCGGCATCGGCCGGGCGACCGCCGCGGCGTTCGCGGCCCGCGGGTACCGCGTGGCCGTCCACTACGCGACCCGGCGCGACGACGCCGAGACGACGATGCGCGAGCTGACCGGGTCCGGGCACACCTGCATCGGGGGCGACCTCGGTGACCCGGCCGTGGCACGCCAGGTCGTCGACGAGGCCGTCGCAGCGCTCGGCCGGGTCGACGTCCTGGTCAACAACGCCGCCCAGGCCCCGACCGACCGGTCCCGCCACGCCGTCGCCGAAGTCGGCTACGACCAGTGGGTGGCGGTCTGGCGGCGCACGGTCGAGGTCAACCTGCTCGGTGCCGCGAACGTCACGTGGGCGGTCGCGCGGCACCTGATCGAGCACGGCCGCCCGGGCAGCGTCGTCAACGTCGGCTCGCGCGGCGCGTTCCGCGGCGAACCCGAGCACCCGGCGTACGGCGCGAGCAAGGCGGCCCTGCAGGCGTTCGGCCAGTCGATGGCGATCGCCCTGGCACCACACGGGATTTCGGTGACGTCGGTGGCGCCGGGGTTCGTCGCGACCGAGCGCCAGGAGTCCGCCCTGGCCGGCCCGCGCGGTGAAGCGCTGCGAGAGCAGAGCCCGTTCGGCCGGGTGGGCACCGCCGAGGAGGTGGCCGCGGCGATCGTCCACCTCGCCTCACCCGAGGCGGCCTGGAGCTCCGGCGCCGTCCTCGACGTCAACGGCGCCTCGTACCTGCGCTGAGCCGCGGGCGCGCACGAGCGTGACCGCGACCAGGACCAGCACCGCCACCTCGGCCAGGACGCTCAGCAAGGCTTCCGGCGCGGGCTCGAAACCCCGTTCGGAGAAGCCGAACAACCCGGTCGTCCGCGACAGCACGAAGCCCGCCAAGGCACCCGCCGCCAGCGCGGCGGCCGCCGGCCGCAGCAGGAGCGGGCCGCCCGCGGCGACCAGCACCGCCACCGCGAACGCCGCCGAAGCCTGGGCCAGGAACGACGGCCCGATCACCGGGATCACCCGGTACCCGCCGACGTACAGTTCGGCGTGGAGGTAGCCACTCGCCGCGAGGCACACCGCCGTCGCGATCCGCAGGAAGGCGTTCATGCCAGCTTCACGTCCTTCACGGCCAGGCCCGGCTGTCCGGGCCGGTACGCCACTTCGCGGATGCCGAGCGCGTCCTTGAGCTTGCCCGCGGGCAGCGTCACCGGGGTCGGTGCCGGCCGGGATCCCGGCTGCGGCAAGGGATAGGCCGTCGTCGTCGCGCTGTGGAAGGTGATGTTCCCCTCGGTCTTGGTGAACAGCTGGTGGACGTGCCCGTTGAGGCACGTCACCGACGAGAACCGGCGCAGGTAGGACAGCGCCTGGACCGCGTCGTCGGTGCCCCAGCCCCACGCCGGGTACATCGCGAAGAGCGGGATGTGGCTGAACACCACGATCGGCGTGTCCGAACCGAGGTTCGCGACGTCCTTGCGCACGAAGTCCAGCTGGTCCGGCCCCAGGTGCCCGAGCTTCTCCAGGCTGAGCGTGTTCACCAGCGCGATGAAGTGGACGCCCTTGACGTCGAAGCTGTACCAGCCGTCGCCGGCCGTGCCGGCGCCGAACGCCCGGCGGTACTTCTGCCCCGCGTCGTCGATCGAGTCGTGCTCGCCGGGCACCGTGGAGACGTGCCCGGTGTCGAGCGTGCCCAGCATCTGCTTGACCTGGTCGAACTGGGCCGGGGTGGCGAGGTGGGTCAGGTCGCCGGTGTGCATGACGAAGTCCGGGCGGTACCCGAGGCCGTTGATCTGCGTCAGCGCCTCGGAGAACGACGACTCGACGGCGGTGTTGGCGGGTCCGGTGAACCCGAGGTGGCTGTCGCTGACCTGGACGAACCGCAGCGCGTTCGGGTCGTCGCCGGCGACGGCTGCACCCGGTGCGGCGATCCGGCTGAGCACCTCGCCGCCGCTGACCGTCAGCACCACCGCCGCGCCGAACCACGCGGTGTGGCGCAGCAGCTGGCGCCGGGTCATGCCCCCGGGACCGGGGTCTTCTTCGGTCACGGCGTCACCGTCACGGTGGCGGTCATGAACGGGTGGATCGTGCACAGGTACTCGAAGGTGCCCGCCGTCGTGAACGTGTACCGGTAGGACTGTCCGGTTTGGAGGGTCGGGGATCGCAGCGGGCCGCCGGATCCGGTACTGGTGACGGTGTGCGCGTCCTGGTCCTGGTTGGTCCAGGTGACGGTGGTGCCCTTCTTCACGGTCGTCGCCGCGGGCGCGAACGCGAAGTCCTTGATGGCGACGGCGTTCGCCGTGGAGTTCGCGGCCGCGCTCGGCGGGGCCGTGCCGGTCATGCCGGGCATCGACGACGGGGGCGCGGCGGGTGCGGCGGGCGGCGACGCGGCACAGGCGGAGAGTGCCAGCGCCGCCGCCGTCACGAGCAGAAAGTGTTTCACCCCAACGGAATTCCTCATGCTCAGGAATATGCGCGGGGGTTACGCCCGCGCCGGCGGCACCAGTACCTCGACCACTCCCCCGGCTTCGCGCACCACCAGGTGCGGCAGCGGCGGCGGGGTCACCGGCAGCTGGTGGGTCAGGACCACGCCGTCGACGGCGAACGACGTCCGGTGGCACGGGCAATTCAGCCGCCGCGCCGGGGCGTCCAGGTTCAGCCGGCAGCCCAGGTGCGTGCAGGTCGCCGAGACCGCCCGCACCTGCCCGCCGGTGCGCTGCACGAACCCCGCCACCGCCCCGAAGTCGAACGGCAGCACGCCGCCCTCGGGCAGGTCGTGCGCGGCGACGACGGCCCGCCACTCACCGTTGTCGGGCCGCAGTGTGTCCTCCGGCGATGGCGGTGGTGGCGCGGCGGCCTGCTCGCCGCCCGCCGTCACCAGGTACTCGACGCCCGCGCCCCCCGCGGCCGCCACCGCGGCGGCCGAGGACACCTGGATGAACCGCCGTCGGTTGCCGCCCCGCTCAGGGGGTTCTTGCTCATCCAGCTCCTGGGCCAGCCGCCGGTGCAGCCCGGCGACGAACTCCTCGCTCGCCGCCCCGGCTCCCGGCCGGGCGGCGCGCAGCAGCACCGCGGTCCGCAGCTCGGCCTCGTCGCCGGGACCGGCCGAGAACGGGCGCGGCCGGCGCCGGTGCAGGAGGTCCTTGACGAACCGGCGGACGCCTCGAGTGGTCACGTCTCCATCCCTTCCGCCAGCTGGGCCGCCTGCCGCAGCGCGCGGTGCTGCAGCACCTTCGCGTTGCCGACGGTGATGCCCAGCTCCGCCGCCGCCTCCTTGAGCGAGCACGCCTGCAGGAACCGCAGCCGCAGGATGCGGCCGTACCGTTCGGGCAGCTGCCCGAGGATCGCTTCGGCCCGCGCCGGCGTCCGCGGGTCGATCGTGTCGGCTTCGAAGGCCGCGATGTCCCGCTCCTCGTCCAGGGTGGTGATCTCCCGGCCGAGCGTGCGCCGCCAGTGCCCGGCCAGCACGGTCCGCGCGGTGGCGAGCAGGTACGCCCGGACCTCGCCGACGCTCGCCGAGACGCGCAGCGGCCGCAACGCGGTCAGGAAGACCTCGGTGGTGAGGTCCTCGGCGTCGGGCCGGTTGCCCACCTTCGAGAACATCAGCCGGTAGAGGCGGTCGACGTTGTCGCGGTACACCGCCTCCCAGTCCGGGTAGACGTCCTTGCCGACCGCGTGCAGCCGCGCGGGCGGCGCCGCGCCCGCGTCGTCCTCTTCGGCGCGCCTGCGCCGGAACCGCTGTGCCACCGGCACCGCCCGCCTTCTCCCCTGCCGATTCTTCCCACCACCTGAGGGATACGGGACCGGGTTACGCGTAACCGGTGACCGTATCGGCAGGGGAGCTTCCGACGACCCGGGGAGAGAAATGACCACATCGATGTCGCGCCGGCGCCTGCTCGTCACCGGCGGGGCGGCCGCCGCCGTGCTAGCCACCGGCCTGCCCGCACCCGCCACCGCGGCGCCCGCTCCGGTCCGGCGGGGTGGCGCGGACGTCGTCCTCGCCTGGAACCGCGAGCTGCTGGCCACCGTCCGCACGCCCGGCCTGCAGCCCGCGACCGTGCACCCGACCCGCGGCTTCGCCCTGCTGCACGCGGCGATGCACGACGCCGTCGTCGCGACGGCCGGGACCGGACGGCCCTCCCTGTTCACCGTCGACGTCCCGGGCGCGGCGGACCCGGAAGCGGCGGCCGCGCAGGCCGCCCACGACGTCCTGGCCGCGCTCTACCCCACCCGGGCCGGCGAGTTCGGGAGCCTGCTGGCCGGGCAGCTGGCCGGGCTGCCCCCGGCCGGGCGCGACGCCGGCGTGCGGGCCGGGCGGCTGCTCGCGCGGCTGCTGCTCGGCCTGCGCGCGAACGACGGCTCGGCAGCGGTTCCGCCGGTGCTGCCGCCAGGCACCGCCCCCGGGCAGTACCGGCCGGCGCCGCCCGCGTTCGCGCCCGCCGCGTTCACCCACTGGGCCGCCGTGACGCCGTTCGTGCTCGACCGCGCGAACCAGTTCCGGCCCGGCGCCTACCCCGCGCTGGGCAGTGCCCGGTATGCGAAGGCGCTGCGTGAAGTCGCCGCGGCGGGACGGGACACGAGCACCACCCGCACGGCCGACGAGACGCTGCAGGCGCGGTTCTGGGCGGCGCCGATCTGGAACTACTGGAACGAAATCGCGCAGTCCGTGGTCGGTGGCTCCCGGAGCGGCCTGCTGGTCGCGGCCCGGGTGTTCGCGCGGCTGAACCTGACCCTTCGCCGACGCGGTGATCGCGTTCTACGAAGCGAAGTACCACTACCGGATCTGGCGGCCGATCACCGCGATCCGCCTCGCCGGTGACGACGGCAACCCGGCGACGGACGGCGTCCCGGACTGGTCGAGCCTCGCGACCACCCCGGCCGACCCGGCGTACCCGGGCGCGCACAGCGTCGTCTCGCAGGCGGGCGCCCTGGTGCTGCGCCAGGAGTACGGGCCGCGGTGGTCTCTCGCCGTCACTTCCGAAGCGCTGCCGGGGGTGACGCGCCGGTTCGCCACGTTCCAGGACGTGGCCGACGAAGCGGGGTCGAGCCGCATCGTCGCGGGTGTCCACACCCGGCTCGACCACGACGCCGGGCGGCAGCTCGGCCTCGACGTCGCCGCCTTCGTCCTGCGGGCCTGACGCGTCAGCGACGGGCACCGGTCAGCGACGGCGGGTCGAACCGCACGAACCGGCCGGTGCCCCCGGCGGCTTCGTTCAGGCGCCCCGGCTCGGCGGCGTCACCCCACCGCCCGGTCCCGATCCGGGACTCCAGCGCGTGCAGCGCCGCGATCGTCTCGGCCGGGTGGAAGGCGCAGTGCCCGGTCGCGCCGACGTACGCCTGGCGCAGCAACGCGCCGGCGCCTGCCCGGCGCACCTGCTCGCCGTACCAGTCCTCCTGCTCCACCGGCACGAGCTGGTCGGCCGTGGTGTGGACGTCCAGCGCCGGGACGCGCAGCCGGCCGGTCGCCGTCGACGTGCGCGCCAGGGTGCGCACCGCCTGGGGGTCCGGCCGGATGCCGGCGTCGCGGGTGAGGGTCGCGAGGTCGGCGTCGAGGTCGAGGCCGGCGCTCCGGTAGAGCGACCGGACCTGGCGGGCGTGGCTGCTGCCGGTCAGCAGCGCGCGGTAGTCGACGCCCGCCGTGAACGCGCTGTTGCCGCCCGCCGCCAGCTCCACCTGGTACCGGCCGGTGACGACGAACCCGAGCACGAACTGGGAAAGCTCTTGCTGCTGCTGGACTTCCTGGCCCGCGTAGTCGGCCGGGGGTGTCGGGCCGGTGAACCAGCCGGGCTCGTTCATCAGCGCGGCGGCGAGCGCGATGCGCGCCCGGCCGGCCGGGGTGCCCTGCGCGTCGGTGGCGATCTTCGTCAACGCCGCGGCCGACGCGCTCGCTTCGTCCGGGCTCGCGAACCGGACCAGCTTGACGTCCTGCCCGGGTGCGAGCAGGTGGGCGAGCGCGTATTCGCCGTCCAGCTGGTAGTTGTTCAGGTTCAGGGCGCCCGCGACGAGTCCGCAGGTGCTCAGCACGCCGTCGAGCCGGTGGCCGGCGTCTTCGGCTTCGCGGGCGCTGACCAGCCCGCCCATCGACGTGCCCCACGCGATCGTGCGGCGCGGCCGCCCGGTCAGCCGCCCGGCCGCGGCCAGGGCACCGAACTGGTCGTCGACGGCGGAGGCGAGCGCCCACCACGACGGTCCGCTGTAGGACGAGCCGACCAGGGCGTACCCGCTGCCGAGCAGCGCCGTCCGGGTCTCGTCGTCCGGCGCGTCCTGGGCGGCGAGCGGGCCGAAGCCGTGGCTGTACAGGATGGTCGTGCCGTTCCAGGACGCCGGCACGTCCGCCACCCAGGTGGCCCCGTCCGGCAGCAGGCCCGTGTGGTGCCCGCTCGCGGCCCCGGCCGCGACCCCCGAGGTCAGGCCGAGGGCCAGCAGGATCGTGCCGATCAGCGCCAGGACGCGCATGCTCGTGCCCCTCACCCCGGGTCGTTTCGCCCGGCTCGCCGTGCAACCGCTGGCGAGCAGAGTGCCACGCACCCACGGCGATGTACAGGTTTCCTGCTCTTTATTCGCCCGGACGTCAGTGTGACGGCCGGTCCGCAAGCGCCGCGTGGCACGCCACGACGTACTCGCGGAACCGCGCCGCGTCCGGCGGGTTCAGCAGGGAAACCATCCGCTGCTCGAGCGCGAAGACGTCGTCACGGACCCGGTCGAGGACCGCCTCACCGGGTCCGGTCAGGCTGATCACGCGCCGCCGCCGGTCCCGCGGGTCGCCGTCGCGCGCGATGAAGCCCCGCCGTTCGAGCGCGACCACCATGTCGGCCATCGCCTGGTCGGTGACGAACGAGTTGCGCGCCAGCTCCGCGGTGGTGAGCCCGGACCGCCGCTCCAGCACGGTGAGCGCGGTGTACTGCAACGGCGTGAGCGCGACCGGGCGCAGGACGTCGTCGAGCCGGGCCCGCACGGCGAGCTCGAGCTGCTTCACCAGGTACAGCAGGCCGGGCCCGGCGGCACCGGAGGCGGGAACAGGCTGGGACACGGCTCCATGGTGACCGACGGCCGGACCGGCCGCCGGTCAGGGTTCCCGCGGCTCGTCGAGGACTTCGGTGGGCAGCCCGAGGGTCTCGACGATCCGCTCGACGGCGCCGCCGAGCCGCACGAAGTCGTCGCCCAGCGGGTCGACGACCAGGCGCCGCACGTTCGCGACGTGCGCGGGGGCCGCGGCCGCCAGGTGCGCGCGGCCGGCGTCGGTCAGGGTGGCGATCGTGAAGCGCCGGCCCTGGCCGGTGCACACCTTCCGCGTCACCCACCCGCGGTCCTCCAGGCGCGCCACCGCGTGCGAGATCCGCGGCAGCGAGCCGTTGGCCATCTCCGCGATCTCGCTCATCCGCAGGCTTTCCTGCGGCACCACCGAAAGCCGCGCCAGGATCATGTACCCCAGCAGCGTCAGGTCGGCGTCCCGCAGCAGCTGGCTCTCCAGCGCCCCCGGCAGCGTGAGCAGCACCTTCGCCAGGTTGATCCACACGTGCCGTTCGTCTTCGCCGAGCCAGCGCACCGGCTCCTCCGCTTCCTGCTCGCCCACGCTTGACTTTAACACGCAACTCAACCTACCGTTTGAGTTGAACACGCAACCCAAGGAGGAGCGATGACCCCCACCGCCACCCGGACGTCCGGCACGGCTCTGCGCCTGGGGGTCGCCGTCGTGGCGGCCGCCGCCGTGAACACCGTCCTCGCCCTCGCGGCGTCCTCCCTCGACGACGGCGGGATCGGGATGGGCCTCAACGCCGCGTCCTTCCTGCCCGCGACGGTCCTCGGGCTGCTCGCCGGCTCGCTCGGCTGGCTGCTGATCGCCCGGCGGAACCCGAAGGCGCTGCGCATCGTCGTCCCGGCCGTCCTCGTCCTGACCTGGGTCCCGGATCTGCTGCTCCTGGCCGCGGGCGCCACCGCCGCCAACGTCATCGGGCTGATGCTGATGCACCTGATGGTCACGACGGCGGTCGTCCTCGCGCTCCGCCCGACCCTGCCGGGCTCGCCCGCGGTGCCGGTCGCGGAAGGCGTGCCCGAGGTCCGCGCGCACCGCGGGTGACCGCCGGCGAACTGCTCGCAGGTCAGCTCGCCGCACCCAGGTAGCAGGCCAGGCGTTCCCGGACGACCGCGCGGGCGCGGTGCAGCAGCACCCGCTGGTTCGCCGCCGTGATCTGCAGGATCTCGCAGACCTCCTCGGCGGTGTGGTCGGCGACGTCGCGCAGGCTGATCACCGCGCGCTGCCGCGCGGGCAGCTCGCCGAGCACGCCGGTGATCACCTCGCGGATCTCCAGCGCCAGTGCGGTTTTCTCCGGCGAAGCCCACGGTTCGGGGACCTCCCGCCACGGTCCGGAGTGGACGCCGCGGCCGACGTCCCCGTGCGGGCCGTGGTCCCCGTCGCCGGGCAGCAGGCTCGCCCAGGGGACGCTGCGCTTCTCGTGCACGCCGCGCTTCTTCGCCGTGTTGACCAGGATCCGGTACACCCACGTCTTGAACGACGACCGCCCTTCGAAGGCGGCCAGGCCCTTCACGACGGCGAGCCAGGTGTCCTGCACGACCTCTTCGGCGGTGGCGTGCGTCGAAACGAAGGAACGGGCCAGCCGCAGCATCGACGACGACCACGCGTCGAGCACATCCGCGAACGCCGCGCCGTCGCCGGATCGCAGGGCCGCGACGAGCTCGTCGTCCGGGGGCAGCTTGGTCACGGCCCGAGCGTATCCGTTGCGGAGGCGCAAAAGGATGACGGCGACCTTACGGCCCGGCGCCGGGCGCGGGCTCAGCGGTACTCGGGGTTGGCGAAGTCGAACCGGCAGCCCGCGTCCCATTCGCTGCGCTGGTTGCCGTGCGCCGGCATGCCGCCCGCATCCTTGAGCATCCGCGCCAGGTGCAGCAGGTTCCACGTCATGAACGTGGTGTTGCGGTTGGTGAAGTCGTTCTCCGGGCCGCCGGAGCCCGGGTCCAGGTAGGACGGTCCCGGGCCCGCCTCGCCGATCCAGCCCGAGTCCGCCTGCGGCGGGATCGCGTAGCCGAGGTGCTGGAGGCTGTAGAGGACGTTCATCGCGCAGTGCTTGACGCCGTCCTCGTTGCCGGTGATCAGGCAGCCGCCGACCCGGCCGTAGTAGGCGTACTGGCCGGCGTCGTTGAGCAGGTGCGAGCAGGCGTAGAGCCGCTCGATGACCAGCTTGGTGACGGAGCTGTTGTCCCCCAGCCAGATCGGCCCGGCGATCACCAGGATGTCCGCCGCCAGCACCTTTTCGTAGATCGACGGCCACGCGTCGCTCGCCCAGCCGTGCTCGGTCATGTCCGGCCAGACGCCGGTGGCGATGTCGTGGTCGATGGCCCGCAGGACCTCGACCTCGACGCCGTTCTTCTCCATGATCCGGCGGCTGACGTCGATCAGGCCGCCGGTGTTGCTGCGTTCGGGTGAGCGCTTCAGCGTGCAGTTCACGAACAGGGCACGCAGGTCGTCGTAGCTCGGCATGGTCTTGCCCTTTCAGAGGAGTTCGGCGTCCTGGTCGACGCAGAGCAGGGTGGGTCCGTCAGCGGCGAAGAGCGCGGTCATCGCCTCGTCCAGCTGGTCGCGCGCGGTGACGGCGATCCCGGTGGCGCCGCAGAGCTCCGCGTAGGCCGCCCAGTCCGGGTTGACCAGGGACGTCTGCCACACCGGGTAGTCGACGGCGAGCTGCTCCTTGCTGATCTTGCCCAGCGCGTTGTTGTTCAGCAGCACGTGCTTGACCGGGATGCCGTACTTGACGGCGGTGGTCAGCTCGGTCGCGTACTGCCCGAACCCGCCGTCGCCGGTGACCGCCACGATCGGGCGGTCCGGGGCGGCCGCCCACGCGCCGAGCGCCGCCGGGTAGCCGAACCCGATCGAGCCGAGGTAGCCCGACATCAGCACCGGCTGGCCCTTCGACTCCAGGTAGCGGCCCAGCGAGTAGGCGTGGTTGCCGACGTCGACGGTGACCACCGCGTCTTCGGGCAGGTGCCGGGACAGCGCGTCGAACACCGCGGCGGCCGACACGCCGCGGCCGCGGTCGTCGGCGACCCGGCGGGCCTTCTCGGCGCGCCAGATCGCCCAGCGGGCGGCGACGTCGGGGCGTTGGTCCTCGGCCTTCGGCTCCCCCAGCTCGGCGGTGAGCGCGGCGAGGGCGAGCCGGGCGTCGCCGAGCAGCGCCGTGGTGACCGCGTCGAACCGGCCGATCGCGGCCGGGTCGTCGTCGATCTGCAGGATCGGCTTGGAGGCCGCGATGCCGGTGTGGTTGCTGAAGGACGCGCCGACGGCGACCAGCACGTCGGCCTCGTTCATCAGCCAGCTGGCCACCGGCGTCCCGCTGCGGCCGAGCACGCCCGCGCCCAGCGGGTGCGTGTCGGGCACCAGGCCCTTGGCCTTGAACGTGGTGAGGACCGGGGCGCCGAGGCGGTCGGCGAGCGCGGTGACCTCGGCGGCGGCACCCCGGGCGCCGTGGCCCACCACGAACACCGGCCGCCGCGCGCCGCGCACGAGGGCGGCCGCCGCGGTGACGGCGGCGGCGTCCGGGCGCCCGGCCCGGCCCGCGCGCCGGCCGTCCGGAGTGGACGGTGGCGCGTCGCTCGGCTGCACCTGCACCTCGTCGGGCAGCACCAGGTGGGCGACGCCCCGCCGGTCGAGGGCGTGCTTGACGGCGAGTGCGGCCAGCTCGCCGTGGTCGCTTCCACTGTGGACGGTCGTGGTCGACACGGCGACGTCGCGGAAGACCGCCGAGAGGTCGACGTCCTGGAACGCGCCCCGACCGAGCACCTTCGACGGCACCTGCCCGGAGATCGCGAGCACCGGCGCCTCGTCGAGCTTCGCGTCGTAGAGCCCGGTGAGCAGGTTCGTCGAACCCGGCCCCGCGATCGCGAAGCACGCCGCCGGGCGTCCGGTGAGCTTGCCGTACGCGCTCGCCGCGAACGCCGCCGCACCCTCGTGCCGGATCCCGAAGCAGGTCAGCTCGCCGCGGTCCTCGGCTCGCCGCAGTGCCTCGGCGAACCCGAGGTTCGAGTGCCCGACCATGCCGAACACGTGCCGCACGCCCCACGCGACGAGCGTCTCGACCAGGACGTCAGCGACCGTCCGCACCGGCGGCGCCGGCTCCGGCAGCCGGACGAAGACGCCGTCCGCACGCTCTTCGACCGGATAGGTCGTGACGGCGTCGCCGAACCCCCCTGGTGATTCGCCGGTGACCGGGTCGTAGTCGTAGCCGTGCCACGGGCAGCGCAGCCAGCCCTTCTCGATCGAGCCTTCGCCGAGCGGGCCGCCCTGGTGCGGGCAGTGGTTCTCCAGCGCGCCGAGCCGCGCGCCGCAGCGCGACAGCGCGACGCTGCGCCCGTCCACGGTGACGCTGCGGACCCGGCCGTCCGCGGGCACGTCGGCCGGGTCGACCCGGTGCCAGCCGTCCTCCGCCATGTAACGCCTCCCTGGTTCGGGGACACTGCTCCCGACGGCAGGCTCAGTGCCCGGAACCCTCCCGGGCGTTACACGAGGAGTTCGGATGGACTGGGAACCGACGAGACGGTCGCTGCACGGCGTCGCGGAGCTGCTGCTGGCGGGCCCGCAGCACCGCGCGACCGGGCGCATCGACCTCCGGGTGGCCGAGGGCGGTTTCGCGACCGTCGCCGAGCCCGCGCTGCGGGTCGAAGGTGACGAACTCCTGACGGGCTCCGCGCGCGTGCCGCTGGCCGGGCGCACCTACGCCGACGTCGCGGCCGAAGCCGGGCTCGAGGCCGGCGAGCCCGCGGGCGTCTACGCCGGCGGTCCCGGCGTCCGTCCCGGCGAGACGATCACCTTCGCCGCGGACGCGCTGAAGGCCCTGCTGGCGGCGTTCGCCGACGGGGACCGCGCGCTGCGCGAGTTCGTCCCGGACGCCACGCCGGTGCTGTGGCCCGAGCACTTCGACGTCGCGATCGTCCACGGCGAGGTCAATTACGGCGTCTCCCCCGGCGACGGCTACCTGGGCGAGCCGTACGCGTACGTCGGTCCGTTCGAGCCGCGGGAGGGCGAGTTCTGGAACGCGCCGTTCGGGGCCGCGCGCCCGCTGCGCGAACTCGGCGGAGCGGTGACGGCGTTCTTCCGCACCGGCCGCGACCTCCTGGGCTGAGCCGGTGACCCCGTTCAGCTCGAAACACCCCCGCCACCGGTCACCGTTCGGGCGCGGCGGCCGTTCCGTCGTGCGCCGCCAGGCGGGGGAACAGCCGGGCGCAGTTGTGCGTCGTCAGCTCGCGCCACGTCGTGCCCGCCGGCTGGGTGGCCGCGTCGATGGTCGCCAGCTGGGCGTCGACCGCGGGCGGCGGGGTCCAGCAGAAGTCGCTTCCGTACAGGAGGCGTTCGGTGCCGAACGCGCGCTCGACCGCCGGGACCTGGTGCGGGAACGGCGTTCCCGCCAGGTCGAACCACAGCTCGCCGACCTGGTCGGGAACCGTCGCGCCGCCGCGCTCCCCGCCGAACGCGGTGCGGAACAGTTCCATGCGCTCGGCCAGCAGCGGCAGCACTCCCCCGCCGTGGGTGAAGATCCACGGGATGCCCGGGTACCGGGACAGCACCCCGGCGAAGACCAGGTCGCTCACCGCCCGGCCGGTGTCGAACAGCAACTCCAGCATCGGCCGCGGCCTGCCGAGCGCGATCGCCTCGGCGTGCGGTGGCGACGTCGGGTGGACGAACACCGGGGTCCGGCGGCGGGCCAGCTCCGTCCACAAGGGAGCGAACGCCGGATCGCCGAGGTAGCGGCCACCGGCGTTGGTCTCGATCGTCACGCCGTCGCAGCCCAGTTCGTCGACCGCATACGCCAACTCGGCGAGCGCACCGTCCACATCGGGCAGTGGCAGCGACGCGAAGTGCCCGAACCGGTCCGGGTGCGCCCGGCGGGCGTCGGCACCGGCCTCGTTGACGTGCCGGGCGAGCCGTCGCGCGGCGGCGTCGTCACCGAAGTGGACGCCCGGCGACGAAATCGACAGCAGGGAGACCGCAACACCCCAGCGGTCCATCAAGGACAGATGCCGTGCCGCGTCCCAGGTCGGCCAACCCGGCATGCCGTCCGGCGAGCCGTGCCCGGCCGCGATCGCGGCCTCGACGTACTCCGGGGTGAGGAAGTGCGCGTGGACGTCGACGAGCCCGCTCACACGACCACCTCCCCGGCCGCCCAGACGCGGCGGATCTTGGCGGTCGCCGCGATGTCGACGGTCGGGTCACCGTCGACGAGCACCAGGTCCGCCCGCAGCCCTTCGCGCACCGCGCCGCGGTCGGCGAAGCCGAAGTACCGGGCGGGCAGGGCGGTCGCCGCCCGCAGAGCGTCCGATTCGGACAGTCCCGCTTCGACCAGCAACACCAGTTCCTCGTGCAGGCTCGCGCCCTGGACGACGGGCACGGGCAGCATCGGTGCGGAGAACGCGTCGGTGCCCGCGAGGATCGGCACACCGGCCGCGTGCAGCGCCGCGACCGAGTCCCGGCTGAACGCGTAGCCCGCCGCCCCGATCTTGGTCGTCAGCGCCGCCATCATCGTCAGCGTGGGCACGGCGAGCTGCCCCCGCTCGGCCATGTTCGCCACCGTCGAGGCGTCGAGAACGCCGTCGCGCGGTACGTGCGTGATCACGTCCGCCCCCGCCCGCACCGCCCGCTGATAGGCATCGACGGACGACGCGTGCGCGACCGTCAGCTTGCCGTGCGCCTTGCCCGAAGCGACGACCGCGTCGATCGTGGCCTGGTCGAGCAGATCGCCTTCGACGACGACCTTGACGTAGTCCGACCCCTCGGCCACCCGGCGGGCGACGAACTCGGCGGCCTGACCGGGCGCGGTGAGGATCGCCTCCCCGGGCATGCCGGGCATCTTCGCGTGGTTGCCGCCGGGCCCGATGGCCGGCAGGCCCGCGCTGCGGACGTCCGGCACCTGCCCGCGGAAGGAGTCGACGCGCTCACGCGGCCAGCACGCCATGTCCAGCGCGGTGGTGACGCCGTGGACGTAGAGCGCGCGCAGGTCGTCCGGGGTGAGCAGGTGGACGTGGGCGTCGAAGAGTCCCGGCAGCAGCGTGGCGCCGGCGGCGTCGACGATCTCCGCGCCGGTCGCGTCGGCGCCGATCAGCGGGCCGTCGACGACCACGGTCGTGGGTCCGGTCAGCGCGGCGCCGTCGAAGACGCGGACGCCGGTGAGGACGGTCTTGGTCATGATGCCTTTCCGGGGAGCCAGGTGAAGAGGAAGTCGCAGAGGTCGGCGACCTCGGTGGGGCGGTCGCGGCCCTGCCGCTCGCGCTGGACCGGTTCGGCCGGGGTCACGACGCGGGCTCGGCGCTGAAGCTGGCCTCCATCAGGATCTCCTTGGTGCGGTTGACGTGCGCCTCGAACCGCGCCGCGGCCAGGTCGGCGTCGTGCGCCAGCGCGGCGTCCACCAGGCCCTGGTGCTCGCCCGCGACGTCGCGGTGGTGCTTTTCGCCGCTGGGGCCGGACCAGGCGCGGTAGAGCTCGGCCGCGTCGGACAGGCGGGTGCAGATGTCGAGCAGCACGACGTTGCCGCACGCCTTGATCAGCGTGTGGTGGAACTCCAGGTGCGCGCGGGCCCACTCCTCGTTGCGCCGCATCGGCGGCCCGGGGAGGATCATCGGCTGCCCGGCGAGCCGGTGGTGCGCGGCCAGCACCTCCGACTCCCACGTGACGCCGCCACGTTGCACCGACAGCCGCAGCGCCGAGCCCTCGTTGACGACGCGGGCTTCGGTCAGGTCCGTCAGCGCCTGCATGGACAACGGCGTCACCCGGAAGCCGCGGTTGCGGTCGACCTGGACGAGATCCTTGGCGGCGAGCAACCCGAGAGCCTCCCGCACGACACTGAGGCTGACCTCGAACTCCGCGCTCAGCTCCGCGGGCTTGACGCGCTCGCCCGGGGCCAGTTCACCGTTGAGGATCGCCAAGCGCAGCCGGTGGTACACCGACACGGCCAGGCTCTCGCCACCCGCTCTCTTCACCATGCCGAGACGATAACACACTCTTCACTCCAGAATCGATTCTTGTCTTGACAGTCGGATACCGAGGGCAGAGTATGAGCGGACCGGCGCACCTCGCCGCCCCGGCTCGGCCGGGGGCGCGACCGAGTGGGATCACGGCGCCGGGGCTCACCCACCGAAAGGCATCTCGATGCGGATCGCCAACCTCGCCGGCCGGCTCGTCCTCCTCACCGGAGCCGGCGCCGTCGACGTCGAGCGCGCCAGCGGGCAGCGCTTCTCCGCCGACCCCCACGCCGTCTACGCCCGCTGGGAGGAGTTCACGACCTGGGCGGCCGGCGTGCCGGTCACCGAAGCCGAAGCGTTCGACGAGGCCGGCCTCCGGGCCCCCTCGCCCACCCCGGCCCAGGTCTTCGGCGTCGGCCTGAACTACCGCGACCACGCCGCGGAGGCCGGGCTCGGCCTGCCGGACTCCCCCGCCGTGTTCACCAAGTTCCCCAGCTGCCTCACCGGGCCGTCCGGCGACATCGCGCTCACCGGGTCCACAGTGGACTGGGAGGTCGAGCTGGTCGCCGTGATCGGCCGGGAGGCGCGGAACGTCTCCGCCGAGCACGGCTGGGACCACGTCGCGGGGCTGACCGCGGGCCAGGACCTCTCCGACCGGAGCGTCCAGCTGGCCGGCCCCGCCCCGCAGTTCAGCCTCGGCAAGTCGGCACCCGGGTTCGGGCCCACCGGCCCGTGGCTGGTCACCCCGGACGAGTTCGCCGACCGCGACAACCTCGAGCTGAGCTGTGCGGTCAACGGCGAGTCGGTGCAGAAGGGCCGCACCAGCGACCTGATCTTCTCCGTGCCCCAGCTCGTCGCGCGGCTGTCGGCGATCCTGCCGCTTTGGCCCGGCGACCTGATCTTCACCGGCACCCCCGCCGGCGTCGGCATGGCCCGGAGCCCGCAGCGGTTCCTGACCGCCGGGGACGAGCTGGTCACCACGATCGAGGGCATCGGCGTGCTGCGCCACCGGTTCACGGAGCCGTCATGACCACAGTGGACGGGGACCGGCTCCGCGCGGTGCTGGCGGCGGTCTGCGCGCCGGTCACGGTCGTCACCACGACCCGCGCCGGGGGTGCGCCGCGAGGAGCGACCGTCAGCTCGTTCACCTCGCTCTCGCTCGACCCGCCGCTGGTGAGCGTCGCGTTCGACCGGCGATCGACGCTGCTGGCCGAGGTGCTCGACGCGCGGAAGTTCGGCGTGAACCTGCTCGGCCACGGCCAGGACGACCTCGCCGTCCGGTTCGCCACCCGCGGCGCCGACCGGTTCGGCGGCGAGACGGCGTGGTTCGCCGACCGCGGGCTGCCCCGGCTGCGCGACGCCGCCGGCTGGGTGGCCTGCGACCTGGACCGCGTCGTCGAGGCCGGCGACCACCTCCTGCTGTTCGGCCTGGTCACCGACCTGGGCCGCACCGACCTGCCCCCGCTCGTCTACGCCCACCGCACGTTCGGCACCCACTCCCGCTTCGCCGAGCGGCCGCGCCCGCTCATCGCCGACCAGATCGCCGCCTGCGCCCGCTGACCCGCCCGGAAGGACAACGACGTCATGACCCTCGCGACCGCACAACCCGCCCCCACCCTCGAGCAGATCCTCACCCGCATCGCCGACGTCCAGCCGCTGCTGGAGCGCAACGCCGCCCAGGGCGAGGCCGACCGGCGGGTCGCCGAAGAGAGCATCGCCGCGCTGACCGAGGCCGGCGCGTTCAAGATCGCCCAGCCGCGCCGGTACGGCGGCTACGGCCTGCCGGTCCGCGCGATGCTCGACGTCTCGGCCGCGGTCGGCGAAGCGGACGGCGGCACCGCGTGGGTCGTCGCGCTGAGCAACGTCTGCGCGTGGCTCGCGGGGCTCTTCAGCGTCGAGGCCCAGGACGACATCTGGGGCACGAACCCGGACGCGAAGGTGTCCGGCGTGCTCGCCCCGACCGCCGAGACGACCAAAGTGGACGGTGGCAGGCGCGTCACCGGGCGCTGGTACTACAACTCCGGCTCGTGGCACGCCGACTGGGCCGGTCTGGGCATCCCGCTGACCGACGAGCGCGGCGAGGTCGTCGACCAGGGCATGGCCCTGCTCCCCCGCACCGACCTCGGCTTCGAGGACACGTGGTTCGTCGCCGGGATGCGCTCGTCGGGCTCGAACTGCCTGATCGCCGACGACGTCTTCGTGCCGGAACACCGCGTGCTGTCCGTGCCGCCGGCGATCGGCGGCCAGTACGCGAACGGCGACCCCGAGGAAGACCTCTTCCGCGCCGCGCTCGTCCCGGTGCTGACGCTGGTCCTGGCCGGCCCGCAGCTCGGTCTCGGCCGCAAGGCCCTCAAGCTGGTCAAGGAGAAGGCCGCCCGCAAGCCGATCTCCTACACGAGCTACGCGACGCAGGCGGACTCCGTCGCCTTCCAGCTCCAGCTCGCCGAAGCCGCGATGCGCGTCGACACCGCCCACCTGCACGCCTACCGCGCGGCCGACGACATCGACGCGGCGTCGGCGTCAGGCACGTATCCCGGCGTCGAAGCCCGCGCGCGCACCCGCGCCGACACCGGCTGGGCCGTCGAGAACATCACCCGCGCGATCGACATCCTGCTCTCGGCGCACGGCGCGGGCAGCTTCGCCGAGGTCAACCCGCTGCAACGGATCTGGCGCGATTCCGCGGTGGCCGCCCGGCACGCGATCGTGCTGCCTGCGGTCAACTACGAGATCTACGGCAAGGCGCTGCTCGGGCGCGACGACCAGATCACCCCGCTCATCTGACCCGGAGGCACCCGTCATGAGCCTGCACCGCCTCACCAAGATCGCCATCGGCGTCCCGGACGTCGACGAGACCGCCAAGTACTACACCGAGTTCGGCCTGACGCCGACCGCGTCCGGCTTCGCCACCGCCGACGGTGGCGAGCAGCTCGAGCTCCGGCAGGCCGCGCAGCGCCGGTTGCTCACCCTCGGCGTCGGCGCCGACGACCCGGACGACCTCGGCCGCATCACCGCGTCGCTGGCCCGGCTCGACGTCGAAAGCCGCATCGACGGCGATTCGCTGTACACCCAGGACCCGGTGACCGGGCTGGACGTCGTCGTCTCGGTCGCGCCGCGGTTGCGGCAGGAACCGCCGGAACCGGTGGCCTACAACGGTCCCGGCTCGATCACGCGCGCGAACACCCGCGCGCCCGGCATCGACCGCGAGCCGCCGGTGCGGCCGCGCAAGCTCGGGCACGTCGTGTTCGGCTCGACCGACCAGGCCGCGACCCAGCGGTTCTTCACCGAGGGCCTCGGGTTCAAGGTCAGCGACGAGGCGCCGGGCCTGGCCGCCTTCATGCGCTGCTCCACCGACCACCACAACGTGCTGGTGCAGCAGGCGCCGGTCACCTTCCTGCACCACACGTCGTGGGAGGTCGACGACGTCGACGAGGTCGGCCGCGGCGCCACCGCCATGCTCGAAGGCCACCCGGAGCGCCACACCTGGGGCCTGGGCCGGCACTACATCGGCTCGAACTTCTTCTGGTACCTGCGCGACCCCGCCGGCAACTTCTCCGAGTACTACTCCGACATCGACTGCATCCTCGAGGACCAGCTCTGGGAACCCCGCGTCGTCGCCGGCGAGAAGAGCCTCTACGCGTGGGGCCCGCCGCCCCCGCCGTCGTTCCTCGCGCCGGAGGACCTGGCCGACCTGATGACCGACGCCCACGACGGCGCCTGACTTCGGACCCCGTCACCGCCCCTGGAACAGGGCGACCAGGCCGTGCGGTGCGTCGTCGCCGAAGAGCAGTTCGTGGAGTTCGTTGCCGTCGGCGGCCGCCTCGGCGCCCCGGGTGAACATCGCCTGCTCGAACTCGGCCAAGGCGGCCTCGACGTCGTCGTCCGTGGTGAGGGCCCGGCCGAGTTCGGCGCCGTCGAGCATGGCCAGGTTCGCGCCTTCGCCGTTCGGGGCCGCCAGGTGGACGGCGTCGCCGACGAGCGTCACCCCCGGCACGCGGTCCCACCGGTGCGTGACCGGCAGCGTGTAAAGCGGCCGGAGCACCGGCGGGGTGTCGCCCTCGGTGATCAGCGCGGTGAGTTCCGGGGCCCAGCCCTCGAACTCCCGCGCGGTCCGCTCGATCGCGGCGGCGGCGTCGGTGAAGTCGCCGAACCACTCCACCGGCTCGGTCAGCGCGACGTAGGTGTGCAGGGTGCCGGCCTTTTCGCGGTGGGCCTGGATCCCCTTGCCCGGCGCGAGCGCCAGCAGGGCCCCGTCGCCGACCGCCTTCGCGGCGGCCGGGTGCCGGGTGTCGCCGTCGTACAGGAAGGTCTCGACGTACGAGCGGCCGAGGTACTCGGGGACGGCGTCGGAGAGCAGCGGCCGGACCTTCGACCAGGCGCCGTCCGCCCCGACCAGCAGGCTGGTGGTGACGGTCGTGCCGTCGGCGAAGGTCACCTCGTGGCGGCCGCCGGCCGGCGTGCGGACGCCGGTGACCTGGTGTCCCCAGTGGACGATGTCGTCGGGAAGCGAGTCGAGCAGGAGCTGGCGCAACTCGCCGCGTGGCACTTCGGGACGGCCTCCGGTGCCGTCGTCGGGTTCGTCGTGGATGACCGAACCGTCGCGGTCGAGGACCCGGGTGGCCTGGTGCCCCTCCAGGACGAGCGCCCGGAACTCGTCCGTCAGGCCGGCCGCCTCGATGGCGACCTGGCCGGTGTGGGTGTGGATGTCGAGCAGGCCCCCCTGCTTGCGGGCGGCCGGGGACGGTTCGGCTTCGTACACCGTGACCGGGACGCCGTGGCCGTGCAGGACGCGAGCGAGGACGAGGCCGCCGAGCCCGGCGCCGATGATCGTGACGTTCATGATGGCTCCTTCGCGTTGTGGAATGTCATTCCATGTTGGAACAGCGTTCCAGGCATGTCAAGATGAGGCATGCCGCCCCGCACCCGCCGCCGCACCGAAGCCCTCAGCCGCGAACGCATCATCGAAGCGGCGATCGAGCTGCTCGACACGAGCGGCGAGGCCGGGCTGACGTTCCGGACGCTGACCGAGCACCTCGCCACCGGGGCGGGGGCGATCTACTGGCACGTGGCGAACAAGGGCGAGCTGCTCAACGCCGCCACCGACGGCGTACTGGCCGCCGCGCTGACGGTCGGCTCGGCCGATTCCCCGCGCGACGAAGTCCGCGCGGTCGCGCTCGGGCTGTTCGACGCGATCGACCACCACCCGTGGCTGGCCACGCAGCTGGCGCTGCAGCTCTCGCGCGGATCGGTGACCCCGCGGATCTTCGAAGCCGTCGGCCGTCCGGTCCACGCGCTGGGCGTGCCCGAAGGCCACCGCTTCACGACGACGTCGGCCCTCGTCAGCTACATCCTCGGGGCGGCCGGGCAAAACGCGGCGAACGCCCGGATCGCGATACCGCACGCGAACCGCACCGAGTTCCTCGACGCGGTGGCGAGCGCCTGGGAGGACCTCGACCCGGAGGAGTACCCGGTCACCCGGTCGATGGCGGCCGAGCTGCGCGGGCACGACGACCGCGAGCAGTTCCTCGCCGGGGTGGACCTCATCCTCGCCGGCATCACGGCCGCCCACCGGCCCGGCGAACCGAGCTGAAAGCAGGATGGCACTCAGTGCCAGCTCAGCCGCGCAGCACTTCGCCCACGCGGGCGACGACCTCGTGCAGCGGGGTGGCCGTGGTCAGCACCGCGACCACCGTGGCCTGCTCGCCGGCCGGGGTCCGGAACGCGTCGACGACCAGCGCGAACGCCGCGGCCGCGCTGGCCTTGATGTCCCCGGTGCCGCCGGTGCGCAGCCAGCGCCGCAGGACGTGGTTGTTGGCGGCCGCGATCGCCGCGGCGGCGACGGCCGCGCGCAGGCTCGCCGTCTCGTCGCCCTGCGCTTCGTAGCGCCCCTGCAGGTAGCGGGCGAGCACGCGCTGGTAGCGGTCGACGGTCGCGACCTCCTTGTCCCGCACCGACGGGACCGCGCGGGTCAGTGCGAACCGCTTGAGCGAGACGTCGAGGTCGGCGGCGTAGGAGTCGAGCACCAGGCCGACCGCGCCGCACGCCACCTCGACCGGGTCGCGGCCCGGGTCGGCGGCGGCGAAGGCTTCTTCCATCTCCGCCACGATCTCGTCGTGGTTGGCGAAGAGGACGTCGTCCTTGGCGTCGAAGTACCGGAAGAACGTGCGGCGCCCGATGCCGGCGGCGGCCGCGATGTCGTCCACGGTGGTGGCCTCGTAGCCGTTGGCCGCGAACAGGTCCACGGCCGCAGCGGCGAGCGCGCGGCGCAGCTGCCGCCGGCCGGCGGGGGTCGCCCCGGCCCGGGTGGCCGGCGCGCGGCGCGGCGAATCCGTCATGGCCCGGACGGTAGCAGCCGCACTTGCTAACGGCACTGAGTGCCGTTAGGCTGACGGACCTCACCCCACCGTGGAAAGGCGCCGCCGATGTCGCTCGACCAGCAGGTGCCGACGAGCAACCCCGCGCCCCGCGACCCGGCGGGCGACCGGGTCGACGCCTTTTACGGCCGCCTGTTCGGCTGGCCGGTGAAATGGCGCGGCGCCCACCCCTTCCTGGCGCTGGAGAACGGGATCTGCGCGGTGACGCTGCCCAAGCTCAGCGCGGGCCCGGTCCTGACGCGCCTGGCGGCGAGGGGCTGCGGCGGCCCGGCCCTGCACCTGCCCACCCAGCACGGCCCGCGAGTGGCCCTCCTCGCGGAGACCGACGGCCTGATCCCGCCGCGCTCGGCGCTGCCCCGCACCGTCGAAGTGCTCGCGTGGGGCACGCTGCTCCCCCTCCCGGTCGGGACGCGCCGGGTGGACGTGGCGACGGAATGGCTCTCGGCGCCCGACCCGCGGGAGCGGTGGCTGCCGAGCCTGACCGCCGTCCTCGCGGGCATCCCCGAACGCCCTTGACCCGACCGGGAAATCCGTTCGACGGCTTCCCGCGGTCCTGACACAGTGGCGGACCATGGGGACCGCCGAGTTGCTGACCGCCGAGGACGTCGGACTCATGCAGGGCCTGGCGCAGCGGATCACCGCCACCCGGCCCGACCTGGTGAACAGCGACGCGTCCTACGGCGAACTCGCCTGGAACTGGGGCCGCGGGCACGCCGAGGACGGCGCGACCTGGCCGCGTCGCCTGTGGTTCTCCGGCGGCGAACTCGTCGCGTGGGGCTGGGCGCAGCTCCCCCGCCGGGTGCGGCGCACCGACGGGTCGGTCAAGGACATCACCAGCGCGTACCTGGCTCACCAAGTCCACCCGGAGCACGCCGGCCTGGTCGACGAGGTGATCGCCTGGTTCGACGCGGCAGCGGGCGACATCGAGCGCACGGTCCTGCCGTGCGCGGGCGACGAGTTCGCGCTGAAGCGCTGGGCGGCCCACGGTTACCAGACCGACCCGGCCGCCCTCGGCGACCAGGGCTCCTGGACGCAGCTCAACGAACGCGACCTCGTCGACGTGGAAGAGCCGGTGCTGCCGAAGGGATTCCGGTTCCGGACCGCGGCCGAAGCCGGGCCGGAGGCCGCGGTCGAGGCCCACGTGGCCGCATGGGCTCCGACGTCGTACACGGCGTCGAGCTACGAGGGCGTCCGGCAGACCCCGGCGTATCGCGGCGACCTGCACCTGCTGGTCGAGGCGCCGGACGGCACGATGGCGGCCTCGGCGATCCTCTGGCTCGACGAGGTGAACGAGAGCGTCGAGTTCGAGCCGGTCGGCACGCACCCGGGCTACCGGCGCCTCGGCCTGGGCCACGCGATGCTGCTGCACGGACTGCACCGCGCCCGCGACGCGGGCGCGCGGCACGCGACCGTCGCCTGCCTGGGCGCGCCGGGGCACCCCCATGCGCGAGGGCTGTACTACGGCGTCGGCTTCCGGGAGCTGTCCCGGGACGCGCCGTTGCTCAAGACCCCGGACAGTGCCGGCGGCGCTTCACGGGACTAGCCGAAGACGCTCCCGAAGAACGATGCCGCGGCGTGCGTTCAGCGGCCCGGCGGGACGTTCCCCGCGGTGAGGCGGGCGGTGAAACCCGTCTCGTCGCGGTGCAGCGTCACCTGGCTGCAGATCTGGTGCGCGATCCACAGCCCGCGGCCGCCGATGTGGCGGTCGGCGGGCAGCAGCCCGGCGAACGGGTCGCCGGGGCCGTCGCCGGTGTCGTGCACCGTCACGACCACGTGGTCGACGTCCGCCCAGATCTTCAGGCCGACCGGCGGGCGGCCGTGGCGCAGCGCGTTGTCGACGAGCTCGCTGACCGCCAGCACGAGGTCGTCGATCTCGGCGGCGGGCAGGTCGGTCTTGGCGACGTCCAGGACCGCCCGCCGGGCCGCCGACGGCAGCACGGTCGGAGAATACGCCGCTGTGCTGTGGCCCGGGATCAACCCGACGCGGCTGCGGTCACGGCAGGCTGAAGGTCGCGAGCCCGAGCCGTCGCTCCCCGGGGATGGCGATCCGGACCGGGCCGCCGACGCGGGGCTCGCCGAGGACCCGCAGCACTCCGGTCTCCTCGATGTGGCGTTGGAGCACGTCGTCGGTGTCGCTCAGCTTGAACGCGAGCTCACCGCCGTCCGGGGTCCGGGCGAGGCGCCACGGCCCGGCCGCGGCCGGGCCGAGGACCTCCAGCTCCGTCCAGGTGGACGGCAGCCGCTTCCGGAACCGCACCGAGTCGGTCACCGCGGTCACCGCACCGACCGCGCCCAGGATCGCCCAGCCGATGAACGGATTCCGCCACGGCCCGAGCGGCAGCAGGGCCACCCCGGCCGACGCGACGGCGAAGGCGGTCGCGAAGACGGCGATCCGCCGGGCGTCCCGCACCCGGCGGGCGGCGGCCGCGACGACCACGGGGTCCTGGTCCGGCGGGAGCGCCGGCGTCCCGGGGCCGCCGGGCACCGGCTCGGGCGGCGGCGTCTTCTCCTTCGTTTCCCAGTACGCGACACCCAGGCCGAGCAGGCCCGTGCTCCAGCCGAAGACGGCGAGCTGCCGGTCCCCGGTGAACCAGAACACGGTGGCCAGGCCGAGTATCCCGGCCGACCACCACAGCTTCTTGCGGCGCATCGTTTCCCCCACTCCCGCGACGGGCCGATGGTATCCCTCTGCCCTCACCCTTCGAGCGCGAACCGCGTCAGCGCGCTCGCGGTGTGGACGATGCTCTCCACGGCTTCTCCGGCGGGCAGTCCGTGCAGATCGGTGAGCCCGAAGAGCGCCTCGGCACTCATGACGACCGCGAGATCCCGCTTCAGCTGAGCCAGCGCCGGCGCGCCGAGCCCGCCCAGGTCGGCCGGCGGCGCCAGCGCCGAGTCGATGAGCCCGAAGCGCAGCCCGGGCCGGGCGGCGGTGTCCGCGGGGCGGGTGATCGTCGCCGCGATCATGGCGCGGACCGCGCTCTCGTGGGTCAGGATGTGCCGCAGCAGGTGCTCGGTCGCGGCGGCGACGCGGGCGACCGGGTCCGCGCAGCCCGCCAGCGGCGCGAGTGCCTCGGCCGGGTCGAACAGCGTGCCCGCGACGGCTTCCCGCAGGAGGCTCGCCAGATCCGGGAAGTAACGGTAGGCCGTCGCCTCGGACACCTCCGCCGCCTTGGCGACCTCGGGCATCGTCACCGTGCGGCCGCCCCGGACGAGCTCGGTCGCCGCCGCCAAGATCGCGTTGCGCGTCCGCCGCTTCTGGTTGACCCGTCCGCCGTCCATCGCCGCCGCCTTTCGTACTCGAGCCGGCTCTCATCGTAAGAGTTCACTTGCACGAATGCTAGGTGAGGGCTTACCTTCTTCATGGAAGTCAACTCTCACGAGGAGCGGTATGACGCGCATCGCGATCGTCGGGCCCGAAGCCGGCGAGACCACCCTGACCGGCCCGATCCAGTTGCGGATCCTGGAGGACGGCAGCACCACCGGCCACCGGCTGGGCCTGGGCGAGATCGTCGTCGCCCCGCACACCGACGGCCCGCCGCAGCACCGGCACGCCCAGCACGACGAAGGCTTCTACGTCGTCCGCGGCACAGTCCGCTTCACCGTGGGCGAAGAGACCCACGACGCCCCCGCCGGGACCCTCGTCATGGTGCCGCCGGGCGCGCCGCACACCTTCGCGAACCCGGGCGACGAGCCTGCCGTCATCCTCAACACGTTCACCCCGGACCTCTACGTCCAGTACTTCCGCGACCTGCGTGCGTTCGCCGCCGAGGCCGGCCGGCCCGCGCAGGGCCACGAGATCACCGAGATCATGGCGCGCTACCACACGGAACCGGCGACGACGTACGCGAGCGAGTCGCCGGTGACCACCGACGTCCGGCTCGACGACGACCTGGTCGTCCGGGTCGAGGAGCGCGGTGCCGGCCGCCCGGTCCTGCTGCTGCACGGCGGTGCCGGCCCGGCTTCGGTGGCCGGCCTGGCGGCCCTGCTCGCGGCGCGCGGCGCGCGGGTGCTGACGCCGGTCATCCCCGGCTTCGACGGCACCCTGGCCGCGGACGCGGTCGACGGCGTTCCCGCGCTCGCCCGGGTCTTCCGGCGGCTGCTGGGCGAACTCGGCCTGAGCGGCGTAGTCGTGGCGGGCAACTCGGTCGGCGGCTGGATCGCGGCGCAGCTGGGCGTCGACGAGCAGGCCGCCCGCGACGCCGGGGACGCGCCCCTCGTCGAGCGGCTGGTGTTGCTGGACGCCGTCGGGATCACCGTGGAAGGGCACCCGATCACCGACCTGTCGACGATCCCGCCGGACAAGCTCGCCGACTTCGTCTTCCACACCCCCGACCGCTTCCGGCTCGACCCGTCGCTGCTGCCGCCGGAGCGCCTCGCGGCGATGCAGGGCAACGCCGCCGCCTTGACCCGCTACGCCGGCGACCCGTACATGCACGACCCGGCGCTGCGGGACCGGCTCGAATCGGTGCGGCTGCCGGTGCGGGTCGTCTGGGGGGAAAGCGACGGCATCGCCGACCTGTCCTACGGACGCGCCTACGCGGCGGCTTTCGCCGGCGAGAACGACGAAGGCGCCGAGTTCACCGTCGTGCGCGAAGCGGGCCACCAGCCGCAGCTCGAGCAGCCGGACCGCGTCGCCGACCTCGTCCTGAACGCCTGAAGGGACTCTCAATGACCGTGTCAAGCCGCGGCGGCCGTCGGCACCGGCGTGGGGGTGAATGTGCGTCCGTCTCGCAGCAGAGCCCACAGCACGTCGACCAGCCGCCTGGCCAGGGCCAACAAGGCCTGGGCATGGACTTGGCGTTCGCTGCGTTTTCGGTCATAGAAGCGTCGCGAAGGCCCCTCGGAATAGCTGAGGCTCGAGAGTGCGGCCATGTAGAACACCCTGCGCAGGCGCCGGTTGTAGCGCCGAGGTCGATGCAGGTTGCCCGAGACCCGGCCGGAGTCACGCGGAACGGGAACCAAGCCGGCATAGGACGCCAACCGGCCCGAGCTGGCGAAACCAGACAGGTCACCGCCGGTTTCGACGAGGAACTCCGCGCCCAGGCCGGGGCCCATGCCGGGCAGGGACTCGATGATGGCCGCCCACGGGTGTTGCCGGAATCGGGAGGTGATGAGTTTGTCAGTGTCCTTGATCTCGCGATCGAGGTCGAGCAGCTTGGCCGCGATGCGCTTGACCAGCATCGCAGTGTCAGCTTCGCCGGGCAGAGCCAGGCTTTGACGTTCAGCGGCGCCGATCGCCGCGGCCGCGGTCTTGGCAATGCCCGGCTTCCACGCCCCGTTCTCGGTCAAATGCGTTGCAACACCATCGATTCCGGCCTTGCGGATCTCGCCGGGAGTGCACATCCCGGCGACCAGGATCAACGGGGTCCGGCTCGAGTAGTCGAACGCGGCTTCCAACACGGGGAAGATCGATCCGAGCAGGTCGCGCAACCGATTGATCCCGGCCACCCGGTCCGACATCAGGTCGGCGCGGTAGCGGGTCAGCTGGGTCAGGCCGGCCACCAGTTCGTCTGGCATCGTGATCTGGGTCAGGTCACGGCGCATGCGGGCGGTTTCGGCGATCACCTTCGCATCCTTGGCGTCGGTCTTGGCTTCGCCCCGGAATCCATGAGTCATCGTGTTGACCACCCGGCCCGGCACATAGGTCACGGCCTGTTCGGCGGCCAGCAGAACGGTGATCAGCAGCAACGCCAGCGGACTGGTCAGATCGACCGCCCACTGCACCCGTTCGCCGGCTTGGCCGGCGCGAGCGATCAACGCCTCGATCGCGGCCTGGTCGTTGCCGAGTTTCTGGCTGAACACCGTCTTGCCGGTCTCGTCGACGGCGCACGCGTGATGCGTGGCCTTGCCGACGTCGATCCCGACCCAAACCACCGGGCGAGTCTTCACTCACCTGCTCCTGACCGTCGAAGTCGTTGCGCCCGTGGACCACCCCGCCGACAGATCCCTAAACAGCGACTACCCGCAACAAGCTCTCAATCAGCGGCCGGAGCGTCCCGCCGCGGTGGGGCAGCCAGTCCTTTCGAGCCTCAACAGAGGCAAACCGTCATCAGCTACACCCCACCGCTCTGGGCATCCAGGGCGTCAACCCCAGACACGACAACCTTAGGGAACCGTCATGGTCGTCGCCCCACCGCTGCCCGGCGCCGCGCCGCCGATGAGCCCGGCGCGGCTGCGCGCGGCGTTCGCCGTCCTGCTGCTCGGCATGCTGCTCGCGATGCTCGACACCACCGTCGTCGGCACCGCGATGCCCACGATCGTCGCCCAGCTCGGCGGCCTCGACCAGCTGTCGTGGGTGGTCACCGCCTACACCCTGACGACGGCCGCCTCCACCCCGATCTGGGGCAAGCTCGGTGACCTCTACGGGCGCAAAGGCGTCCACCTGAGCGCGATCGCGCTGTTCACGGTCGCGTCGGTCGCGTGCGGGTTCGCCCAGGACATGACGCAGCTGATCGCGTTCCGCGCGGTGCAGGGCCTGGGCGGCGGCGGGCTGGCCGTCGGCGCGCTGTCCCTGATCGGCGTCCTGGTCCCGCCGCGCGAGCGCGGCCGCTACCAGGGCCTGACGGCGAGCGTGATGGCCGCGGGCCAGATCGGGGGCCCGCTCTTCGGCGGCCTGGTGACGAGCTTCCTGGGCTGGCGCTGGAACTTCTACCTCAACCTCCCGCTCGGCCTGGTGGTGCTCGCGGCCACGGCGTTCGTCCTCGTGGTGCCGCCGGCACCCCGGCGCCGGGTCCACCTGGACGTCGCGGGCGCGCTCCTGCTCACGACCGCCGTCACCGGCCTGCTCCTGCTGACCACCGGCACCGGACCGCTGGTGGTGCTGCTGCCCGTCACCGTCGTCGCCTTCGGCGCTTTCGTGGTGGTGGAACGGCGAAGCAGCGAACCGGTCCTGCCGCTGAGCTTGTTCGCCGAGCGCAACATCCGGCTGACGACCGCGGTCATCTTCGTCGTCGGCGTGGTCAGCTTCGGCACGATCACGTTCGTCCCGCTGTTCCAGCAGACCGTGCAGGGCGCGTCGGCGTCCGGCTCCGGAACGCTCCTGCTGCCGATGACCCTGGCCGTCGTCGTGGCGTCGCAGGTGGCCGGGCGGGTGAGCAGCCGGACCGGCCGGTACCGGATCTTCCCGATCATCGGCACGCTCGCGATGTCGGCGGGGTGCGCGGTGCTCGCCACCGCCCACGCCGGCACCCCGGTCTGGCTGACCAGCGGCGCGCTCGTGCTCGTCGGCGCCGGGCTCGGCCTGAGCACGCAGCTGATGACGCTGATCGCCCAGAACACGGTCCCGGCCGCGGAAATCGGCGTGGCGACGGCGAACACGACGATGTTCCGCACGATCGGCGGCGCGATCGGCACCTCGGTGTTCGGCGCGTTGCTGGCCACCGGCCCGCTGGTGACGGGGACGTCGCACATCTTCACCGTCGCGGCGCTCGCCGCCGGCCTGGCGGCCGTCGCGGCGTGGCGCATCCGGGAGGTCCCGCTGCGGTCCGGCGCTCAGTGACGCGCGTTTTCGGGCTATCGTGGCGAAATGGGGAGATCCAGGGCCGCCTTCGCGGCCGTGCTCGCACTGGTGTGCACCGCCTGCACGACTCCGGCACCGCCGTCCGCCCCAGCCACAGCCACGACCGCGGCCACGACCGCCCGCCCGGCCACGACCGCGGTGCCGACCACCACCAAGCCGTTCACGCCCGCGGTGTCGCCCGCGAAGGTCACCGGGGCCTGCCCGTTCCTGGGCACCGGAGAGCTGCAACAGGTCCTCGGGACGAGCGAGGGCCTCGTCGCGGCCGAGCGCCCGCCGGACCCGACGTTCGTGCCCGGCACCCAGTTCGAGTGCCGCTACGAGGGCAAGTACGTGACCCCGTGGGTGCTCGACTTGTGGATCGTCGCCTCGGCCACGGCCTACCGCCCGGCCAAGGCGATGGGGAACGACCGGAAGGACTGCACCGGACCCGTGACGTCGCTGCCCGGGCTCGGTGACGGTGCTTTCTTCTGCGACGTGGCCGACGACGAAGAGCTGGTCATGACCGGCAAGCGGAGCCACGGCCAGAACCGGACCACGAACATCTACCTGCGCAAGCACCGCGCCGAGGTCTACACCGCGCTGGCGCGGATGCTCGCCGACCGGCTCTAACGCAGGAGGTCGCGGGTCAGCTCGAGCTGGCCGTGGTGCTGCGCCAGCTCCTCGTACACGTGCTGCAGCGCGCCGCCCTGGGACCGCCCGGCCGGCGTGTCCGCGTACTTGACGGGCACCGGGGCGCGCAGCGGTGCGGCGGGATCGGCCACCGCCAGGTCCGCGCGCAGCCGCTCCTTGGCCGCGGCGACCCGCTCGACCAGCGCGCCCACCGGGCCGGACGCGGTGAACTCGGCGGCCCGGTCGCGGACCACCGTGCGGCCGGCGACCAGTGAGCCCACCCAGAATTCGAGCACGCCGAGGCAGTGCGTGACGATCGCGTAGGGCGTGTTCGCCGCGGGCAGCGGCGGCCGCCGGTTGGCCCGGTCGTCGCCCAGCTCCGCGAGGATCGCGGCCATCCCGTCGAGGGCGCGCCCGGTGAACCACAGGTAGTCCTCGTCACTGATCCGCACTCGCGCTCCCCCTGGAAGTCACCCGGCGAAGCCGGTGGTGCCGTCGAGCGCGAACCCGGCCGCGAGCGGCGGGTCCGGGGGCGTCGTCACGTCGCCGACCTTACCGCCCGGCGCGGCTGTGGATCGGCTTAAGAAACCCGTCTGCCGCTCGCCGCGACGCGGTCGCGCGCCGCAGGATCGGCGGCATGGTGGTCCTCTCCGAACGCGCGGCCGTCCGGCGGCTGCACGACCGGCTCGGCTTCGGGCCCCGGCCCGGCGATCTCGACCGGGGCTTCGCCGAGACCCGCGACCGGCTGCTCGGCACCGGCCCGGACGCCGGGGCGGCCGCGACGCCGATGCCCGACCTCGGCCCGCCGCCGGACAAGCCCGGCAAGAACGCCGACCAGGCCGCGAAACAGCAGGCGAACAAGCAGGTACAGGCCCAGGCGGCCCAAGCCGTCGGCTGGTGGCTGGACCGGATGGCCGCCGCCGACGTCGCGTCGGTGGAGCGGCTCACCTGGTTCTGGCACGGGCACTTCGCGACCAGTGAGCAGAAGGTCCGCAGCCCGCGGTTGATGCTCGCGCAGAACCGGACCCAGCGCGACCACGCCCTCGGCAGCTTCACCGACCTGGCCCACGCGATGGTCGTCGACCCGGCGATGCTCCTGTGGCTCGACGGCACCGGCAACAAGGCGGGCAAGCCCAACGAGAACCTCGCCCGCGAGTTCATGGAGTTGTTCACCCTCGGCGTCGGGCACTACACCGAGGACGACGTCCGCGAAGCCGCGCGGGCGCTCACCGGCTGGTCCGCGAAGCGCGACACCGACGGCGCGCAGATGGTCCCCAAGCGGCACGACGACGGCGTCAAGAAGATCCTCGGCGCGAGCGGCGACTTCGACGCGCAGTCCTTCACCGATCTCGTCCTCGGCCGGCCCGAATCGGCGGCGTTCGTGGCCGGGCGCGTGTGGTTCCGGCTCGTCTCCGCGACCCCGCCGCCCGCCGACGCGCTCGCCCGGCTGGTCGCCGCCTACGGGAGCCGCCGCGATGTCCGGGCGCTGCTGCGCGCGGTCACCGACGAACCGGCGTTCCGCGACAGCGCGACGTCGCTGGTCAAGCAGCCGGTCGAATGGCTGGCCGGGCTGCTGCGCGCGCTCGGCGTCCGGCCGGCGAAGCTCGACGACAAGACCCGTGCGCAGCTGCTGGCCGGGCTGCGCGGGATGGGCCAGGTGCCGTTCGAACCACCCAGCGTCGGCGGCTGGGCGGCCGGCGGCGCCTGGCTGACGACATCCGCGGGCGTCGCGCGGCTGCACGTGGCGCAGCTCGTCGCCACGCACGCCGACCTCGGCGCGGTGACGAAGGCGCGGGACAAGGTCGCCGCGATCGGCGACCTCCTCGGCGTCGACGCCTGGTCCGACCGGACCCGCGCCGCGCTCGCCGGTGTCGCCGGCACCGTGCGTCAACTGTCCACAGTGGCCGCTTGTGCCCCCGAATACGCAGTGAGCGGGTGACGATCGTGCAGCAGGTGAACCGACGCCGGTTCCTGACCGCGACCGGCGTGACGGCCGCGGCGGCGCTCGCCGCCGGCGCCACCCAGGTCGACTGGGGCCACCTCATGACGGCCGCCGGCGAGAACCCGCTCGACCCGGGCGCCGGCGTCCTCGTCGTCGTCACGCTCTACGGCGGCAACGACGGGCTCAACACGGTCGTCCCGGCGGGCGACCCGGCGTACCGGAACGCGCGCTCCGAACTCGCGTACCAGCCCGAAGAAGTGCTCGACCTCGGCGAAGGCCTCGGACTCAACCCGGGCATGAAGGGTTTCAAGAGCCTCTGGGACGGCGGGCAGCTCGCCGTGCTGCGCGGCGTGGGCTACCCGAAGCCCGACCACAGCCACTTCCGGTCGATGGCGATCTGGCAGACGGCGTCGCCGGAGACAGCGGTGCCGACCGGCTGGCTCGGCCGCTGGCTGGACGCCACGGGCGACGACCCGCTGCGCGCGGTGTCCGTCGACCCGGTGCTGCCGCCGATGCTGGCCGGCGAGCGGACGGCCGCCGCGTCCCTGCCGGTCGGCGGGCTGAAGCTGCCGGACGGCGCGCTGGGCAAGGCGTTCGAGGGCCTGGGCACCGCGCAGGCCGGCGAGGGGTTCTGGCAGGCACGGGCGGCACGTTCGGTGAACGACCTGCACCGGGCCGTCCGGACGCTCGGACCGTCCACAACGGACAAAGGGAAGACCCAGCCCCGCAAGGGAGAGCTGGCCGCGCAGCTGGACGTCGTGGCCGGGCTGGTCGAAGCGGGCGTGCCGTCGCGGGTGTATTCGGTGTCGCTGGGCGGATTCGACACGCACGCCGACGAACGCGGCACCCAGCAGCGCCTGCTGACCGAACTGGACGGCGCGTTGACGCCGTTCGCCCAGCGCCTGGCGAAGTCCGACCGCGGCAAGCAGGCGACGGTGCTGGTGTACTCGGAGTTCGGCAGGCGGGTGACGGCCAACGCGAGCCAGGGCACCGACCACGGCACGGCGGGCCCGGTGTTCGTCCTGGGCTCCAAGGTGAAGGGCGGCTTCCACGGCGCGGAGCCGAGCCTGACCGACCTGGACGACGGCGACCTCAAGCTGACCACGGACTTCCGCGACGTCTACGCGAGCCTGGTCGAGGACGTGCTGGGCACGGACGCGGGCCAGATCCTCCCCGGCCACAGTGGACGGATGGACGGCCTCTTCGCCTGACGGTCGTGAGTGAGAAACAGTGTTCTAACACTGTTTCTCACTCACGACCGTCGAGCTGCGGGAGGCCGGCCAGCCGGAACCGCGCGCCGCCGCCCGGGGCCGCCTCGCACCACAGGTCGCCGCCGTGGGCGCGGGCGAACCCGCGGGCGATCGGCAGCCCCAGGCCGGATCCGCCTTCGCCGCCGCGAGCCGCGTCGAGACGCACCAAGCGGTCGAAGATCCGCTCACGGTCCGGTCCCGGCACGCCGGGTCCGGTGTCGGTCACCGTGATCCCGTCTCCGGTGACCTCGAGCGACAGCGTCCCGCGGCCGTCCATCGCGCGCACCGCGTTGCCGGTCAGGTTCGCCACGATCTGCGTGAGCCGCGCGCGGTCGCCGAGCACGCGGGTGTCCGGCCCGGACACCTCGACCACGACGTCCGGCGCGGTCAGCCGCACCTGCTCGGCCTGGGCCCGCACGATTTCGAGCAACGGAACCGGCACCCGGTCCAGCTGCGCGCCCGCGTCGAGCCGGGCGAGGTCGAGCAGGTCCGCCACGAGCTGCCCGGCCCGCCGCGACTCGCGGACCACCAGCAGCTGCAACCGCTCCCGCTGCTCGGCGGGTGCGTCGGACGGCTGCTGCAGCAACGCCTCGGCCGCCGCCTGGACCCCGGCCAGCGGGGTGCGCAGCTCGTGGGCCGCATCCGCGACGAACTGGCGCGTGCGCGCTTCCGACGCCCGCGCCGCCCGCTCCGCGCCTTCGAGGGCGTCGAGCGCGGAGTCGAACGCGGCTGCCGCCCGCCCCAGCTCGGTGCCGGTGCGCTCGGGTGCCAGCCGGCCGCCGCGCCCGCCGGAGACGATCGTGCGCGCCAGCCGCGTCATCGCGTCGAGCGGCGCCAGCGCGAACCGGACGGCCAGCAGCAACGCGACCGCGGCGACGAGCAGGGCCACCAGGCCGGTGCCGAGCAGCACCCAGCGCAGGTTCTGCTCGGCCGTCGCCACCAGCGACTCGTCGGCGGTCAGGGTCAGCTTCGCGCCGTCGATCCGCGCGGGACCGGACAGGGTCGCCCGCACCTGGCGGATCCGGTCGTCCGCCGGCGGATCCGCCGCGCCGAAGAACGTCCCGTCGGGCAGCGCCAGCGACGCCCGCACGCCGCGCGTTTCCAGGCGCCGCAGCAGGTTCTGCGGGGCCACGTTCTGCTTCGCCAGCTGCTGGGCCAGCTGGACCCGCGCGGTCAGCACGGCGTTGACGTCCCGCTCGGCCTGCGCGCGGAACACCGTGTCGACGACGAGCCCGACGGCGACCAGCACCACCGCCAGGACCACCAGCACGGTGACGGTGACCCGGCGGCGCAGCGACGTCGTCCGCAGGCCGGTCACGGGTCGCCGCGCAGGACGTACCCCTGGCCGCGGACCGTGTGCACCACGCGCGGGCCGTACGCTTCGAGCTTGCGGCGCAACGTGCTCACGTTGACCTCGACGAGGTTTTCCGCGTAGTCGCCGTAGCCCCACACCGCGGTGAGGACCTGCGTCTTGGACACGACCCGGTCGCGGTGCTCGGCGAGGTGCACGAGCAGCTTCCACTCGGTCGTGGTCAGCTCGACGTCGGCGGCGCCGTAGCGGACCCGCCCGCCCTCGACGTCGACCACCAGGTCGCCGATCTCGACGGTGGGCCGGGTGCGGCCGGTCCGGCGCAGCACGGCTGTCACCCGCGCGACCAGCTCGGCCAGCACGAACGGCTTCACCACGTAGTCGTCGGCGCCTTCGCCCAGGCCGCGCAGGCGGTCCTCGACGCCGTCGCGGGCGGTCAGCATGACCACCCCGGCGGCCGAGTGCCGCCGGATGAGGCGCAGCAGCTCGAAGCCGTCGCGACCGGGCAGCATGACGTCCAGCACGACGAGGTCCGGCCGGGCGCGGGCGAATTCGGCCTCGAGCCCGGTGCCGTCCGCGCACGCCCGTACCGAGAACCCGGCGGTGGTCAGCGCGGCCTCCACGGCCACGCGGATCGCTTCGGCGTCCTCGATCACGAGGATGCGCGGGGCGGTCGGCTCGTCCACCCGTTCAGCCTAGTCCGGAACCCCGCGCAGCGGCGCTGATCGCCGCAGCGACGGGTTCGGGACGGGAAACGGGTGAGAGGTGACTCGCCGCCAGCTCGACGACGGTGGCACCGGCCCGCTGGGCGAACCAGCGCTGCAGTCCCGGATCGAGGATCCGGTCCTCGGCCGACAGGACGTAGCTGCTGGGAAGGTCGTGCCACGCACCGCGCCCGGCGGGTGCTCCCAGGCACGCGCTGTGCGTCGCCTTCTGCGTCCGCGCCAGCTCACGCACCCGCTCCGGCGGGACGTCGGCCGCGAGCGCGTCGCGGAACCGCGCCGGGTCGAGACTGGTCCACCCGTCCGAACCGAACCGGATTGCGTCGCGGCCGGGCGTCGTCGCACCTCGACCGCTCAGCTCGGCGATCGACTCACCCTCATCAGGCGCGTAAGCCGCCACGAACACCAACGCCCGCACCCGGCCTTCGCCTCTCGCGGCCTCGGAGATCACGGCGCCGCCGTACGAATGGCCGACCAGCACCACGCCGCCGTCACACGCCTCGACGGACCTCCGGGTCGCGACGACGTCGTCGGCGAGCGAGGTGAGCGGAAGCGACACCGCCAGCACGCGATGGCCCTCGCGCTTCAAGGCTTCTCCCACTCCCTCCCAGACCGACGAGTCACTCCATGCTCCGTGCACCAGCACGATGTCCGTCATCTCAGCCCTCCCCAACCCACGACTGCTGCTGAGCCACGAGACAACTACCGGGCCTCGCGGAACGCCCGGATCCGGGGGTTGTCCGCGCACAATCGACGTTCGGCCGCCCTCCGCCGACGGATCTCGACACGACCTCAGCCGGGTCCGTAGTGGACGGTCGCCGCCTTGACGTGGCGCAGCACCGGCGCCGACCGCACCGGCCCGACACCCGGCAGTTCCCCGATCTCCGACGTCAGATACCGGTAGAGCGCCGCGGTGTCGCGGGTGGACACCGTGGCGAAAACGTTCGCTTCACCGGTCGTCGCCGCGGCGTAGGCGACCTCGCGGTGTGCGGCCAGCGCCTGACCGGCGACATCGAGCTGCGCCGCGGCGACGGTCAGCCACAGCACCGTGCGGACCGGCAGCCCGAACAACGCCAGATCGGCGTCGACATCCAGGCGGAGCACCCCGCCGGCACGCAAGTCGTGCAGCCGACGCCGGGCCGTCGCGGCCGAAACCGACGCCGCGACCGCCAGCTCCTCCACCGAGGTCCGGCCATCGACGCGCAGGACGTCCAGCAACCGCCGATCGACCTCGTCGACCGACGGCGACGCCGTGCCCACGACCGGAAGCTCCGCCGTCAGCCGGGCGAGCTGGGCTTCGTCGAGCGGACCGTGTTTGGTGAACGGCTTGCCGGCACCGCCGTAGAAGACCTTCAGCACCTGGTGCGCTTCGACGTCGACGACCTGCGGCGTGCGCGGAAGCGTGTCCAGCAGCAGCGGTCCCGCGGTGACGCCGTAGGCAGCGGCGACGATCTCCGTCCCACCCGAGCACACGCTGATCCAGCTCGTGTCCGCACGCCGCGCCAGTGCGTCGGCGACCTGCCCGGCCGCCTCCGGTGTCGCCCGTACCCGCACCACCCACTGCGCGTCGCCCACCACAGCGGGATCGCTGAGCCCCACCACCCGCAGCGACCCCGCGCCGCGCAGCCGGGCGTACCGGCGGGCCACCGTCTGGTCCGACACGCCCAGCACCGACCCCAGCAGCCGGAACGGCGCACGGCCGTCCACCTGCAACGCGTGCAGCAGAGCGCGGTCCAAGTCGTCGAAGCCGCCACCACGCACTCGGCGGACACTACCGCAGCTGCTCCCCCAAGCCTGGCGAGCCGGTTCGTCGCCGCGGTCGCGTCACGTGCGGGGCAGGCCCTGCGGGTTGACCTCCGACGCGGGCAACGCCTCGGAAGCGAGGTTCCAGCGCTTGAGGACCGCCGCGTACTGGCCGTTCTTGATGACCGTGTCCAGAGCCTGCTGCAGCGCCTTCACCAGGCCGTCGTCCTTCTTGGTCATCGCCGCGATGTCCGCGGGGATCGCCCCGCCACCGGAAACCGTGCCGACGATCTTGGTCTTCCCGTCGACGGCCACGTGGTAGGCCGAGGTCGGGTTCGGGCCGACGTAGGCGTCGATGCGGCCGGACTGCAGCGCGAGGTAGTAGTCCGAGGTCGCCTGGTAGTACTGGAACTTCACCGGCGCCAGCCCGGCGGCCTTGTTCTGCTGGTCCCAGCGCAGCAGGATCTGCTCCTGGTTCGTCCCGGCGCCGACGCCCACGGTGAGTCCGGCGATGTCCTTCGGCTCGCGTACCGAGATGTTCTTCTCGTTCTTGACCTCGAACGCGATCGTGTCCTTGCGGTAAGTGGCGAAGTCGTACTTGTCCTTGCGCTCCTCGGTCACCGTGATGTTCGAGAACCCGGCGTCGAACTGGCGGTTCTCCACCGACAGGAACAGGTTCTCCCACGACGACGCCTGCAGGTCGAGCTTGAGCCCGAGGACGTCGGCGACCAGCTGCGCGAGGTCGGGTTCGACGCCGATGACCGTCTTGTCGTCGTCGGCACGGAAGGACAGCGGCGGAGTGCCGTTGCCGGTGGTCCCGACGACCAGGGTGCCGCGGTTCCGGATGTCGGCCGGGACGAGCGCGGCGATCGCGTCGACCTTCTGCGCCCGGACGCGGTTCTGGTCGGCGGTGACGTTGACGCCACCGGGCCGGCCGGCCGCCGGAGCGGTCGCCGCTTCGGGGCTGCCGCACGCGGTGAGCGCGAACACCGATGCGAGCAACAGGGTTCTCAGCTTCATGACTCTCCTCAAAGGACTTTGTCGACGAAGGCCCGGGTCCGGGCGTGACGGGGGTGGTCGAGCACCTGAGCAGGCGGGCCGTGTTCGACCACGCGGCCCTCGTCGAGGAACACGACGGTGTCGGCGACTTCGCGCGCGAAGCCCAGCTCGTGGGTGACGACGACCATGGTCGTGCCCGCCTTCGCCAGGTCGCGGATGACTTCCAGGACCTCGCCGACCAACTCCGGATCGAGCGCCGAGGTGGGTTCGTCGAACAGCAGGACGTCCGGTTCGAGCGCCAGCGCCCGCGCGATCGCGACCCGCTGCTGCTGCCCGCCGGACAACCGCCGCGGGTACTCGGCTGTCTTCTCCGCGAGCCCGACGCGGACGAGCAGCTCTCGCGCCTTCGCCTCGGCTTCGGCGCGCGGACGGCGTTGCGCGGAAACCGGCGCCTCGACGACGTTCTCCAGCACCGTCAGGTGCCCGAACAGGTTGAAGTTCTGGAACACGAACCCGATCCTGGTGCGCTGCTTGAGGATCTCGCGCTCCTTCAGTTCGTGCAGGCGGTCGCCGGACCGCCGGTAGCCCATCAGCTCCCCGCCGACGCTGATGAAGCCGCGGTCGGCACGTTCGAGGTGGTTGATCAGCCGCAGCAGCGTCGACTTCCCGGACCCGGACGGTCCCAGGAGCACAGTCACCTCACCCTGGCGCACCTGGAGATCGACGCCGTCCAGCACGGTCAGCGCCCCGAAGCTCTTGTGGACGCCCCGGACGTCCACCATGAAGTCCGCGGTCATGCCCGCCTCCAGGCCGTGCGCAGGCGCTGCAGGGGCGTCGGCGGCAAGGTGCGCTGGGCACCGCGGCCGAAGTGGCGCTCGACGTAGTACTGCGCGACCGACAGCACGGTGGTCAGCGCGAGGTACCAGGCGGTGGCCACCAGCAGCAGCGGGATCACCCGGCCGCTGCGCGTGTAGATCACCTGGACCTGGTAGAACAACTCCGGCAGGGCCATGACGTACACCTGGGACGTCGCCTTCAGCAGGCCCACGATTTCGTTCGCGGCGGTCGGCACGATGGTGCGCATCGCCTGCGGCAGCACGATCCGGCGGAACTGGCGCCCGGCCGGGATGCCCAGCGCGGCGGCGGCCTCGCGTTGCCCGGCGTCCACGGAGAGGAACCCGGCGCGCACGATTTCGGCGGCGTAAGCGCCCTGGTGCAGGGCCAGCCCGAGGCCGGCGGCGAGGAACGGCGGGATCAGGCTCATCGTCCCCACCGACACGAACGACGGGCCGAACGGGACGCCGAAGGAGATCTCGTTGTAGAGGATCGCGAGGTTGTACCAGAACAGCAGTTGCAGGATGAGCGGCACGGACCGGAAGATCCACGTGTAGGTTCAGCTGACCGCCCGCAGCAACGGATTGCGGGAAATGCGCAGCACCGCCAGGACGGTGCCGAGCAGGAATCCCGCGACGACGCCGAACAACGTCAGTTCGAGCGTCAGCGCGACCGCTTCCAAGATCGATTTCTGGAAGACGAACCGCGAGAACGTCGGCCAGTCGAACGCGGTGTTGGTCACCAGGGCGTGCCCGGCCATCGCGACGAGGACCGCCACCACGGCGGCCGCGATCCAGGTCCACGGGTGCCGCGCGGGAACGATCTTCAGTGCTTCATCCGGCGCCGCGGCGGACGCGGGCCGGGTTCCAAGGTCGCTGGTCATCGCGCGGCCACCACGACCGGAAGCGCTTTCGAGAACCGCAACCGCGTGGCGGGGACGGCCTCGACGTCGAAGTGCGGTGTGTAGCCGGTCGCCAGGTAGAGCCCGCGTGCCTCGGGCTGGTTCGGGCCGGTGGTCAGGTGGAGCCGGGAGTAGCGGCGGACGGCTTCGGCCTCCAGTTCGGCGACGACCCGGCGGCCGAGTCCGTGGCCGCGGTGCGCGCGATGAGTCCAGATGCGCTTGAGTTCGGCGGTTTCTGCGTCGTAGCGCTGGAACGCCCCACCCGCGACCGCGACACCGTCCGTGAGGAGCAGCAGCAATCCACCGTGCGGCGGAGCGAACCGCTCGGGCGGGTACTCACGGAGTTCGAAGTGGACGTCGTTGAGCACGCGGTGGTAGCGGGACGAATACTCGCGGGCCAGGTCGGCGAGCAAGGGCCGCACCCGCGGATCAGACTGGGCGACCCAGACGGATTCGGGCATGGGGGTACCTGTTCCGGAAAGGAAAGGGAAGAAAAGCGCGGGCGCTTTCCGCTGACACTGACGAACCTTAGGAAGCGCGTCGAGCCCGGTCAACGAGCCACCGGCCGATTCCAGATCCTGGACGAGGCATCCGGCGGCGCGGTCCACATCCTGAACGTGCGTGCGCCGAGGCCGTGCACCGGATAGCTGTGAAAGCATGACTTTTCGCAGTCTGCACGTCGCCGTGGAGCTGGACGGCGCCTCGCCCGATCGGCTGTCCCCCGGCGCGGTGGCCGGTGTCGTCGCCACCGCCGGCGGCTCCCGGCTCGACCCAGACGCGCTGCACCACGAAGTCGCCGACGTCGTCGAAGTCGTGCGCAGGCTGTGGGACTCCTGGGACGACGACGCCGTCGTCAAAGACGTCGCCAACGGGCGGTACCTCGACCCCGGCAAGGTGCACCACGTCGACTTCAGTCGACGGCGTCCGGCTGCACCCCGCCGCGGCGACCGACCTGCCGGTGCTGGCCGGTGAAGTCCTGCCGGCGCTGCGCACCGAAGGTCTGCTCACTCGCCGGCCCCGGGCGCCACCCTGCGCGAGTCGCTCGGCCTCGCCCGCCCGGTGAGCCTGTTCGCGGTCGGGGGTGCGGCATGACCGCGCGGCTGCACCTCGGCGTGTTCTACACCGGCGTCGGCCCGCAGTTCCTGTGGGACGACCCGTCGAACGCGCCGCACACCGAGATCGAGACCTACGTGTCGGTGGCGCGGACCCTCGAGCGCGGGCTGTTCGACGCGTTCTTCCTGGGCGAAGGGCTGCGGGTGCGGGAGAACCGCGGCCGCGTGCACGCCCTCGACGTCGCCGGCCGCCCGGACGTGATCACCCAGCTGAGCGCACTGGCCGCCGCCACCACGCGCATCGGGCTGGTCGCCACCCAGAACACCACCTACAACTTCCCCGCCGACCTCGCCCGCCGACTGTCCTCTTTGGACTTCCTGTCCGGCGGCCGGGCGGGCTGGAACATCGTCACCACCGACAACGCCTGGACCGGCGCCAACTTCCGCCACGGCGGCTGGCTGGCCCACGAACGCCGGTACGAACGCGCCGAGCAGTTCGTCGAAGCGGCCCTCGCGCTCTGGTCCGGCGGCGGGCTGGTCGATCGGCACACCGATCTGGTCAACGTGCGGGCGGCCCCGACCGTGCCGCCCAGCCCGCAGGGCCGGCCGGTGCTGTTCCAGGCCGGCGACTCCCCCGGTGGCCGCGAACTGGCGGCGAAGTACGCGGACGTCGCCTTCTCGGCCAACACCGCCTACGACCAGGCTCTCGCCTACGCCGAAGACCTGCGCGCCCGCCTCGCCCGCCACGGCCGGCCCGCCGACGCCGTCCGGATCCTGCCCGGTGCGACCGTCGTGCTCGGCGACACCCCCGCCGACGCGGCCGAGCGCGCGCAGGACATCCGGCGGCGCCAGATCACGCCGCAGCGCGCGCTGGCGTTCCTCGAACAGTACTGGGGCCAGGACCTGTCGGCCTACGACCCGCACGGCCCGCTACCGGACGTCGAACCGGTGGAAGGCGAACTCGACCCGTCGCGCGGAACGATCTCGATCGCCGACCGGACCGGGAAGCTCGACCGGATCCGGCAGTGGCGGCAGCTGGCGGAGGCGAAGAAGCTGTCCATCCACCAGCTCGTGCTGGAGGTCCAGCCGCGCCAGCACGGTTTCGTCGGCACGCCGGGGCAGGTCGCCGACGAGTGGGCGCGCTATGTCCACACCCGCGCGGTGGACGGGTTCAACGTCAGCCCACACCTGGTCCCGGCGGCGCTCGACGACATCGTCGACCGGCTGGTGCCCGAGCTGCAGGACCGCGGTGTCTACCGCACCGAGTACGAAGGCACGACGTTGCGCGAGCACCTGGAGCTGCCTTAGCGCAGTTGTCGGGCCACGGTTCGCGGTCCGGCAGGCCGTGGGCTCGACCGCGTGGTCGCTCCTTCGATGGCGCCGGCCGCATCGGTGGCGGTGCGGCCGTGGACGGCGGGACGGCCGCCGTAGGGGTCGTGCTCGGTCCACAGTGCCGTCGGCGCCGCCGCGCGCACCACGGGCACGACTTCGGCGGCGAAGCGTTCGAGCATGGCCAGCTGCTGCTCGTGCGGGATCATCGTGGGCAGGCTGAAGGACTGCAGGTCGTGCCCGAACGCCTCGTGCCACCACAGGATCTTCTCGGCGATCTGCCGCGGGCTGCCGACCAGGACCGGCCCGCGTGCGATCGCGTCGTCGATGGTCGGGAACTCCATCGCGTTGCCCTGGGTGTGGTTCCCCGGCTGGTTGAAGAACGCCACGATCTTCTCGTGGGCCGGGCCGAAGGCCTCACGCGCCTCCTGCGTCGTGTCGGCCAGGTACAGGAATCCCCGCTCCGGCGCCGACGAAGGCGAACCGCGGGTCGTGACCGTGTTCGGCGTGCTCCTTCCGGTAGTGCTCGATCAGGACGGTGTAGTTGTCCCGTGGCTGGATCGCGTTGGCCGAGAACAGCGGGTCACCCCACTTCGCGGCCAGCTCGGCCGAAGTCACGGTGGTCGCCGAGCCGTGCCAGATCCGGGGCGCGCCGGCGAACGGGCGCGGCAGGCTGGTCACCCCGTGCAGGGGTCCGCGGAACTTGCCCTTCCAGGTGACGTCCTCCTCGCGCCACAGCCGCCGCCGGCCGCAACTCGCTGCGGTTCGCGGCCATCACCCACGCGCACGCCGACCAGCCGGTAACGGAATGAGCGACGCGAAACCGTCGAGGTGCGACGGCCGTCCGTCGCCTGACTCGTCCGCGACGAGCTCGAGGGAGCAGCGGCGGTACGCGGCGAGCTCGACCAGATCGGCGAGGGTCTCCCATCCGGTGTGGTGCACGGCGGTCAGCTCCGTCAGGTCGAGCACCACCGGACGCCCCGGCGTCAGGATCACGTACGGCGTAAGCCACAGGGCGACCAGGCCGCTGCCGTTTTCGTCCAGGTCGCCGGCGAGGCGCACCAGCACCCGGTCGTCGCCCTCGGTCACCGAGATCGAGAAGCCGGTGTCAGCCCTCGTCATGACACCGATGCCTGTTCGGTGTCGCGGATGCGGCGCGGTCGCCGGCCCGGCAGCAGCCGCGCCGCCGCGACGCCGGCCAGCAGCGCCAGCGCGGCCGCCCACTGGGTGTAGGCGGTCAACGGCGCATCGGAAAAGACGGTCGGCCGCGTGAAAGCCGTCGCCGGTGGCACCGTCCACTGCAGACTGGCCGAAGCCGGTGCCAGGTCGGGCCGGTGGGCGATGACGGTGATCGTCCAGGGCCCGCTGTCGGCCAGGTCGTCGGTGGCCAGGAGGTAGGAGCCGGGACCGGCCGGGCTTGCCGTGCGGGTCACCGCCGCGCCGCCCGGTCCGCGCAGGAGCACGTCGACGGCCTGGATCGGCGCGGGTGCCGGACGGCGGGTGTCGAACAGGTTCACCGTGACGAAGTTGCGCCCGGGCAGGTTGGGCCGCACGTCGACCGTGCCGACGAGGTCGTCGGCCGCCAGTGAGGTCTGCGTGGCCACGGCGTCCGGGGGATGCCACTGGGGCCCGGTCGCCTGGTGGGTCGACACCAGTCCCGCGGTCACGACGAGCACTCCGGCGAGCACCGCCATCTCGGTCCGCACGGCGGGGCCGGTCCGCGCGGGATCCTGCTTGCGCCCGTGCAGGCTCCGGGTGGTCGCGAGACCGGTCAGCGCGGCAACCGCGACGAGGGCCGCCTTGACCACCAGGATCCTGCCGTAGGTGGACAGCAGGAGGGCGTCCAGCGAAGCCACCCGGTCGCCGGCCAGCAGCAAGCCGGTCGCCACCAGCACGGCCAGCGCGCCGGTCGCGACGAGGCCGAAGCGGCGGAGAACCGCTCTGGCTTGCTCGCGGTGCCCCCGCAGGCCGACCAGGACGACGCCGGCGACGATCACGGTTCCGGCCCACGTCATGGTCGCGAGGATGTGCAGGATGTCGGTGACCAGCAGCAGCGGTCCCGACCGGGCGAGGTGCCCGAGCAGTGCTGTGGTGGCCGCGCCGGCCACGGCGAGCCCCAGCGCCACGGCGGCCACCGGCCGTCTCGGCAGCGAGCCGCGGCGCAATGCGCTGACCGACAGGGCCGCCATGCCCAGCGCGACGGCTTCGCGGATCACCCATGGCGGTCCGGCGGTGGTTCCGCTGACCAGCTGCCACGCCACCGGCACGACGTCGGGCCCGAACGCGGCCGCCCGCACCAGCATCAGGGCGATGCCACCGAGGAACCCGACGACGGCCGCGATCGCTCCGGTCCGCAGCAACCGCGCCCGCACGGGACGAGCAGGGCCATCCTGCGGCCTGCGCAAGAACAGCAGGACCATCGAGCCGATCCAGCCGCCGAACCCGAGGTAGATCGCCGCCTGGGCGAGCACCTCACCGAGGGCCGGGAGCGGGTCGGCGGGCGGCCCTGCCGTGGCCGGTGCCACCGCGCGCTGCACGCCGAAGACCATGGTCCCGGCGGTCGTGTGGAGGTCGTCGCTCGACACCGTCGTCCAGGACAGCCGGTAGGCGTCCGGGGCCAGCACCGGCAGCGGGATCCGCAGGGTGACCGGTTCCTCCGGGCCGGCCCCGGCGGTACGCAGCAGAGTGGCGGGTGAGGTGGGCAGCGTGCGCCCGCCACCGTCCACGAGGGACACCTTCGTCGCCGCGGTCTCCACCGGCTCGCTCAACCGGATCTCGATCGACGACGGCGAACTGTCCACAGTGGAGCCGTCGGCGGGCACCGTGCCGAGCGGCTCGGCGTGCGCCCAGGCCGGTGCCGCCGACAAGAGGGCGAACCCCGCCGCCGCGACCACCGACCCGGCGAGCACCGCCGCCCGCACCCGCATCCGTCCGGCCACCGGGTCACCGCACCGGGACGTGCTGCAGCTTGGCGCCGCCGGCTTCGACCTCGAGGGTCTCGCCGCTGCGGATCGCGTTGCCGTTGTTGAGGTAGAGGATGTAGTAGGTCTGGCCGGGCCGCAGCTCGTGGCCCTGCTTCATCAGCGCGGCCCGGTAGACGTCGCCCTTGCGCCGCTCACTGTGCAGGACCGGCGGGTGGTGGACGTCGTTCTGGAACTTCGACGCCTTCTGGCCGTCGAGCACGGTGTAGCGCAGCTCGACGATGCCGCCGTCGGCGACCACCGCCGCCTGGGCGATCCGGATCCCGAGGCTGCTCTCCAGCTGCCGGTCCTGCGGCACCTGGTAGGGCTTCCCGGCGCCGGCGGTCGACTGGACCCGCCAGGTCAGCACCGCCGCGAAGGTCAGCACCAGCACCACGAGGACCGCGATCCGGACCGCGCCGCGCCGCCACCACTCGCCCAGTTTCCTCTGCAACATCGTCGTTCTCCTCGCGTCGGGCGGGTCAGGGCAGCGTGAACCGGGTGGAGAGGACCGCGTCGAACGACGCCGCCCCGGTGGTGGCGGTACCGCCGCCGGACAGGCCGAGCCAGAGCGCGTCCAGCCGGACGGTGCCGGTGTTGACGCCGGTGAGCTGCTGGCTCGCGGTGCCGACGGTCAGCTTGTGCGTCGTCGACGTCCCGGCCGCCCAGTCGACCCGGATGGTCTGGACCCCGGTGCCCAGCGTCAGGTAGGGCGTGTAGGCCACGACGCCGGTGCTGCGCCGCACGCCGAGCCGCACCTGGGCCGCGCCGGTGGACTTGCGGTACTGCACCACGAACAGCTGCTGGCCGGTCGCGGACAGCCCGGCCGCCAGGTTCACCGTGCCGGTCCCGGTGGCCAGGGTGTCGGGCCGGAACTGGAACTGGAGGTGGTAGGCGGACTCGTTCAGCGGGGTGGGGTCGGTGAGGTACGCCGGCGCCGCTCCCCCGGCCGTGACCTGCAGGCCCTGGGTGCCGCTGAGCGCGGACCCGGGGAGCACGGCGACCGGGCCGGTGGCCGCGGCCCAGGCGCCCGTGTTCCCGGACTCGAAGCCGTCGGAGAACACGAGGTTGCTCAGGGCCGTGACGGTGAGGGTCACGGTCACCGGAGCGCCCCAGTTGCCGGCAGCATCGCGGGCGCGGAGCGACAGGACGTGCGTACCGACGCCGAACCCGCCCGGTCCGGCGACCACCCCGACGTTCGCGGTCTTCGGGCCGGTGGCCGTGACCGTCATCGGGTGGCCGAGGCCCTTGCCCGGGTCGGCGCCGTCGAACCACTCGGCCCCGGCGACCGCGGTCAGGTTGTCGGTCGCGGTCGCGGCCAGGGTGACGCCCGTGGTGGTCCGGTTGACCGTGTTCGGGGTCGCGCTCGCGGCGCTGAGGAGCGGACCACTGCGGTCGACCACCAGAGTGAGCGGGGCGTACGGGCCCCAGTTCCCGGCCGCGTCCTTGGCATGGACGTAGACCTGGTGCGGGCCTTCGGTCATCCCGGTCAGCTGGCTGAGCGGAATGAGACCGTACGCGCTTTCCGCCGTGGCGTTGAAGGAGCCGTCCGACGCGACGAACGTGAGCCCGGTGCCCAGGACGCCGTTCGGGTTGTCGAGGAAGCCCTCGGCGGCGGTGATCGGCGTGGCGACGCCGTTGGTGACCGGGTCGGCGAACGCGGCGGTGACCTTGATCGACGTCGGGTCGACCGGCGACCCGGCGGTGCCGTTGTTCGGGCTCGGTTCGACGATGCCGCTGGTCATCGCGGGCGGGGTCCGGTCGAGGGTGAACTGCAGCGTCTGGGCGGGTCCCCACAGCCCGAAGGAGTCGTGGCTGTGCGCGTACACCGTGACCGGGCCTTCGGGTAGCGCCGAGAAGCTCAGCGCCGGGATGGTCGCCGACTCCGCGACGACTGTCCCGGGGGTCAGCGTCATCGGAGTGCCGGAGCCGTTGGCGCCCTGGGTGCCGACGAAGTATTCGGCCTGGTCGACGGTGCCGCCGAGCAGGGAGTCGTCGCCGGTGGCGGACAGGACGACCGCGGCCGAGCCGTTCCCGGTGGCCGGCGTCAGGGACCCGCCGGTGGTGACCGGGCCCGAACTGCTGACCGTCAGGACCACGGAGTTCACCACGCCCCAGTTGCCCTGCGAGTCGAGGGCGCGGACGTAGACAACGTGCTTGCCCGCCGCGAGCGCGGGCGCCAGGGTGGCCAGGTTCAGCGTCGCCTGCGCGCCGGTGACCGTGGGGCCGCCGAAGCTGCCGGTGAACGGCGTTCCGGTGCCGACCGCGATCGCCGGGTCGTCGACCACGTACTCGGCGCGGGTGACGTTCGAGCCGCCGTTGGGCACGTCGGTGAAGTCGGCGGTAAATGTCACGGTCTGGAGCGCGGTCGCCGTCGCGGGCGCGGCGGCGAGCTTCTGCGTCACCGGGCCGGCCGTGTCGGTGCCGGACGGCGCGGCGCCGGTGTCCAGGAAGGTCATCATGCCGCCGAAGGCCACGGTGTTGGTGGTGCCGACGCGGTGGCCGGCGGTGTCCAGCCGACCGGCCGTTTCGTACACCGCGAACTTCGGGCCATCCTCGGCCGGGGGCACGGTGACCAGGGTGTCCTCGGTGCTCCCGGCCGCGATGCTGTCGGAGACCTTGAGGTACGGCGCCTCGCTCGGCCGGGCGTCCTTGGCCAGCACCGACTGTTCGGTGCCCAGGGTGCCCATCGCGTGGGTGGACAGCCCGGCGTTGACGTAGCGGAGCAGGACGCGGCGCCCGGCGGCGGTCGCGATCGGGTCCGTCTCCGGGTAGGCCCGGCCGTTGATCAGCCGGTAGACCGGCTGGAACTTCCGCAGGTCGTAGCCCGCCGGGTCGGCGTTGAACGCGGGGTCCACTTCGGACAGCACGAGCGCGGTCTCGTCGTCGAACGCGGCTCCGTACGCGGTGCCCGGGCCGGCGGCGGGACGCACGATCATCGCGCCGACGGCGCCCATCGCGGCCTGCCGGGCGCCATCGGGCGCGTGCCCCGCCTCGTACAGATAGGTACCGGCACGGTTCGCCGTGAAGGTGTACGACTTGGTGGCGCCGGGCGCGGCACCGATCCGGTCGTCCGCGCCGCCCAGGAGGCCCGGTACGGCCAGGCTCAGCGCGCCCGGCAGTCCGTTGTGGACGTTGACCGTCACAGTACTGCCTTCGGTGACCACGAGCACCGGCCCCGGCGTGCCGGGTACGCCGGTGTCCGTCGAGGACAGTCCCCAGATGGGGATGGCGATGCTGGACACCGTGAGCGTGCCGGGCTTGGCGTACAGTTCGCACGTCGCCGCGACGCCGACGGTCGTGCAGCCGGTCGCGGGCAGCGTGCCCTGCGGAGTCGCCGCGTGGGCGAGGGGGATCGCCGCCGGAGCGGCGACCGCCGCCGCGGCGGGGTGCGGGACGACGACGGTGAGTCCGGCGACCGCGAAGGCGAGCGCCGTTCTCCCGGCCGTGCGGCGTGTGCTGCTGCGCATGGTCCTGTCCTCTCGGCCCGGGGTCGTCATGACGGGCACCCGGCGGCCGGGTCGATGCGGACGAGCGTCATCATCCCGCCGAAGCTCGCGCCGTAGTTGGTGGCCTGCTCGAGTGCGTGGCTGTGGGCGACCATGTAGTACTCGCCGCACTGGTTGTTGCGGACGACGCCCGCGGGCACCTCGCCGGGCTGGCCGCCCAGGTAGGGGTTCTCGCTGAACCAGGTCTCGGTGCCCGGCCCGACGATCTGGTCCTGCAGCTGCGGCAGCGGGACCGGGATCGGGTTGGTCTCGCCGTTCCAGTGCTCGGCGTCGACCCACTGGTCGAGGGTGTCGGCGCTCTGGCCGGGCCCGATGTCGATGAGGAACTTGTCGTAGGAGGCGTCACTGCCCCCGGCGCCCTGCACCGGCTGACCGTCCTCGGTGATCACGCGCTGGTCGTTGCCGTGCGGGTGGAACGGGTAGTTCACCGAGCCGGCGTTGAGGTAGCGCACGAGCGCCGGCCTGCTGTTCGGATCACCGGGCACGAACGGCTGGAGGTGCACCAGCGAGCCGTAGGGCTGGTTGGGCAGCCAGGCCGCGCCGGTGGGCGCGATCGTGTCGGGCATGCTGCGGCCGTTGATGAAGAAGTACCGCGCCTTGGTCTTCGTGACGTCGAAGGCCCGCTTGCGCTCCACCGCGAGGTGCAGGTCGGGGTCCACTTCGGACAGCAGGTAGACGTACTCCCGGTTGAGGTCGAACGCCGAGTCGGCGCGGCCGTTGGCGTGGTCCGGCCGGCCCGGCGGCCGGACGACGAGCGCGCCGGACAACCCCATCTCGCGCTGCTTGGCGACGTCGGTGCCGCTCTCGTAGAGGTAGGTGCCCGGCGAGCCCGCCGTGAAGGTGTAGGTCACCGAGCCCGTGAGCGGCGCGGCCGCATCGGTCAGCGAAGTCAGGCCGGTGGGGTCGGCCTGCGGCTGCGCGGGGTGGCCGTCGGCCCGTTGGTGATGCTGGCCGGGGAAGAGGATCGAGGTGGCCTCCGGCAGCGTGTTGTGCAGGACGACGGTGACGGTCACCCCGGAGTCCACGCAGAGCATCGGACCGGGCAGCTGGAACGCCTTGGTGCTCGACGAGTAGCTCCACATGTAGATCGAGTTGCCGTCCGGAGTGGAGACGTACCCCGCCTTGGCGTCGAGGGAGAACGTGTTGGCGGAGTTGGCTTCGCAGGGCAGTCCGTCGGTGGTCGCCGCGGCCGCCGAGGGCATCGGCATGGTGAGCGCGACGACGATGGCGACGGCCAGGACGACCGGGGCCGCGGTGGTGAAGCGGGGCGAGCGCGTCGGGTTCATGGCGTGTCCTGCTCAGGTGTTGGGGGTGGTCTGCGGGCCGAGCGTGCCGGCGGGGCTGACCCGGATCTCGGTCAGCTGGCCGCCGTACCCGCCGCCCCCGCCGTTGTTCAGGTAGCCGTAGTCGCGGTCGTAGAGCAGGTACGTGCCCGGCGCCGGTGCAGTGAACAGCACGTCCCGGCTCTCCCCCGGGCCGATCTCGACGCTGTTGCCGGTCAGGTAGTGCTGGGTGCCGTCGCGGCCGACGAGCGGGGCGGCGTCCTTGGCGACGGTGGTCAGCGTGATCCCGTCGGCGGTCAGCGAGTGGTTCTGGTAGCCCAAGTTGGCCAGCCGCAGCAGGACGCGGTCACCTTCGTTGGCGGTGATCAGCGAGCTGTTCGGCTGGTACTGCAACCGGCCCGCGGCGGCGCTCATCGGGTTGCCGTTCGGGACCAGGGTGTCCGGGTAGCAGCGGCCGTTCATCGTCCAGAAGCTGGGCGAGAAGTCGGTCCAGTCGGTGGTCTGGATGTGCGCGTCGCGGTAGTGCGCCTCGGCCCAGATCTCGGTCAGCATGAAGGCGAACTCGCGCTGGTAGCGGGTGGAGCCGTCGCCGTCGTTGTAGGCGTACTTGGTGCCGAGCGGGTCGCCGCCGACCGGGGCCCGGTTCTGCGCGGGGCGGACGAACACCACGCCGGTCATGCCCATCTGCACGTGTTCGACGTCTTCGAAGTGGCAGTGGTACATGTACGTCCCGGCCTCGCGCGGGCGGTAGAAGTAGGTGAAGTCCCGGCCGATCGGCACCGAGATCGACAGCTCCGGCACGCCGTCGAACAGCGGGATGGCGTTCTGGAACCCGTGCCAGTGCACGGTGTGGCCGTCGACGAGGTCGGGACGCTGGGACAGGCCGAGGTTGGTCAGCGTGAGCTTGATGTCGGTGCCCTGGTCGAACGCCAGCAGCGGCGCGGAGATCTGCGCCTTGCCGCGCTGGGCCTTCACCGTCGCGTCGTCCAGCCCGGTCACGTCGCGGAAGCCGAACACGTAGAGGTCGAACGGGCTCGGCGCCAGGGAGTCCGGCCAGAACGGCGGGTTCTGGCGAGCCCCGGCCGGCATCGAGACCCAGCCGTCGGTTGCCGCGAAGTGCACTTCGGTCACCGGCGGGACGACCGCGGCGGCCGGGCGCACGGTGGTCGGCGCCGGCGCGTCGAGGCGGGAGCCGAGCAGCCGCCCGCCCGCGACGGCCGCCACGGTCGCGGCGCCGCCGTAGAGCAGGGTCCGGCGGCTCATCGGCCTCGGCGGCCGCTGCTGGTTGTCGCTGGTCACGGTGTCCTCCCGGCGAGCCGGTTGCCGATGCTGGTGGGGGTGGAACCGATCCGGCCGCACCCCGGGGGGGTGAGTGCGGCCGGACCGGAATCCGAGGTGGGTCAGAACGCTTCGTCGGCGCCGATGTCCGGCGGGGTCGCCCGGCGCTGCCCGTCGTAGTCGATCGCGGGGGCCAGGACCGCGCCGCCCGGGTTGGGCTGCGAGCCCGTGCCGCCGCCGTTGGCCGGTGGCACCGGGCCGCTCAGGTGGTAGTCACCCTGCAGCTGCGGCGGCACGTCCTTGGCGACGATCACCGCTTCCCGGAAGGACGGGAAGGTCCGGGACGTGAGGATCGTGGCCGAGACGTCGAACGGGCTCCGCACCTGCGGGTCGGCGCCGATCTTGTTCGTCGCGCTCGGCGTCACGCCGGGGTCGTACTGCTGCAGCACCGAGTACGTCGGGGTCAGCGTGACGCCCGCGTCCACCGAACCCAGGTCCCAGTGCCGGACCGGGTCACCCGCCGGGGCCTGCGGCGAGGCGATGCCGGAGACGTAGAGCCCGTTCCAGTTGCCGGCCCGGTTGTCGTAGAAGATGTTGTTGAACAGCAGGGGCTTGCTGTACTTCGGCGCGGTCGCGGGCAGGGTCGCCTGCAGTTGCGCGCTGTTCAGCGCGGTGGACAGGCCGGCCGGGGCCGCTTCGCCGGTGCTGGTGATCGCGGTGGCGGTGGTGACGTTCTTCATCACCGTGTTGTTGACGATCCGGACGTTCGTCGCGTCGTCGAGCGCCAGGCCGCCGCCTTCGTGGGTGGAGATGTTGTCGGTGATCATGTTGTTGACGATCGAGATCGGGAAGGTCCCGGCCTGCAGCAGCCGGATGCCGCCGCCGTCGTCGTTGGCGAGGTTGTCCTGCACGAGGTTCTCGTGCACGGTCACCGGTCCCGAGCCCGCGGACGGCTGGTTCAGGTTGGCGTTCAGCTCGCCGGCGATCATGATGCCGCCCGCCTCGTCGTAGGACTGGTTGAACCACAGCCGGTTGCTGCCGATGTCGCCGCCCGTGCCGCGGCCGTAGTGGCTGATGCCGCCGCCGTACTCGGCGGAGAAGTTGCCGCACAGGTCGTTGTGGTGCACGGAGTAGTTGTCGGTGCCGTCGAACAGCCCGATCCCGCCGGCCAGGTTGGTGCCGCCGTTGTCGCGGATCTGGTTGTGGTCGATGGTCAGGTTCCGGTTGTGGATCGTCGGGTCGTACGGCGTCCCGACGCGCACGCCACCGCCGTACGAGCCGCCGTTGCCGACGATGACGTTGTCCGACAGCCCGAGGCCGGTGACTCCGGCGTGGACGTACACGCCACCGCCCTGGGTGATCGCCGCGCCCGGTGCCCCGGCGGGCGTCTTGGTGCCGCCGTAGACGTCGTTGAGGTTGGTGGCGAAGTCCGCCTGCGCGCCGCCGGTGATGGTGAACCCGTCGATGGCGGAGCCGGTGTTGCCGGCGGGCGGGGCGAGCACGGTGACGACCGCGGAGTCGGGGACGTTCGCGGGCCCCTGGTGGGCCAGGCCGCCGACGAGGGCGAACCACGCCGTGCCCGAAGGGTTGTCCGGGTTGAAGCCCAGTCCGTTGAGGACGGACCCGCGCACGTAGCTGCCGTCCGGCCGGAAGCCGCCCGGACCGACGCCCTGCAGGCGCACCTGCGAGTGGACCACGACGTTCTCGAAGTACGCGCCCTGCGGGTTGTCCTGGCCCTGCGGGCCCGGCCACACGACGACGACCTGCTGCCCGGTTCCCCGGGCCGCCGCCTCGAGCGCGGCCTGGACAGTCGTGAATCCCGTACCGGCCGGCGCCGGTGTCGGCGGGTCGACCTGCAGGATCCGCGGGTTGTAGGCGAGACCGAGGACCTGCAGCCCGACGCCGTTGACGGTCGTCTGCCCGTCGGACTTGCGGACGGAGATCTTCACCGGTCCCCCAGCCAGGGTGAGCGGGACGGTGAACTTGATCTGCGTGTCGCTCCAGGCCGTGGTCCCCAGGTTCACCGTCGAGCCGTCGGCGCGGGTGAGGACGACCTGCCCGGTGCCCTTCGTGGCTCCGAACCCGGCGCCGTCGAGGGTGACCGTGCGGTTCAGCACGTCGGTCAGCCGCAGGACCGGCCGGTCGAGCGCGAAGATCTGCGGCGCGGACGCCGGTGGGGTGCAGTCCACCGGGTTGACCTGGGTCGAGCCTGGGGCCACGGCCACGACGCCCACCTGGGTCGGTGCGGTGTCGGTCACCGTGTAAAGCCCGGGCCAGGCCTGGAAGTTCGTCGCGATGGTGCGGAACCGGGGGTTGTAGTCGCGGTTGACGTGACCGGGCTGGCCGGGGTCGTTGCCGACGAACCGGTACATCCCGGGACACGGCCCGGCCGGGAGCGGGCAGTTGTACGTCGACGTCGAGGGCTCCAGGGCTTCGTAGTAGCCGTTGAAGTCGGTGGTGACGGTGTCGACGAGCCGGCCGCTCCAGTCGTAGACGCCCATCGGGACGTTCGGCAGCGGCTGGGCCTCGCCGTACTGGATGGACCGCTGGTCGTTGGACAGGCCGAGGTCGTTGATGGTCAGGCCGTAGAAGTGGGTCGGCAGCGGCACGTCGGTGAAGAGGGTGAAGTTCGGTGCGGTCGACTGTCCACCTCGGACGGTCACGAGCTTCTGGTCGCACAGCGGCTTCGCCTGGCCCTCGAACGGGCTGCCGCCGCCGTCGACGAACGCCTGGTTCGCGACGTGCACGGTGTGGTTCGCGCCCGCGCAGGGCGCCACGATGCCCGCGCCGCCCGACGGCGGTGCCCCGGGATCCGGCTGCGGCTGCGCCGGGTTCGGCGGGTCGCTCGACAGCTCGGGCGCCGGCGGGAAGTTCTCCTGCGGCAGGTATCCGTCGCCGTTGAAGATGTTGACGTCTTCTTCCTTCGTCACCTGGTACATCGGCTTGCCGCCGACCGGGTTCTGCGGGACGTCGACCGACACGAGGTAGTCGTCGGGGACCAGGGGCTGGTCGTCGTAGTGGTTGTCGGCCAGGTTCGCGTAGAGCGGCAGATCCTTGCCCGGCGCCGGGTTGTTCTCGTCACCCGGCGGGTACAGGTTGAGCTTCGAGGTGCCGAAGCCGTAGTTGCCGTTCACGGTCTGGCCGAAGTTGCCCGGGGTGGGGTCGCTCGGCTGCACCTGGATCCCGCTCATCGGGGACTCCACACAGGACGGCGGATCCTGCCCCGGGATCCCGACCGCCTGCTGCCCGGTCAGGACGTTCCCGTCGTACAGCCGGGGCGTGCAGCCGGTCGGCTGCTGCCAGGTTTCCGACGTGTAGGTGTCCGCCAGCTCGGGCCCACGGGCGGTCGAGCCGTCCGGGTTGCGGACGGGATCGCCGTTCGCGTCGCGTTGCACGGCGTAGAGGTGCACCGGGACGTTCGGGATACCCGGCTGGTAGGACTCGGTCACCGCGTAGCGCGGGTCGAGTTCGTTGCGGGTGGTGTCGTAGGTGACGGTGCCGACGATCCCGCCGTTCTCCGCGCCGGTGTAGGGCTGCACGCCCCAGTCGACCCGGCCCTTGAGCCCGATGATCGGCAGGATGGACACGTCCACGGCGGCACCGAGCATCGTCGTCGGCGTCGGCTGGTTGTCGGCCTGGTAGGTGATCCCGGTGGTCTTGTACCGGGTGTTGAACGCCTCCAGCACCAGGAACTTGCTCAGCGGGTAGACCTCGGGGATGGAGTAGTGCCCGGTGGCGTCGGTCGTGACACCGGCGATGCCCTGGTCCATCGTGGAGTTGTCGCGTTCCTTCACCGACACCGGGAACTGCGGCACGCCCGCCTCCCCAGGGTCGCGCTTGCCGTTTCCGTTGGTGTCGACGAAGATCGTGCCTTCGATGGCCGCGTGCCAGCCGACGAGCCCTTTCTGCCCGACGTCGACCACGCCGCCGTTGTTGACCGTGACGTTGAAGCTGTCGAGGATCACTTCTTGCGGGTAGTCCCACAGCGTCAGCTGGTAATCGCCGTTGGGGACGTTCTTGATGTCGAACTTCCCGTCACTGCCCGCGCGAGCCATGTAGGCCACCTGGTCGTTGTTGCCCAGCGCGGACAGCGCGACGAACGGCCGGTCGACCGGACCGCGGACGCTGGCCCCGGCGATACCGGCGTTGGGCACGCCCACTCCCCCGGTGCCGCCGACGTAGGTGTCGATCTGCACCGCGACGCCCTTGATCTCCCCGGTCGGCCCGGCGGGCAGCGCCTTGGGCCGGACGAACCCGAAGTCGACCGCGGGCACCGGCTCGGCGCCGATGGTCTGTTCGGTGTCGAACCCGGTGTCGCCTTCCTGCGTCCAGATGTCCCAGTCGTGCGCGCCTTCCAGGGTCGTGGTCTGGGCCCAGTCGGTGCCGACCGGCGGGATGACGGTGGCGGCGTAGCGGTCCGGTCCCATGTTGGGGATGAGGATGTCGCCCTGCGCGTCGCTGACGCACTTGCCGGTCGAGGCCGGATCGATCTGCGGCTTGCCGCCGGTGAAGACGATCTGGCCGGCGCCGTCGTGGACGTACTTGGTGCACAACGGGTTTCCGTAGTAGTCGGTGGAAACCTCACCGAGCACATCGGACAGGTGCGCGGTGAACCCCGCGAGGCCGGACTCGGCACCGACCTCGTAGGTCGCGTCGACCGGCACGGAGTCGTTGAACACGCGGATCCGGACGTTGCCCAGAGGCAGCGGGTACGGCTGCATGGCGACGGTCACCCGCTGGGTGCCGCCGTCCACGGTGAAGTGCGCGCCGTCGATCTTGTAGCCGTCGGCGGTGAGGGAAATCAGGTACTTCCCGGGTGGCAGGGCGTCGAGCGCCTTGGTGTCGTTGAGGTCGTTCTGGTCGCCCTGCGCGACGATCGGCACGCTGCCCGGCGTGTAGCGGACGGACGGCCACTGGCACTTCGTGGCGAAGTCCGCGGAACCCCCGGCGCGGGTGGGGAGGCAGTTCTGCAGGCTGTCACGGGGATTCCCGACGTCTTCGGCGGCGATCAGCCACTTGTACCCGGTGATCGCGTCCCCTTTGCGGACCTGCCCCGGTGCGGTTCCCACGGTGCGCGCGCTTTCCGCGTGCAGGGTGATCGAACCCGGTTGCGCGGCACGGGCTTGCGGGGTGCCGTGCTGCAGCACCACCGGCAGCGCGAGCGCGATTCCGGTGAGCACGGCCACGACGATGGCCGCGGAGCGGAAGGTCGGACGAGCCATGGCCAGCCTCCAGTGGGGCGCTGCGGATGACCCGATCGTCGGACGCCCGGCGAGCCGCGCAGCCGAAGATGAAAGGTCCGTCATCTGGTTGTCACGGTGTTCCAATCGTTATGACCCGATGTAACGAACCGGGCGGGCCGGTCGACAACGTGCAGGGACGACAAGACATCCGGAAGCGGACGTCGGCCGCTCCCACTCCACCGGTGAGTGAGGTGAAGTCGTTGAGCCGCCTGCTCGTTGTCGATGACGAAGAACGGATCCGGCGTCTGCTGCAGCGCGTGCTGCAAGCCGAGGGCTACGCGGTGGACTTGGCCGCGACGGGCGCCGAAGGGCTCACCGCCGCTACCGAACGCAGCTACGACCTGATCGTGCTGGACCTCATGCTCCCCGACGTCTCGGGCGCCACCGTGCTCGCCGAACTCCTCGACCGGCTCCCGGGGTCGCGGGTGGTCGTGCTGTCGGCGGTGCCCGAGATCGGAACGCGCGTCCACGTGCTCGACGCCGGCGCGCTCGACTTCCTCCCGAAACCCTTCGTCACCGCGGAACTCCTGGCCCGCGTCCGGGTCCGGCTCCGCGAACAGCAACCGGGGAACACCGCGGGTTCGCGGTTCCTCCAGGTCGGCGATCTGCGGCTCGACACGCAGCGCCGGATCGTTTCCGTCGGCAACCAACAGACCGCGTTGTCGCAGCGTGAATTCGTCCTGCTGAGCCACCTCATGCACCGGGCCGACCAGGTGTGCAGCCGCGAGGAGCTGCTCGCCGACGTCTGGGGCTACCAGTTCGACCCCGGGAGCAACGTCGTCGACGTCTACGTCCGGCGGTTGCGTTCGAAGCTCGACGGGCTCCGCCGGATCGAAACGGTGCGCAATGTGGGTTACTGCCTCTCCGCGGGCTAAGCGGACAGTCCTTTTCTGCTGGATCGCCTTCGCCGTGGTGAACCTCGTCGCGATGTGGCGGTTCCCCGAGGCCGAGACGATCCCGTTCCACTTCGTGTGGATCAGCATCGCGCTGGTGTTCGGCGTCAACTCGTGGCCGCTGGCCGGGATGCTCACCGCGCTGGGTGCGGTCACGGCGACGACCGGTTTCCTGATGCTCGACCAGGCCACCCGCGGGGAGATCCGGTTCGAGGAGACGACCGAGGTACCGCTGATGGCCGCGGTGTTCCTCGTGATGGTGTGGCACGTGCGAGGACGCCAGCGCGCTCTGGACGAGCTGCGCCGGGTGGCCGCCCTCGAGCGGCAACGCGCCGAGACCCAGGACCTGTTCGTGCGCTTGGGCTCACACGAGCTGCGGACCTCGATCACCGTCGCCCGTGGTTACGTCGAGCTGATCCGCTCGGCACACGAGGACCAGCAGACCGACGAGGACGCCGGCATCGTGCTCGACGAGCTGGGCAAGCTCGACCGCCTCACCGGCGGCCTGACCACCCTGATGCGACTCGACTCCCCGGTCAGCACGGTCCCGCTCGACTTCGACGCCTTCCTCGAGCGGCTGGTCCGCCGCTGGATACCCGTGGCCGACCGGCAGTGGTCGTGCGAAAGCGGGGTGGGGACGGTGCTCGCCAACCCGGAACGGCTGCAGGCCGCGATGGACAGCCTGCTCGAAAACGCGATCGCCTTCACCCAGAACGGCGACCGGATCGCGGTGCGGGCGTGGACCGCACCACCCGGATTCCACATCGAGGTCGCCGACACCGGCCGGGGCATCGCCGAGGACGACCTGGCGCACATCTTCGAGCAATCCTGGTCGACCCGGCACGGAGACGCCCACGGCGGCACCGGACTCGGGCTGGCGATCGTCCGTGCCGCCGTCGAAGCCCGCGGCGGAAAGGTGTCCGTCGTCAGCTCCCCCGGTGCCGGAGCGACGTTCACGTTGAGCATCCCGGACGCGGTGCCCGATGCTCCTCGCCGCGCCGGGACGAGCCTGCTCACGACGCAGCCGAAGCCGAGCACCGACCGTGCGGCGACGACGACGTGAGGGTCGTCGCAGTCGCCTCGGGTGGTCAAGGCCGGGAGACCGGCGAAGGCGATCAGCGGGAACGCCCAGCGGAACCCGGCCTGAGCTCACCTCCGGAAGCGGCGCCTCGCATTGGCTCCCACCAGGGTCTGATACTCGACCTGCTCAGCCGCCGACTCCGGCACCGCTGGATGACGGGCTCGAGGTAGGTGTCGTGGCCTGGCGGAGCTGGACGTACAGGACCAGTGCCGAGATGCCGTAGAACAGGCTGAAGAGCCCGAAAACGGTGGCCAGCGAAAGTGCGCCGATGTCGGAGCGGACGAACAACGCCACGCCGAGGGCGAGCGACACCAGGCCGGTCAGGCCCCACATCGCGCGTTGGCCGGCGGTTTCGTGGTGCCGGAAAGCCATGGCGACCTCGGCGCCGCCGGTGATGAGCGCCCATGCGGCGATCCAGATCGTCAGGACCAGCGCCGTGATGCCGGGCCACGCGATGGCCATGACCCCGGCGACGACTGAGAGCACCGCCAGCAGCAGGGAGCCCACGACCGGGCCGGCGCGGTCGCTGCCGAACGCCCGCATCGTGTCCGCGGCCGCCGCGATGAAGGCGTAGACGGCGAACACCAGCGCCAGCGCGCCGACCGTGACGTCCGGCCAGGCCACCGAGACGATCCCGATCACGATCGCCGACAATCCGCGCCACAACAAAGCCGATGAGAATGACATAGCGCAATCGTCGTACCCCGTGTCGTGACGAAGCGACGGTCAGCGGACCAACTCCCGCGCCGGGCTTTGGTGCCGGAGCACGACGATCAGGGCTCGCGCAGCACCGTACGGCCGAGGTACCGGCAGGCACGCAGCGCCAGCTCGAGCTCCGCGCGCCGGTCCTGGATCGACGCCGGCAGCGCTTCCTCCGCCTTGCGGACGCGGTACTGCACGGAGTTCTTGTGCAGGATCATGCGTTCGGCGGTGGCCGTGTAGCTGGCGCCGGTGGACAGGAAGATCCACAGGGTTTCCCGCAGCCGGGCCTGCGGCTCGTCGTCGACGGCCAGGTCGCCCAGCGTGTCCCGCACCCACTCGCGGGTGGCCGTCAGGTCCGCGCACATCAGCGCGAGCGAGCCGACGTCGGCGAAGGTCGTCACCCGGGTCCCGGGATCGGCGGCCAAGGCGACGTCCCGGGTGCGCAGTGCCTGCCGGAGCGTGCCGCGGAATCCCGGCAGGCCGTGCGCCGGTTCGCCGACCGCGACGCGGGTGTCGCCGTCGTCGAATGCCTCGGCCGGCATTTCCGGGGAGACGCGGGCGCCGAGGGGCAGCCAGATCCAGGCCAGGGTCTCGTCCTGGGGCACGAACAGCGGACGGGCCGGGCAGCCGAGCAAGCCGGCGGCGGCCCCGGTCAGCCGGTCGAGGCGGGCCAGTCCCTCGCCGGGATCGCGCCGTCCGGCCACCCAGGCGACCACGCCGAGGTGGTGCTGGCGCAGGTGGTACCCGAGTGCCGCCTCCGTGGCTCCGACGTCGACCGGTTCGTCACGCAGCACGGCCCGCACCCGCGCCGAGCGGACGGTGGTCCAGCTGAGCAGCCAGCGGTCCCGCTCCTGCTGGTAGACGGCGATCACGTGCTCGGAGACGCGGTCGATGTACCGGAAGCTCACCTCGATCACCCGCGCCATGATCGCGTTGACCAGCTCCGTGTCCTGGTACCGGCCGGTGAGCTCCTGCACGCATTGCGCCAGGAACCGGCCGTGGCCCATGCGGTAGGACCGGATCAACGCGACGATCGGCACCCGCGCTGCGCAAGGCGGCGCGCGTACTCCACGGCGGCGGCCGGCGGGTCGACCCGGTCGGGCGCGATCCCGTGCTCGAACGCGTGCAGCAGAGTCATCACGTTCTCTTCGATGCTCGCGTCGAGGAGGTGCGCGAGCACGTCGTCGTCGCGCAATTCGGGGATGTCCTCGGTGAGCAACCGCCAGATCTCCTGCGTCAGCTCACGCAGGCGTTGACCGGCGGCCGCGCCCACGGACGACAGCGCGCGGTCCACCGCGTCGATGCTGGGCTGCATCCGCTCAGCCTACGACGGCTCAGGGCCCAGAGATCCCGGCGTTTTCGTCTCCGGAGCACGAGGGCGGTTCGTTTCGGCGTTCCTAGGGTCGAAATCACCGCATTTCCGTCGAAGGAGAGCAGATGAACGTGCACGATGCGACCTACGAACTGCTCCGCAAGCTCGGCATGACCACGGTATTCGGAAATCCGGGCTCGACGGAACAAACATTCCTGAGCGACTTCCCGGACGATTTCACCTACGTCCTGGCGCTCCAGGAAGCGTCCGTCATGGCGATGGCCGACGCGTACGCGCAGATCACCGGCAAGCCGGCCCTGGTGAACGTGCACACCGCCGCCGGCACGGGAAACGCCATGGGCAGCCTGATCGCGGCCTACGACGCCAAGACACCCCTGGTCGTCACCGCCGGGCAGCAGCACCGGGACATGGTGATCACCGAGCCGTACCTGACCAACCGGGACGCGACCACGCTGCCCAGGCCGTGGGTGAAGTGGGCCTACCAACCGGCGCGCGCGCAGGACGTGCCGGCCGCGTTCATGCGGGCCTACGCGATCGCGCTGCAACCCCCGGCCGGCCCGGTGTTCCTGTCCATTCCCCTCGACGACTGGGCGAAACCGGCACTCGGGCCGGCGAAGGTGCGTCAGTTCAGCCACCGGGTCGCGCCCGACGTGGGGGCTCTCGCGCGGTTCGCGGAGCGGATCAACGCCGGCACGCGCCCCGCGCTGGTGTTCGGACCGGAGGTCGATCGCAGCGGCGGCTGGGACTCCGCGGTCGCGCTGGCCGAGAAGCTGACCGCGACGGTGTACGGGTTCTCGCCGCTCACCGACCGCGTTTCCTTCCCCGAGGACCACCCGCTCTACCAGGGCACCCTGCCGATGACCATCGCCGGGGTCAGCGAACGGCTCGCCGGCCACGACCTGGTCGTGGTCGTCGGAGGGCCGGTGTTCCGCTACTACCCGTACGTGCCCGGCCCGTACCTCCCGGAGGGAACCGAACTCCTGCACGTGACCTGCGATCCCGACACGGCCGCCTACGCCGCGGCGGGAGACAGCCTGCTCGGCGACGCCCGGCTCACGATCGACCTGCTGATCGACGCGGTGGAACCGCGACCGGACCGGGCGGCGCCGAAGCCGCTGGTGTGGCCGCACCAGTCGCCGAGCACCCCGAGCAGTCCGCTGACCCCGGCCGAGGCCTACGCCGCCTTGCGCGACGTGCGGCCGGCGGACGCGGTCGTCGTCAACGAGTCCACGTCCACCCTGGTCGAACAGGCGGAATGGCTGCCGACCGTGCGCTCCGGGTCGTTCTTCGCGACCGGCAGCGGCGGGATCGGGTGGGGCGTGCCCGGCGCCGTCGGCGTCGCCCTCGGCGACCGTGCGAAGGGAACCCGGCGCACGGTCATCGCGGTCATCGGTGACGGCTCGTTCCAGTACTCCGTGCAGGCGATCTGGACGGCGGCACAGCACAAGCTGCCCATCGTCTTCGTCGTCCTGCGCAACGGCGAGTACTCCATCCTCAAGTCGTTCGCCGAACTCGAGGGCGCACCCGGCGTCCCGGGCATGGATCTCCCGGATCTCGACATCGCCTCACTCGCGACGGGGTTGGGCTGCCGGGCCGTGCACGCGGACACGCCGGACGACATCAGAACCCAGTTCAAGCTGGCGACCGAGGCGGACGGCCCGACGGTGATCGTGGTCCGCACCCAGCCGCAGCCCATCAAGCTGGGCTGAGGTCTGGTCCGGCCGACGGGTGCTCACGGCGTGGGCGGTCAGCGTTGCAGGTGCCGCAAGGCGCGAGCCGCCGAGTTGGCGCCGCACATGCCGTGGGCGCCCGGGCCCGGCGGAGTGGCCGCCGAGCAGATGAAGTGGCCGGGCAGGCCGGCGTCGTACGGGTGCAGCGTCGGGCGAGGGCCGAAGACGAGCTGGGGAACGGTCTTGGCGCCGGTCAGGATGTTGCCGCCGACGTAGTTCGGGTTGTACTGGGCGAATCCCGTCGTGGTGCGGGTGGCGGTGCCGACGACGCGGTCGCGGAAGCCGGGGGCGAACCGTTCCACCTGGGCGATGATCGCTTCGGTGGCGTCACCGGTGTAGCCGTTCGGGACGTGGGCGTAGGTCCACACGGGATGGACGTCGCCGGCCGAGCGGCCGGGGTCGGCGAGGTACTGCTGACCGACCAGCACGAACGGCCGCTCCGGCAGCCGGCCGCGCTGGATTTCCCGTTCGGTGGCGGCGATTTCCGCGAACGACCCACCCAAGTGGACGGTGCCGGCCCGGCGCGCGGCTTCGGCGGTCCAGGGGACGCCGCCCTCGACGGCGAAGTCCACCTTGAACGCCCCCGGCCCGTACTCGAACCGGCGGTACGCGCGCGCCACCCGGGGCGGGAGCCGGTCGCCGAGGATGTCGGCGACGGCGGTCGGGGTGAGGTCGTAGAGGGTGACGTCGGCGGGCGGGAGGTCACCGGCCGACCGGACGCACACCCCGGTCTCGATCTTGCCGCCGAGGTCGGACAGCAAAGCGGCGAGAGCGTCCGTGATGCGCTGCGAACCGCCTTCGGCGACGGCCCAGCCGTGCCGGTGCCCGGCGGTGATGATGCCGAGCCCGATGCTGGAGCCGAGCAGGTTTTCGAGGGGCTGGAAGGCGTGCGCGGCGACCCCGCCGAAGAGGGCCTTGGCCTGCTCGGTGGCGAACACGCGGGCCAGCAGCGACGCCGGAGCGAGGGCGGGCAGGCCGAAGCGGGCCAGGCGCAGCGGGTGGTGCGGGAAGCGCAGCAGCGGCCCCAGGATGTCGTCGGTGAGCCGGTCGTAGTCCTCGGTGGGCCGGCCGAACAGCCGGGCCCAGCGGCGGCCGTCGGCGCCGAGCCCGGCGGCGGTCTCGGCGACCGACCGGCGCAGGACACCGGCGCTGCCGTCGTCGAGCGGGTGGACGCAGTCGATCTCGGGCAGCCGCCAGCGCAGGCCGTACCGTTCGAGCCCGAGTTCGCCCAGGAACGGGGAGCCGACGGCCATCGGGTGCACCGCCGAGCAGTGGTCGTGCAGCAGGCCGGGGACGATCGCCTCCCCGGAGCGGGTGCCACCGCCGATCTGGTCGGCAGCTTCCAGCACGGTCACCTGCACGCCGGCCTTGGCCAGTTTCACCGCGGCGGCGAGCCCGTTGGGTCCGCTGCCGACCACGATCGCGGTGCTCATCTCGTACTCCTTCTCGGCTCAGACGGTTTCGGTGACCGAAGTGGAGCGCTGCCAGGTGACCCGCAGGGGGATCGGGCCGTTGGGCAGCCAGGGCTGCTCGCGGACGGCGTCGGCGACGTTCCAGGTGCCGCGTTCGACCACGCCGAGGGCGGCGTCGATGACCTTGTAGTGCTGCACCGGGGAATGGATGGCCTGGGACTCGACCCAGACGACGATCCATTCACCGGGGGCGAACCCGACCCGCTTCTGCACGGCGGCGATCAAGTCCTCGTCGTGCAGATGGCCGTCGCCGAAGTTGAAGCCGATCAGGGAGTTGCAGCCGAACTCGGCTTCGCGGATCGTGCGCTGTTCCAGGTCCGGCAGGTGGGTGGCCAGCACGGAGAACAAGCCGCGGCCCTGGCTGTGCATGGAACGCCAGGCGATGGTCTGCTGCATGGTGATCTCCGCGACCTGGGCGGGGTAGCCGACGGCCTGCAGCTGGTCGACCTGGTTCTGGGTCGGCCGGTGGGGAAGGTCGTTGAGCTTCTCCTCGGCGCCCGGTGCGAACGCCCAGAGCGCGGACGCCCAGTTGCCCGCGTACTGCCGCATCGAGGGCAGGAACGACACCAGGTCCGGGCGCAGGTTGCCCAGCACCGGGAAGAACAGCAGCGCCGCGGCGACGACGATCGCGAGCCAGGCCGGGCTCATGTCGGTCACGCCGTAGCCCGCCGAGGCCGGGAAGCCGAGGAACAGGAACACGGCCAGGTAGCCGAACAGGATGTTCCACTCCAGCGGCACGGCCAGCGGGAAGGTCGAGGTGATGAACAGGTGGAACACGACCATCACCGCCACCCCGGCCAGGGTCACCCAGTGGTTGGTGGAGAACAGCAGGACCAGCGGGGTGATGACCTCCACGGTGGTGCCGCCGACGTGGGCCATGAACCCCGCGACCCCGGACGGGCGGACGTCGCGCGGGAAGTCGCGGTAGTGCGCCCGCTTCAGCCACTTGAACGGCACGCACGGGCTGTTGGAGACCATCGGGGGCACCACGTTGGTGAAGTGCCGCCCGAACTTCGACACGCCCGCGCCGATCCACACGATGCAGATGAGCAGCTTCGCGGCGATGATCATGTTGACGAAGGGCAGGAACGCGAAGAACACCAGAGCCGGCAGGTACTGCTCACCGCGGGCGGCGAGGAAGATCGTCTTGTCCCGCAGCCCGTTGAGCACGTACAGCGCGATCGGGGCAAAGAACAGCGCCGGAGCGACCAGCCCGGTGGTGGTGCCGGGCAGCGCCGCGGTGAGCGACGCGCTGGGCACCCCCGGCAGGACGATCGCGACCAGCAGCGACGCGAGGAACGCCAGGTAGAGAGCGACATCGAGTCCGCTTCGGCGGTCACCGCCGGTGAACGGCACCCGCTTCCACGGCCGCAGCCGGATGGTGCCCGGCCGGGCCCAGAACAGGATCCCGCCGGTCATCGGCTTGAACTTGCCCGCGATCGGGCCCCACGACCCGGCGATCCCGATGGTTTCCAGCAGGATCGTCCACAGGACGAGCTTCTGGTAGACGACCGGCTGGTTCCACCAGTGCGTGACGTCCCAGAACGGCCCCGCGCCCGACGTCCACGTCACGAGGGCAACTCCGGCGAGCACGTACACGAACAGCAGCTTCACGACGTAGGTCGCCGGGATCAGCTTCGGTGATCCGAAGCCGTATTCGACCCAGTGCAGAGCGAGCGCCTTCATCCGGTCGAACAGCGGTTCGTCGAGGAACGTTTCCGGATCGACCGGCGGGAAATCCCCGGTTTTGAATCCCATTTCGGGCTCCTTCTCGGCGTACGACGTGGTTTACGAAGAAATCAGCTGGCGGCGCAGGAACGGTTTGTCGATCTTGCCGACCGCGTTCTTGGGCAGGACGGCGACGATGTCGATCCGGGTCGGGAGCTTGATCTTCGCCAGTCGTCCCCGGCAGTGGTCGAGGAGTTCCTCGGCGGTGACGCGGGTGCCGGGGTGCGCGGCGACGGTCGCCACCGGCACTTCGCCGAGCACCGGGTCGGGCATGCCGACCACCGCGGCCTCCAGGACGGCGGGGTGCGCGTACAGCGCGTTTTCGATTTCCTTCGGGTAGAGGTTCTCCCCACCCCGGATGATCATGTCCTTGATCCGGTCGACCAGGACGAGGTAGCCGTCGGCGTCGAACCGGCCGACGTCGCCGGTGCGCAGCCAGCCGTCGACGATCGTGGCGGCGGTGGCTTCGGGCTGGTTGAGGTAGCCACGCATCACGTTCGGGCCCTGGATCACCACTTCGCCGGGCCCGTCTCCGAGCAGCGCCCCGCCGGAAGTCATGAGCGCGACCCGCTGGCCCGGCAGCGGAAGCCCGACGGTGCCGGGCTTGCGGGGGCCGGCGGGCGGGTTGAGCGTGCTGGCGCAGGTGCCTTCGGACAGGCCGTAGCCTTCCACGAGCGGGACGCCGAAGCGCTGTTCGAACCGGCTGATCAGCTCCGCGGGCATGGGCGCGGCTCCGCAGATCACCAGGCGCAGCGAGCCGAGGTCGGCGGTCTGGTCCGCGGGCAGGGTGCAGAGCCGGGCGTAGATCGCGGGCACGGCGGAGAAGTACGTCGGCCGCACCCGTTCGACGGTGGTCAGGAACGTCTCGGCGCGGAACCGGCCGGCGATCGTGGCCCGGCCGCCGGCCAGCAGGGGCGACAGGACGCTGACGACGATGCCGTTGACGTGGAACAGCGGCAGGATCAGCAAGCTGTGGTCGTCGGGGCCCAGCCCGATCCCGGCGATGATCATGCCGGTCATGGCCGCGAGGTTGGCGTGGTCGAGCAGGACACCCTTGGGGCGGCCGGTCGTGCCGCTGGTGTAGATGAGCAACGCGAGCGCGTCCTCGGTCAACGTGCCCTCGAGGCCGGCGTCGGTCGCGTCCCCGTCCAGCTCGTCGACCGGCATCGTGACCAAGTCGGCCCCGGCGGGGCCGAGCACGACCCGGGCTCCCGAATCTTCGATCTGGAACCGGGCTTCCGGCTCGGTCAGCGCCGGATTCACCGGCGTGACGGCCGCGCCGAGCCGCCAGGCAGCGAACAACGCGACGACCAACTCGACCCGGTTGGGCAGCAACGTCGCCACGACGTCTCCCGCGCGGATTCCGCGGTCGCGCAAAGCCGCGGCGGCGGCGAGGGTTTTGCGGGCGAATTCGGAATTGGTGAGAGCTGCGGTGTCGTCGGCCAGGCACGCACCGGCAGGATCGCGTCGTGCGCGTTCATCCGGGAGCACGGCAATGTGCATGGAATTGCCTTTCGGATTCGGTCTCGCGTCAATGCGTCCCACTACGGTAGGAAAATGGCGAGGCACCCACCATGGGCGCGTGTCCCGAAGCTGTCCCGCCCGGTTGTGTCCAAGTCACAAGAGGGGACGCGCGGCGCCCGGCCCGCCGGATTACAGTCGGCTCATGTCCGCCACCAGCGACGACGTCGTCGCCGAGGTCGCTCGGGCCGTCGACGCGGCGCTGCCGGCCCTCACCACGGAGATGACCGACTGGTTCGTCGAGGTCATCCCGGAGTTCCGGCACGACGAGACGGTCCGCAGGCTGATGGTGGCCAGCACGTCGGCGAACCTGGCCGCGGTCGTCGACATGCTCGTGCACGCCATCCCGATCGACCGCATCACCGTGCCCCCGGCGGCGGCCGAGTACGCCCGGCGGTTCGCGCAGCACGACCTGTCGCTGGAAGGCCTGCTGCGGGCCTACCGCCTCGGCGAGCACCGGTTCCTGCAGTGGGCCATCGCCGCCGTCGGCGACCTGAAGGTGCCGGACACCGCGGTCGCGCTGGCCGCGATCACCGAGGTGTCCGAGCGGGTCAGCAACTACATCGACCTGGTCATCGAAGGCCTGATCGACATCTACGAGACCGAGCGCCGCCGCTGGAACAGCCGCACCGGCGCCGCACGCGCCGCCCAGATCCGGCTCGTGCTCGAGTCGGACGGACTCGGCGAGGACGCCGCCGAGTCGTTGCTCGGCTGGTCCCTGGGCGGCTGGCACCAGGCCGCCGTGGTCTGGCTGCCCTCGGACGATCCGGCCGCGCTGCAGGCGGGTGCTCGCCTGCTGGCCGAGGTGTCCGGCCGCGGAACTCCGCTGACCATGCTCGACGACGACCGGACGCTCTGGGCGTGGCTCACCCACCACAGCCGCTTCGAGGTCGACCGAGACCGGCTCCGGGCACAGGTCGACGGCGCTCTGCGGATCGCCCTGGGTGCCCCCGCTCCCGGCCTGGCCGGCTTCCGCGGCACGCTGCGGGAAGCCCGGCGAGCCCGCGCGATCGCCGAAACGGGCGGCGACCACGTCGGAACCGTCGTGTCGTTCGACACCGTCGCGGTCGCCGCCCTGCTCACCCGGGACAAGGAGGACCTCCGGCGCTGGGTGGAGCGCGTCCTACCCGGCCTCATCGGCGAGGAGATCGCGACCAGGCAACTGCGTGACACCCTGCGCGTGTTCCTGGAACTCGGGGGCAGCTACACGCAGGCCGCGGCGCGGCTGCACCTGCACAAGAACACCGTGCACTACCGGGTCCGCAAAGCCGAGGACCTGCTCGGCGGCTCGATCACCCGGAACCGGTTGACGGTCGAGGTCGCGCTCCTCGCCGCCGAGCTGCTGCTGTAGGTCACCGAGCGGCGTCCTCGACCAGGCGCCGGCGCAACTCGGTGGTGAGGACGTGGATCTCGCGGGTCAGTGTCGTGTTGGTCTTGAGCTCCAGCTCCTGTTCGGTGAAATCGTGGTCGGCCTTGGCCTGCTGGAACGCGGCCTGACGGTTCTGCCCGACCATGACGAACGTCGAGAGGAAGATCGCTTCGAGGGACACGATCAGGGTGAGCTTGGGCCACGGATCCGCCTCGATGAAGATCATCCAGACGGTGAACAGCACGGCGTGGATGTAGACGAACCGCATGGAGCCGGCGAACGCGGTGATCGCGTCGGCGATCCGGAGTTGAAGATCGGCACGCCGCTGCGCTCGGTGTGCCACGACAACGGGGTGGTGGGGCGGGCTGTTGGTGAATTCGGACTGCACATCGTCTCCCGGAGCCGGAGGTCGGAGCCGGAACGGCTGATCCGGGCTCGAAGATCCGTTACTACTCCTGTGCCGCCGCCGATAACAGGCCGGACCGTCGTCGGTGTGGGGCGCCTGGGTCTGGACCGTGCTCGGAAATGCGCCGCGACGGGTGCCGCGGCGCAGTTCCGGAGGGGTTCAGGACTGGGCGTGTCCCGTGCCCGCGGGCACGATGAGCAGCTTCCCGGTGAAGTACTCGACCTCACCCTTCACCTGCGCGGGCGTCGGGTGCTGGCCCGGCCCCGAACCACCCGGGCCGCCGGTGCCACCGCCACCGACGGAGATGCCGCCGCCACCGATGCTGATGCCGCCACCGCCGTTTCCGCCGCTGTCCCCGGTCGACGGTGGCGCGGGCGGGACGAACTGCGAGCCCACCGACACCAGCTGCTCGACCGGCACGCCTGCCGCCGCCGCGACCACGCCGACGACGCCCTGGGCCAAGTCGTCGGCCTGCACGGTGACGACCTTCGTCGCGGTCTCGCGCACCACCTGGAACCCGTAGCTCTGCTGGACCGCCGGCAGCGCCGGCACGGTCAACGTCGCCTGGCCGTACCAGCCCAGCGGACCGGAGATCGGCCGGGGCAGGTTGTCCGACGCGTCGAGCTGCCAGATGTAGTGCGACGTCGTGCCGTTGACCGACAGCGCCACCGGCTTCGCCGGGTCGATCGCGCCGGTGAGGACGATGTCGTCCGCGCCGGGCCGGACGTTGTCGGCCAGCAGGTCCGCCATGCCGTCCTGCCGTAGCAGCACCGAGAAGGCGCCGGTCTCGTTGCCCGTGCCGCCGGGCCCGTAGACCACCGGCGGGATCGTGACGACGACCGACCGGATGCCGGGCGTGAGCACCTGCGGTGGCTGCGGCGAGTGCTCCGGAGGTCCGTCGAGTGCCGTCGCCGCCACGAGATCCGCCTCCATCGCCTGCTTCGTCGGCTTGCCGCCCGGCGGCGTCGTCCCGCCACCACTGGGCGGCGTCGTCCCGCCACCGCCGCCCGGCGGAGTGGCCCCGCCGCCTCCGCCGGGAGGAGTCGTGCCACCACCGCCACCAGGCGGGGTGGTGGTCCCGCCGCCGGGCGGGGTCTTGGTGCCGCCGCTGCCGTCCCCGCCGCCGATCTCCTTGACCAGTGCCTGCAGCAGCGCGGCCACCTCGGTCTGGGTCGACATGTCGGTGAAGATGTTGCCCTGCCCCAGCACCTTCATCGCCGCGGCCAGCGCGACCGGGTCCGGCGCGGCGGGCGGCTGCTGGATGGTGACCACCGACGTCGGGAACGCGGTCGGTGTCGTCGAGGTGACGACCTCCCTGGTCGCGGTGCTGACGTCGGCGATGTTCGGCGCCTTGTCGGGATCCGGCGAGAGCTGCCAGTTCCAGAACCGCGAATCGTCGATGACCTCGGCCGCGTTGCAGTGCCCGAGCTTCGCCTCGGCGAACACGCCTCGGGTCGGCAGGCTGATCACGTCCTCGCTGCGCGCGGGCGCGACGTCCGGCAGCCGCATCGGCGTCCCGTCGTCGTTGACCGCCTGCTTGTACAGCGCCGGGTCCAGCGCGAACGCCGTCGCCTGGCCGTAGACGTCCAGCGCGCGGTTCTCGATGGCCTGGAACACCGGCCGCGTCTGGCCGCCGAACGTCAGCGTGTCGGCGCCGAACCGGTCGATGCGCTCGTTCGGGTCCTCGTTGAGCCGGATCAGCCGGTTGTAGTAGTCGCTGTTGTTGGCCAGGTGGTGCTGCAGCCGCACGCGGAGCAGGTTCTCGTCGTCGGAGAGGTGCTGTGCCGCGGTGAGCACCTGCGGCGACGCGGGCGGCCTGCTGGTCGTCAGCGACACGGTGACCGGGTCGTGACCGCGCACGACCGGCAGCGGCGGCACCTGGTCGTAGACGACCGTCTGCACGCCGGTGGGCTCCATCGCCACGACGGTGATCCGGCCCAGCGCGAGGTTCTCCTTGTCGGGGTTGCCCATGTCGTGCAGCTTGAAGGTCAGTTCGAGGGCGGTCAGGTTGTTCCAGAACACCCGCGGTGGATCGGTCTTCGGCACCTGCCCCCAGAAGGCGTAGGTGGTGTTGGTGCTCGTCAGGTCGCCACCGTGCTGGAGTTCGGTGCGGGTGGTGTCCCCGTCGATCCGGGTCAGCGCGATCCGGTTCTGATCACTCAGCACGACCGACGCCTGCAGCGACCCGCCGCCGTCGTCGGACTGCCCGCCGACGGCCACGGTGATGGTGAACTGCTGGAACGGGACGGCACCCGGGTCGGCCGGGGCCGGCAGTTCCAGCTGGACCTCCTGCCACGCCACGTACTTCTCCACCGCGTCGAAACCACCCGCGAGATCCGGCAGCAGCAGACCCGGCTCGAGAACGCTGCGATAGCGGGAGATCGTCGCCATCACGTCACCGGGCGACTTCGGGTCGGCGGGGACGAACGAGACCGGCTTCTCCGTGAGCAGCACCGCCGGCCGCACCGCACCGCGCTCGACGACGACCCGGTAGTGCCGCAGGACCTCGTAGTAGAGCATGGTCAGCGCGTGTGCGTGGTTGTGGTTGCGCACCAGGCGGGTTTGCGCGTTCGCGGCCTCCGACTGCTTAGACTGCACGACGACCGTGCTGCGCAGGTCGCGGACGTTCGTCGAGTGCTGGGTGAACTGGTCGGTCAGCTTCTGCACGGTGTCGGAGGAGATGTTCCGGTCGCCGGTCGTGGTGGCGTAGCCGCCGCCGATGGACGCCGCGCCGCTCGCCTGCAGCGCCCCGCCGGCCGGGAGGGACGCGCCCGCCGCGAGGCCACCCATGATCGAGCCGCCCGCCTGCCAGTCGTGGATCGAGGCGTTGACCACCTCGCTGACCGTCCGGTCGCGCAGTTCGTCGTGGTCGAGGCGGTCGGTCAGCGTGGTCTCCTCGCCCCGGGTGTCCACTGAGGACCGTGCCCAGTCGACCACCGCGAGCTGGACCTCCTCGCCGGGGGCGAGGGGCAGGCTGTAGGTGATCTGGCCGAGGCCGTGCCCGACCGGGATCCACGACACGTCGTAGGTGATGACCAGCGCCACCGGCACGTCGCCGGTCTGCGGCGGCGGGTCGCCCGCCGCTCCGGCCGCCACGCCCGGCTTGTTCAGCGTCGCCGTCTGACCGGGGATCGGCACGATCTGGAAGAGCTGGAACTTCTGCGTCGCGACGTTCGACGGCAGCAGCGTCTCGCAGCCGTCGGCGCCGACGAGCTCCGCCGGCATGTACGCGAACGAGCCGGGCGAGAGCGACCAGTCGGCCAGCGACGGCGACTGCATCGCCGGGAAACCGGGCGAGGAGTCCTGGTAGACGCCGGCCGGGTCGACCGACAGTCTCGTGACCAGGTTCTCCGCCAGCGGGCTCGCGTCCGCGACCAGGTCGACGACGCTTTGCAGCGGCCCGTTGAGGAACACCCACAGGTGCTCCAGGGTGACCGAACCGGTCGCGCCCGCGAGCCGATCCGCCTGGCGCCGCAACGGTTCCAGGTCCCACGACACGTAGCCGGCGTGGTCACTGCCGAGCAGCCCCAACGGCGACCGCACCACCGACGGGCTCGGCGGCCCTCCGGCTGGTCCTTGCTGCACCGACAGTTCCGCGGCCGCGAACATCAGCACGCCCTGCAGCGGCGCCCCGGTGCCACGGTTCGAAAGGAACACCGCCGCCCTCGTCGGGCCGGCACTACCGCCGATCAGAATCCCCATCCGTCCCTCCCCGATCATGGCGGTCCCTGCCGCCGAGGTAATACGTTGCCACCGGAGGCGTTACGGCCGACCGGTCCGGCGCGCGATCTTCGGGGCACCGGCGACTGCCCGATCGGCCCACGACGAGTTGATGGCGGCGACGCCGGTGTGCGACCACGTGCTTCTCGTGCGTTGGTGAGCCCGATCCGCTGCCCAACCGGACGTTGCCTCGGGCCGGCGCGTCCGCGAGGGTGGTCGGGTGGACGCTGAGGTGCTGATCGTCGGGGGCGGCCCGGTGGGGCTCACCGCCCGGGCGCTGCTGGACCGCTGGGGCGTGCGGACCCTGCTGGTCGAGAAACGCGCCGAACTCTCGCCGTTCCCGCGGTCCCGGCTGATCAACGTCCGGTCGATGGAGATCTACCGCGGCCTCGGTCTCGATGCCGCGATCACGGCCCGGGCGTTTTCACCGGCGTACGGTCGCGTCCGCTTCCGCGAAACCTTGTGCGGCCCCGACCTGGCGTCCGCGCCCATGCTGGGCGTCCACGACCCGGTGCCCGAGTCCCCCGCCCTCGGCGTCGTCACGTCGCAGGACCGGCTGGAACCGACGCTGCTCGCCGCGGCCGGCGACCCCGTCCGGTTCGGGGCCGCCCTGGTCGACGTGACCGAGGAAGCCGACGGCGTCGTGGCCGTGCTCGGCGACGGGAGCCGCGTCCGCACGCGGTTCCTGCTGGCCGCGGACGGCGCGAACTCGACCGTCCGGGACCTGCTCCGGATCGGCACCGACGGACCCGGGACGCTGGGCAGCTTCACGACAGTCGTGTTCGACGCCGACCTCGGCCACGTCGAGCCCACCGGCGTCTGCTTCACCCCGCACGGCTCGCTGGTCCCGGTCCATCCCGAAGGCGGCTGGGCCTGGTTCGGCCCGACACCGGCGGACACCGGCTGGGCCGGCCACGTCTCGCGTGCGCTGGGCGCGGACGTCCGGGTCGACGTGCTGCGCGTGCAGCAGTGGGTGATGACGGCGTTCGTCGCCTCGAGCTTCGGCCGCGGCCGGGTCTTCCTCGCCGGGGACGCGGCCCACCCGGTCCCGCCGATCGGCGGGCTCGGCCTGAACACCGGCATCGCCGACGTGCACAACCTGTGCTGGAAGCTCGCGGGTGTGCTGCGCGGGTGGGCCGGGCCCGGCCTGCCGGCGACGTACGAGCCGGAACGGCGTCCGGTCGCGCACCGGACGCTCGAGCAGGCGGTGGCGAACGCCCGGCTGGTCAGGCAAGCCCGGGTGGGTGAACTGCCGTGGTCGGAGCAGTACTTCGCCCAGCTCGGCCTGGTCCTCGGGACCGCCTACCGCTCCGCCGCCGTGCTCGGGCCGCCCGAGCCCGCCGAGCCGGGCACCGGCTACGTCCCCACCGCGGAGCCGGGCCACCGCATGCCGCACTTCTGGCTGGCGCCCGGCCGATCGACGCTCGACGCCTGCACCAACGGCTTCGCGGTGTTCACCGCGTCGAGCTGGGAATCGGCCGGGCCGTGGCCACTGCGTGTCGAGCGGATTCCGGCCGAGCGCTGCGGCCTCCCTCCGGGCGGCGCCCTGCTCGTCCGCCCCGACGGGTACATCGGCGCCCGCCTGCCGGACGTCTCGGGTCTGCCCGACGCGCTGAGCACCCTCTCGTCACATCAAGGGAACCCGGCTCGTCATCCTTCCGGCGGATGACGAGAGGAGAGCCGGGCAGTGGACTGTTCCGGTTCCAGCCGTCAGCGAGCCAGCAGGTCCCGGATCGCCGCCGTGATCTCGGCAGGTGCTTCTTCGGCCATGAAATGTCCCGCGCGGGTCAGCCGGTGATCCAGGTCCGGCGCCCACGCCTGCCACACCCCGGCGGCGTCGTAACCCAGCTGCGCACCCCAGTCCTGCTGGACGACCGTCACCGGCATGGCCAGCTGCGAACCGGCGTCCAGGTCGGCCTGATCATGCGTGACATCGATCCCCGCCGAGGCCCGGTAGTCCGCGACGATCGACGGCACCCCGGCCGCGCTCGCCCGCAGGTACTCGGCGCGGACCTCCGCCGGGATCGCGGCCGGGTCGTTGGCCCAGGCGTCGAGGAACGAGCCGAAGAACGCGTCCGCGCTGTTGGCGATCATCGTCTCCGGCAGGCCCGGCGGCTGCGCCATGAGGAAGAGGTGGTAGCCGACCGCCGCCCGGACCCCGTGCAGGACGTGCCACATGTCCAGCGTCGGGACGACGTCGAGGATGCCCAGGTGCGAGACGGTCTCGGGGTGGTCCAAGCCCGCCCGGAAGGCGACCAGGGCACCCCGGTCGTGGCCGACGACGGCGAAGCGCTCGTGGCCGAGCGCCGCCGCCAGTGCCACGACGTCGGCGGCCATGGTGCGCTTGGCGTACACGTCCTCGCCGGTGGCCGGCGGCTTGTCGCTGGCGCCGTAGCCGCGCAGGTCGGGGCAGATCACCGTGTGCTCGCCGGCCAGCCGCTCGGCGACGTGCCGCCACATCAGGTGCGTCTGGGGGAAACCGTGCAGCAGGACCACCGGGCTGCCGCTGCCGCCGATCGCGGCAGCCAGCTCGACACCGCCGGCACCGGGCAGGCGGACGTGGTCGAAACCGGGCATGGAGAGTGTCATCGAAGGCCGTTCTTCCGGTCGGGAACCTGACTCGGCCAGCGTGGGCGACGGCGATCAGCAACCGATCAGTGCGCCGCGGCGCACCCGGGCGCGGGCACCGATGATGGGGGCATGCGAATCGACGTGCTCGGTGCCGTGCGGGCCCTGGGCGACGACGGCACGCGAGTGGACCTCGGTGGTCCCCGCCACCGCGAGGTGCTCGCCCGGCTCGTCGCCGCCGAGGGGCGGCTGGTCACCACCGACACCCTGGTCGGCGACCTGTGGCTCGAGCCGCCGGCCCGCGCGGTGGGGGCGTTGCGGACGTTCGTCGCCGCACTGCGCCGCGCGCTCGAACCCGAACGGCCGCCTCGCACGCCGCCGCGGGTGATCGTCACCGAAGGCCCCGGATACGCGCTGCGCCTGCCCCGCGAGCACGTCGACGTCCACCGGTTCGAGGACGCGCTCACCCGAACACGCCACTCCCCCGGCGCGGTGACCGACCTCGGGGCGGCGCTCGCGGACTGGCGCGGACCCGCCTACGCCGACGTGCCGGATTCGCCGTGGGCGCAGCGTGAACGGAACCGGCTGGAGGAGCTGAGACTGGCGGCGCTGGAACTCCGCGCCGGCATCCTCCTCGACTCGGGGCACGGCGCCGATCTCGTCGCCGAACTCGGCGCCCACGTCACCGAACACCCGTGGCGCGAGCCGGCCTGGGGGCTGCTGGCCCGCGCCCTGCACCGCGCGGGTCGCCAAGCCGACGCCCTCGCCACCCTCCGCCGCGCCCGCCGGGTGCTCGCCGACCAGCTCGGGCTCGACCCCGGAGCCGACCTGCGACGCCTGGAGGCCGACATCCTCACCGGACCCGCCGGTGGCACGCCGTGGACCGGTGCCGCTGTCCGGCTCGGCCCGCGCACCACGGTGGACTTGGCCCGCACGCTCGCGCTGGCGGGCGGCGACGCCCTCGTCCACTCGCGGCGCGACCGGCTCGCCGCGATCCAGGCGGCGGAACGCACCGGGGACCTCCCGCTGACCGCCCGGATCATCGGCGCCTACGACGTGCCCGCGATCTGGAGTCGCGCCGACGACCCCGCGCAGTCCCAGGCCGTCGTCGCGGCCGCCGAACGCACGCTCACCCGGCTCGGCCCGGACGGCCCCGCCGACCTGAGAGCGCGTCTCCTGGCCACGATCGCCGTCGAAAGCCGCAGCGCCGACCTCGCCGCAGCCGAGCTGAGCCACGCCCGGCAGGCAGCACGCCAGGCCGAGGCACTGGCCCGGGAGCTGGCCGATCCCGCCCTGCTGGCGTTCGCGCTCAACGGCGTGTTCCTGCAGTCCTTCACCCGTCCCGGGCTCGCGGCCACCCGAGACGGGATCGGCGCCGAAATCCTCGACCTGGCGACCCGCCACGACCTGCCGAACTTCGCCGTCCTCGGCCGGCTCGTCCGCCTGCAATCCGCCTCGGCCCGCGGCGACCTCGACACCGCGGCCGCACACGCCAAGGCGGCCGACGAGCTCGCCGCCACCACGGAGGCTCCCCTCGTCGCGGTCCTCACCGCCTGGTTCCGGGCCCGGGTGACGGCCGCCCGCAGCACCGAACCCGGCGGGCCGACCGCCGCTACGGCCGCGGCGCAGTACCGCGCGGCCGAGGAAGCACTCCGGACGGCCGGAATGCCGGGACTGCACCGTGGCCTGTTTCCGCTCGCCCTGCTGGGTTTGCGCCTCCTGCACGACCGCGCCGCACCCACCGACCAGCACCTCGACTGGGGTCCGTACCTGCACTGGGCACGCCCGCACGTGCTGCTCGCCCAGGGCCGGCAGGAGGAAGCCCGCGCCGCCCTCGCGGCAGCGCCGGAACCACCGCACGACCACGTGCAAGAGGCGATGTGGTGCCTGACCGCCCACGCCGCGGCGCGCCTCGGCGAGCGCAGCGTCGCCGCGCGGGCCGCGGCCGCGCTGCGCACCGCCCGCGAGGAAGACGCCGGCGCCGCCAGCGGAATGCTGACCCTGGGCCCGGTGGCAAAGTATTCGGCGAAGGCGGAGGCCTGCGCGGCGCAGGAGTGAGCGCCCGACGACCGCCGTTCACTCACCACCTCGAGCAGCTCAGGTCACCTTGATGACGACCTTGCCCGACGTGTGACCGCTCTCGACGGTGGCGAGCGCGGCCGGGGCGTCGGACAACGGGTGGACCGCCGTGATCGCCGGTGCGAGGACTCCGTCGAGCGCCAGCCGGGCGGCGCGCTGCAGGTTCTCGCGGTCGAGGCGGCGCTCGACGAAACGGCCGCCGATGTCGACCACGGACTGATCGCCCACGGCGAGGACATTGCGGGGATCCCGCGCCAGCGGGGCGACCGCCCGCAGCGCGGAGCCGCCGACCAGGTCGACGATCCCGTCGAAACCGCCGGGAACCAGCTCACGGGCCGCGGCGACGACGTCGTCGGTGGTGTAGTCGACGAATCGCGCCCCGACGGTCTCGGCCGGCTCACGTTTGGCGGCGCTGCCGGTGCCGACCACGTGCAGCTCCCGCGCCGCGGCCAGCCGGGCGACCGCGAGGCCGACCCCACCCCCGACGCCGTTCACCAGGATCGCGGCGCCGGCCGGCAGGCCGAGCTGGTCGAGCACGTCCACCGCGGTCGTCCCCGCCACCGGAAGGGTCGCCGCCACGGTGGCCGGCAGACCCGCCGGGATGCGCGCGGTGTTCGGCGCGGACAGCACCGTCGTCTCGGCGTAGGTGCCGCCGCCGGTGAGCGCGAAGCCGAAGACCGCATCCCCCACCTCGAGCCCGTCGACGTCCTCCCCCAGGGCGAGAACGGTTCCCGCTGCTTCCATGCCCAGCACGCGCGGAAACGGCCGCCCGCCGTCGAGCCCGGGAACCAGGCCCGCGCGCAGGAGGTGATCGAGGGGGTTCACCCCGGCGACGTCGACCCGGATCAGCACCTCACCGCGACCGGGAACGGGATCGGGGCGGTCGAAGAACTCCTGCACTTCCGGCCCGCCATGCCTGCCGAAACCCCATGCCTGTCCCATTTTCCGCGCCTTTCCGGGTGACCGGCCCGGGCGTTCCGGGCTCTGCGGCCATCCTGACCGCTGACACCGGTGTCAGGGGCAACCGGCTGAGGCGCGGGTCACACGTCAGGCCAGCTTCGCGCGGTGCCGGCTGTTGGCGCTGAGCAGCACGTCGAGCGCGTCCCGGGTCTCGGCCAGGCGCGCGATCTCCGCGTCGATCCGGTCGCGCTCGCGCTTCATCGTCGCGAACGCGAACTCGACGACGCCCGGATCCCCGGGAGTCTCGACGCACGGCAGCACCATCGCGATCACCCGGCTCGACAAGCCCGCCTCGAACAGCTGCCGGATGAGCGACACGCGCTCGACCTCGGCGTCGGAGTAGTGCCGCTGCCCGGCGTCGGAGCGGGTGCTGGTCAACAGGCCCTGCGCTTCGTAGTACCGCAGGGAGCGCGAACTCACGCCGGTGCGCCGGGACAACTCGCCGATCCTCATACCTGGAAGCTACGCCCCCGTGACCAGCCTCTCGAGGGAACCTGCTCTGCACCGCGACTTCCGGAACCGGCCACCGTCGGCGCATCCCGCTCAGCCGGCACCGCCGCTTTCGGCTTCCTCGGCGCGCTCGCGGCTGCGCAGCTGCCGCTCCCGCTCACGCCGGCTGTAGGTCGCCCGGCGGACACGTTCCTCGTCTTCGAGGCTCGAGCCCACCGCCCCGGCGACGATGCCCACGGAGGTCGAGAGCCACACCAGCTTGAGGTAGGAGACGGGCCCGGCCGGATGGCCGAGGACCTGCCCCAGGTAGGTGCCTTCGATCAGGACGATCGACGCCAGCAGCGCCAGCACAAAGAGGATGGCGTACATGCAGGCGACTCCGATCGACAGAGTCAGCGCGGTCGAGGCGTTGTACAGCAGGGCTTTCCGCCGTTCGAGGTGCCCGGACGGGGAGTCCCAGAGGTGGTTGTGCACCATCAGCCAGCCCGACATGACCACGATCGCCAGTACCGTGATCCCGGCCAGCCGCAGCGCGGGCAGGGCTTCGGCGAGCTTCCAGAACGACGTGGTGATGATGCCGTACGCGGCGGTGGCCGCCGCGGCCGCGGTGGCTCCGGCGAGGTTGGGCACCAGCCGCCACGGGCGGTTGTCCCGGATCATCCCCGCGAGCAGCCGCAGGCGGCCGCGCACACCCACCAGGGCCAGGTGCTCGTCGGCGGCGCCGCGGCCGCGGATGTGCCGCGTCGGCGCCAGCAGCTCCCGCAGCCGGTCTAGGATCTCCCTCGGCGGATCGGCCTCCTTCGCCGCGCGGCGCGCCACCAGGTGCCGGACCAGGTGCACGATCAGCCGGCGCACTCGGTGGCGCAGGCGCAGGGCCCCGAGCGCGGGCAACGACACCATCGCCACGCCGTGGTCGGTGTTGTAGTCCGACGCGATCGGGACCGTGCCGGCCCGCCGCGGGAGGTCCGTGATCAGCACCAGCAGGTCCCAGCCGTGTTCGGCCCGGCGCTCCTCCGCCAGGACCAGCATGGGAATGTCACCCTCCTCGTTGAGCGGAAGGGACTGCGTCTCGTGCTCGACGCGCCAGGTCGTCTCCTCGCCGAGGTCACGGGCCAGACGGGCGGGCAGGCCGTCCGCGATTCTCCCGGCGAGCTGCCCGGGCAAGCCGTCATCGGTCAGCAGGCCCACCACCAGGGCCTCCGGCGCACGCTGGGCGGTCATGCTCGAGCCTTTCCTCGACCTCCGAGGGGAGATCTCCGGGTTCCCGGCTCGACCACCGGCAAACGGCCCAACCGGGCGTTCGGGTTTCCCGGACCGCCCACCCGGGGTACGAATGCGGCATGGCCGACATCACCAGCCTCATCCTCGACGACCACGACTGGTTCCGGCGCCAGTTCGCCCGCCTCGACGACCTGACCGACTCCGCCGACCTGGCCGAGGTCTGGCAGCCCCTGGCCGACCTGCTCGACGTGCACGCCCGCGCCGAAGAGGAGATCTTCTACCCGCACCTGCTGCGTCGCGGCGAAGACGCCGAGGAAGAGACCCTCGACGCCATCGGCGACCACAACGACATCCGCGACGGCGTCCACGAAGCCGCCCTGCACCCCGTCGGCAGCACCGCCTGGCACGCCGCGGTGCACAAGGCCCGGTTCGCCAACAGCGAGCACATGGCCGAGGAAGAGGACGAAGGTCTCGCCGACTTCCGGCGCCACGCCGACCCCGGGCTCCGCGAAGAACTCGGCCGCCGGTTCCTCGAGTTCAAGCGGCAGCACGAAGGCGCCCGCGACCTCGACGTCAGCGACCTCGACCCGCACGAGTACGTCGAGCAGGAGCTCGGCGACCGTCCCGCCGACGCCTCGCTCGGTATCGGCAGCCTCAAGGAACAGGACTGACACGAAGATGAGTGCGATTCGCTGGTCGGTGTGTGGTTGTTGGGGTCCTGCGTCAGGCTGGGATCGGGTCGAAGCGGACGGTCATGCCCAGGGCGTTGGCCTGCTTGACGATCTGGTGCATGGTGCGCTGGGGGTCGCGGCGGGTGAAGTAGTCGGCGCCCAGGTCGTGGTGGGTGACCTTGTCGGTCAGGATGTGCCAGATCGCGATGGTGAGTTTGTGCATGACGGCGACCAGGGCTCGTTGCCGGCCGCGGCGGGCGGCGAGGCGCCGGTAGTAGACGGCGTAGTAGGAGTTCTTTTGCTTGATCGCGGCCATGGCGGCGGTACCGAGGATGCGTTTGAGGTTGGCGTTGCCGTGGCGGGTGTGGCCGGATTTGTTCACCCCGGCCGATTCGTTGAGGCCGGGGCAGACGCCGATCCAGGAGGCCAGGTGCGCGGCGGTGGCGAACGGGGCCATGTCTCCACCGGTCTCGCTGATGATGATCTCGGCGGCGGTGCGCCCGATGCCGGGGATGGTGTCGAGGTTGTTCAGGTCCCGGTCGCGGTCGCGCATCAGGTCGGCGATCCGCATGTCCAGTTCGGTGACCAGTTCGGCGAGGTGGTCGATCTGGGTGAGGAAGTGCCGGCACATGAAAGCGTGGTGGTCGGTGAACGTGCCCTCCAGCGCCACGGTGAGGGCGGGGATCTTGGCGCGGGCGTGGCTGAGGGCCAGCTCGGCCAGTGTGGCGGGGTCGCGTTCGCCGTCGATCAATGCGGCCAGGATCCGCCGCGAGCTGACTCCGGTGACGTCGGTCAGGACGCTGGTCAGTTTGAGGCCGCTGTCCTCGAGTTCTTTTTCCAGTCGTTGGATTTCGCGGCCGCGGTCGGCGCGGATTTCGGTGCGGCGGCGGGTCAGTTCCCGCAGTTCGCGGATCGCGCGGTCGGGTACGAAGGAGGCCAGCACCATTCCCGAGGCGGCGGCGCGGGCCAGGAACGCCGCATCCGATGGGTCGGTCTTGCGGCCCTTGATCCCGCGCAGGTGGGCGGGGTTGACCAGCATCAGGTTCAGCCCGGCGTCCTGCAGCGGGTAATACACCGCACGCCAGTAGTCCGAGGTGGCTTCCAGGGCAACGATTTCGACTGCGTGTTCGGTCAGCCAGTCACGCAGGTCCCGGATGGCCCCGGCGGTGGTGTCGAACCGTTCGGTCTCCAGCAGCCATCGGCCTGCCCGGCGCGGGTCCGGGGTGCGTACGCATGCCATCACGAACCGTTTGCCGACATCCACACCCGCAGCGCGCAGGTACAGCACCTCGTCCCGCGCCGACGATTTTGTCATGATGTACCACCCATCGGTCCTGTCGTCCTGGGTGGGCCGCTCGGAGAGGTCCCGGGAAGCAGCGAAACTGACACACGTGCTCGTGCGGCGGCGCACCGCCGGTCTGGCACAAACCGTAGTCCCGGAGCGGACCTCCATCACCATTCTGACATTCGAGCTCTCACCGCATCACAGTCCAACCGGCTTACCGAGCGGCCCACCCCATCTTCCCAGCCCCGTGAAGCCTGCGAAACAGACGGGAGCTTCTGACATGAACCACCTGATGCGCGACCTGGCCCCGATCACCGACGCGGGCTGGAAGGAGGTCGACGCCGAGGCCAAGGAGCGTCTGCAGACCCACCTCGCGGCGCGCCGGCTCGTCGACGTCGCCGGCCCGCACGGCTGGCGCCACTCCGCCACCGACCTCGGGCGGACCGCGACGCTGGCCGCCGGGTCACTGGCCGGGCTGGGCGAAGGCGCGGTGGTCCGGCAACGGCGGGTGCTGCCGCTCACCGAGGTGCGGGTGCCGTTCACGGTGTCGCGCACGGAGCTGGACGACGCCGAGCGCGGCGCCGACGACCTCGAATTCGACGACCTCGACCGCGCGGCGAAGCAGATCGCGATGATCGAGAACCGCGCCGTCTTCCACGGCTGGGCCGCGGCCGGCATCACCGGGATCACCGAAACCTGCCCGTACGACACGCCGCCGCTCGGCGACGACCCCGACGCCTACCCCGGCGTCGTCGCCCGCGCGGTCGACACCCTGCGCCAGGCCGGCATCAAGGGCCCGTACGGGCTGGCGATCACCCCCAACGGCTACACACGCATCGTGGAGAGCACCGAACACGGCGGGCACCTGCTGTTCGACCACCTCCGCCGCGTCCTGGGCGGCGGCAAGGTGGTCCGCGCGCCCGGCCTGGACGGCGCCCTCATCGTGAGCCTCGACGGCGGCGACTTCTCCCTCGAGCTCGGCCAGGACCTCGCGGTCGGCTACAGCCACCACGACGCCGAGACGGTGACGCTCTACCTGGAGGAGAGCTTCAGCTTCCGGGTCGTCGAACCCGACGCCGCCATCACGCTGACCGCCTGACCGGCCGGTCGCGCCCGGGGTAACCGGTCGGTGCGGCGGGCCGAAGGCGCCGTTCCGACCGGTAGAAGCCGCTTTGGCCGTCGGCCAAGAGGTCCGCGAAGCGGTCGAACACAGCGGGCACGAGGCGCCGGGCGAAGACGCCGAGCCCCGCGGCACCACGCGCCGCTCCGAAAACCCGTAATGTCCGGCAGCCGGCAGCACCAGGTTTGCCCGGCCGAGTCGCTCCTTCCTCGTGCGTCCACGATGGACTGTCACTTCTGCCGGCGAGCGCGGGCACTTTCCCGCCGGCTGGCCTTCTCCAGCGCCTCGACGAGTTCGCGTTTCGACATGCGTGACCGTCCAGGAATCCCGAGTTCACGCGCCAGGCGGTACAGGTGCTGCTTGCTCGCTTCCGCGTCGACACCGCCGTGGGTGCGTTTCGCGGGCTGCCCGGCACCGCCCGCGGCCTGCTCGTCGGACGGCCCGCGTCGCCGCTTCGGCTCCCAATGGTCGCCGACCTTCTCGAAGGAGTGCTTCACGGCGGCGAACGCGGTCTGGGCGGCGCGGCGGCCCGGACCGTAGGTCTCCAGCGCGGAGTCATGCGCAGCCACCCAGGTGTCCTGCGCCTTGCGCGGCGAACGCAGGAGAGTACTGGGCAGGTCTTCCCGTCCTGGCATGCGGTGGCCTCCTCTTTCACGCGGGGATCGTGCTGGTGCTGCGGCTCCAGATCCGGTGTTCGGACAGCGCGGCCAGGAAGGAGGCGGCGAACTCGTCCGGCAGGTCGGCCGCGGCCGAGGTCGTGGTCACGACGCCGTCGTCGATACGGGTTTTCGTGTCGTCGGCGAGCTGGGCCGGCACTCCCGCCCGCCGGAGCAGGTCGAGGCCGGAACCGAACGCGGCCACCGGCTTCAGGTGCTTGTAGGCCTCGGCGACGAAATGCACGGCTTCGCCGTCCTGGGCCAGCTGGTCGACGCTGCCCGGCCCGCACGGGACGACGACCGCGTCGTAGAGCACCGACGCCGTCGTGGCGAGCTGGCGGTCGGCCGGCAGCGGGCCGCCGTCGCCGCCCGGGGCCAGCTCGCCGTCGGCCGGGGCCAGGACCTCACCGGTCACGTCAGCGGCTTCGAGGGCGTCCAGCAGCTTGCGGGTGCCGATCGTGTCGACACCGTCGGCGGCGAGGATCGCGACCTTCCGGCCGTGGGGATTGAGGTTCGGCTGGCCGAGCTGGGACAGCGCCGGCGAGCGGTGGCCGTGGTGGGGCGTCTCCGCCGCCGGTGCCGGGACACCGATGCCGCTTGCGACCCGCGTGGCCAGGTCGTGGTCGACGTGGTTGAGCTCGTCGACGGTCCGGGCGCGGACGCCCTTCTCGGTGACCTTGCCCAGTTCGAACCGGAACGCGGCGACGATGTGGTCGCGTTCGACGTCGGTCATGCTGTTCCAGAACAGGGTGGCCTGGCTGTAGAAGTCCTTGAAGCTGGGGCTGCGTTCGCGGATCTTGTGCCCGGAGACGGCTTCGGTGTAGTGCTGGAAGGTGCCGGAATCCGCGATGGCCGGGCAGCCGCCGCCGAGGGAGTTGCGGAAGTAGCTCGTCTGTCCTTTGTGGATCGTCTGCTGGCCGTGGCCGTCGCGTTGGTCGGTGGCGACGTCGGCGATCGGCCGGTTCACCGGCAGCTGGGCGAAGTTCGGTCCGCCGAGGCGGATCAGCTGGGTGTCCAGGTAGGAGAAGTTGCGGGCCTGCAGCAGCGGATCGTTGGTGAAGTCGATGCCGGGGACGACGTTGGCGGTGTGGAAGGCGATCTGCTCGGTCTCGGCGAAGAAGTTCTCCGGGTTGCGGTCGAGCACCATCCGCCCGGCCGGCAGCACCGGGACCTGTTCCTCGGGGATGAGCTTGGTGGGGTCGAGCAGGTCGAAGTCGAAATCGTGCTCGGCGGACTCGTCGACCAGCTGCACACCGAGCTCCCACTCCGGGTACTGGCCCGCTTCGATGGCGTCCCACAGGTCACGGCGGTTGAAGTCCGGATCCTTGCCGGCGATCTTCTGGCACTCGTCCCAGACCAGGGAGTGCGTGCCGAGGACCGGCTTCCAGTGGAACTTGACGAACGTGCCCTGGCCGTCGGCGTTGACCAGCCGGAAGGTGTGCACGCCGAAGCCCTGCATCATCCGGTAGCTGCGCGGCAGCGCGCGGTCGGACATCAGCCACAGCACCATGTGCAGCGACTCCGGCTGCAGCGAGACGAAGTCCCAGAACGTGTCGTGCGCGGACTGCGCCTGCGGGATCTCGTTCGGCGGTTCGGGCTTCACGGCGTGGACGAAGTCGGGGAACTTGATGCCGTCCTGGATGAAGAACACCGGCATGTTGTTGCCGACCAGGTCGTAGTTGCCCTGACGGGTGTAGAACTTCGTGGCGAACCCACGCACGTCGCGGACGGTGTCGGCGGAACCGCGCGAGCCGGCGACGGTGGAGAAGCGGACGAACACCGGGATCCGCTCGCCACTGGTGAGGAATTCCGCGGCGGTGTACCCGCTCAGCGAGTCGTCGTAGGCCTCGAAGAAACCGTACGCGCCGGCGCCGCGGGCGTGCACCACTCGTTCGGGGATGCGTTCGTGGTCGAAGTGGGTGATCTTCTCCCGCGCGTGGAAGTCCTCGAGCAGCGTCGGCCCACGCGTGCCCGCGCTCAGCGAGTCGTCGGTGTGCCCGACCCGGACGCCCTGCTGCGTGGTGAGCGCCGTACCGGCCGGGTCGCTGCGGAATTCCTCCAGTTGCTCGTGCTTCGCGTCGTTGCGTCCGTCAGTCACGGGATCGCCCTCTCGCGTGCGTGTTTTCCAGGTTTCTTCGCGGCTACCCGGCCACCCGAACGGTAAACCGGCAGCACCCCTCCCGTCGTCGTCCAGCGGCGTTTGATCCACCCGCCGCCGGGAAAGCCTGTCGGGGACGGACCGGCTGGTGGAGGTGTGCGTGCTCGGAGGTTTGCTCGCGGTGGCGAAGACCGGGATGACCCTCGCCGTGGCCGGGCCCGTCCTGGCGACGCGGGAAGCGAAGAAGGCCGTCACGCTGGCCGGTGAGCTGGTCTCGGGGGCGGCCGCGACGGCGGGGGAAGTGACCGGGACGGCGAGCCGCACGTCGGTGCGGGCCGCGCGGGTCGTGCGCAACGCCACGGGGTCCCGCTCGGCGGTGTGGCGCGCGGGACGCCGCCTGCACGTGCCGCTGCGGGCGCTTGACGGCGGCCGCCCGGACGTGCGGGCGCTGGCCGCCGAGGTGGCCGCGCACGCGGACGTCGCCGGGGCGTACTGGGACGGCGGGCTGGGCAGCGTGGTCGTCCACCTGGCCGCGGAATCCGCGGCGGACGCGGTGGCGGGCTGGATCGCCGACCGCTGCGAGCGGCACGGGCTCGCGCCGGCCGAGCCCGGCGACTGCGCCCCCGCGCACCCCGGTGACACGTACGGGGTGCGGACGGCCGCGCTGGCCTTGGCGATGGACGTCGCCGGGTTCGCCGTGGCGGTCGGGACGACCGCGGTCCGCTCGGGCAAGCTCCACGAAGGAATCCGGGCCGTGGTGTCCGCGGCCCGGGAGCACCCCGCCGTCCGCGCCGCCCTGGATGAGCGGTTCGGCTGGTACACCGCCGAACTGACGCGGGCGGGTGTCTCCGCCGCGGTGCGCGGGCTGAGCCAGGCCCCGGTCGAGCTCGCGCTCGACGCTGTCCTCCGCACGGGTCAGCTCGCCGAAGCGGTCGCCCGGCTCGCCGCGTTCGACGCCGTGCACGACGATCTTTGCTCGCCGCACCGGCCCAGTCTGAGCGTGACCCCGCCGCAGCGGCGGGTCGCGGCCCCGGCGGAGGACTACGCCAAGAACGCCGTCGGCGGCGGCCTGCTCGCCGCGGTGGCCGACCTGCTGATGCGCCGCGACGCGCACGAAGCCGCCGAAGCGGTTCTCGCCGCGTCGCCGATGCCGGCCCGGTACGCCGACACGGCTTTCCATTCCGCGATGGGCACCGCGTTCGCCCGCGAAGGCGTGCTCGTCCGCGACCCGGACCGGCTCAAGGCACTGGACACTGTCGACACCGTGGTGCTGCACGCCGACGTGCTGCACGGCGAAACCGGGCTGGACCCGCACGCCGAGGCGGTGCTGGACGCGGCGCGACGGGCAGAGGCGCGGGTGGTCATCGCCGGGCCGGACGCCCGTGGCCGGCTGGGCGAGTTCGCCGCACTCGCGGACGACGTCGTCACCACCGGCGCGGGTGAGACGTTCACCGGGGTGGTGACGCGGCTGCAGGACGAAGGCGGGGTCGTGCTCACCGTCGGCCGCCCGGCACCGACGTGCGGGCCCGGCTCGGACGACGTGGCCGGCCTGCTCGCCGGAGACCTGTGCGTCGCGCTCACCGACCGGGACGCCCCCGTGCTCTGGAACGCCGACCTGCTCGTCCGCCCCGGGCCGACCGGAGTGTGGCGGGTGCTGCTGGCCACCGCCGCGGCCCGGGCGAACAGCCGGCGCGGCACCCGGCTGGCCACCGCCGGGGCCCTGGTCAGCGCGCTGCTGCTGATGTCCGGACGCCGCCCCGGCCGCCGACGGCCGTTGCTGCCGGCGCTGCCGCGGCTGGATCCGATCGCGCTCGGCGGGCTGACCGCGATCGGCATGGGCTGGCTCGCCGCGCTGCGCGTCGCCGCGGCCCGCCCGCCGGAGGGCCGCGACCGGGTCGCCTGGCACGAGCTGACCGCGGACGAGGTCGTCGAGCGGCTCGCGGCGCCCGGACCGGACCCGACCTCCTGGGACGTGGCGACGCGGCGGGTGCGGACGGTGGCGGAGACGCTGGCCCGGCACCCGGCGGCGGCACCGGTCCGGTTCGGGGCGGGGCTGGCCGCCGACGTCGCCGCCGAGCTGAGCGACCCGCTGACGCCGGTGCTGGCGCTCGGCGCGGTGGCCTCCGCGGTGGTCGGTTCGCCGGTGGACGCGCTGCTCGTGGCCGCGGCGATGGGCCTCAACGCCGTCGTCGGCGGCACCCAGCAGTTTCGCGGCCGCCGGGCGCTGGCCAAGCTCCGCGACGACGAGCGGCAACGGGCCCGCAAGGCCGGCGGCGGGCTGGTCGACGCGCGCGAGCTCGCGCCGGGCGACCGGATCGAACTGCGGGTCGGCGACGTCGTCCCGGCCGACGCCCGGCTGCTCACCGCGTCCGAAACGGAGGTCGACGAATCCGCGCTGACCGGCGAGTCGCTGCCGGTCGAAAAGCAGCTCGCCCCGGTGCCCGGGGCGCCGCTGGCCGAGCGCAGCTGCCTGGTCTTCGCCGGCACCACGGTGGTCAGCGGCGAGTGCACCGCCGTGGTCGTGGCGACCGGGTCCGCGACGGTCGCCGGCCGGGCCGTCGAGCTGGCCACCCGCACCGCCGCCGCGGCGGGCATCCAGGCACGGCTGCAGGACCTCACCCGCCGCGCCCTGCCGCTGACGATGCTCGGCGGTGCCCTGGTCACCGGGCTGTCCGCGCTGCGCGGCCGGCCGATGCGCCGTGCGCTGGCCGGCGGGGTGGCGATCGCCGTCGCCGCCGTGCCCGAGGGGCTGCCGCTGGTGGCCACGGTGGCGCAGCGCGCGGCGGCCCGGCGGCTGTCGGCCCGTGGGGTGCTCGTGCGCACGCCACGCGCGCTGGAAGCGTTGGGGCGCTTGGACGTCGTGTGTTTCGACAAGACCGGCACGCTGACCGAGAACCGGCTGCGCGTGGTCGCCACGACCGGGCCGGACGGCGAACCGCGCGAGCCGGGGCCGGACGACGCGGTGCTGCGGGCCGCCGCCCGGGCGTGCCCGGGCTCGCTCGACGACCCGCACGTCCGGGTGCACGCCACCGACCACGCCGTGCTGGAAGCCGCCGGGCCGGACCCCACCTGGTCCGAAGTGGACGGTCAGCCGTTCGAGGCCAACCGTGGGTACTCGGCCACCATCGGGCGGGACGGCGACGACGGGACGGTGCTGCTCGTCAAAGGCGCCCCGGAGATTGTCCTGCCCGCGTGCGCCGGGGCGGAGCAGCTTTCCGAGGCCGGGGAAGCCTTGGCGGACAAGGGGTTGCGCGTGCTGGCGGTGGCGTCGCGGAAGGTCCCGGACGGGACCGCGCTCGACGGCGACCTGCCTTCGGACCTCGAGTTCGCCGGCTTCGTCGGCCTGGCCGACGCCCTGCGCGCCACGGCCGAGCCGCTGGTCACCGGCCTCCGCGCGGCCGGGGTGGCCCCGGTGATGCTGACCGGCGACCACCCGCACACGGCGCGGGCCATCGCGACGTCGCTCGGGTGGCCCGCCGACAGCCCGGTCGTCACCGGCGACGAGCTGGCCGGGCTCGACCGCGCCGGACGCGCCCGGCTGCTGTCCGGCGCCGGGGTGATCGCCCGCGTCGCGCCGGAGCAGAAGCTGCAGGTGGTCGAGGCGCTGCGCGAAGCAGGCCGGGTGACGGCGATGGTCGGCGACGGCGCGAACGACGCGGCCGCCATCCGCGCGGCGGACGTCGGCATCGGGGTGCGGGCCCGGTCGTCGACGGCCGCCCGCACGGCCGCGGACCTCGCGCTGACCGACGGCGACCTGACGGTCTTGCTGGACGCCGTGGCGGAAGGCCGCGCGCTGCGGCGGAGCGTGTCCGACGCGGTGGTCATCCTGGTCGGCGGCAACGCGGGCGAGATCGGATTTTCGGTGCTGGGCACCCTTCTTTCGGGTGATTCGCCGCTGGCCACCCGGCAGCTGCTGCTGGTGAACCTGCTGACGGACCTGTTCCCGGCGATGGCGGTGGCCGTGACCCGCCCGGACGACGCCCCGGACAGCGGCCCGGCAAACCTCGGCGAAGGGCTCTCCCCCGACATCACCAGCCGAGGGGTGACGACGGGCGTCGGCGCGACGACGGCGTGGCTGATCGGCCGCTTCACCCCCGGCACGGCCCGCCGCACGAGCACGATGGCGTTGTGCGCGCTGGTGGGCACGCAGCTGGCCCAGACGCTGCGCGGCCGCCTGCACAGCCCGCTGGTGGTCGGCACGGCAGTCGGCTCGGCCCTCACGCTGGCGGCGATCGTGCAGACGCCCGGGGTCAGCCGGTTCTTCGGCTGCACACCGCTCGGCCCGCTGGCCTGGGCCGGGGTCGGCGCCGGGATCACGACCGGAGTCGTGACATCGCTGGTGCCGATCTTGCCGAACAGCCTGCGTCCCCGGTGATCCCCGGCCCGCGCCGTTGACGCGCTTGGGGTCGTGCCGATCCTCGTCGAAGGAGCAGTCCGCAGAGCGCTCACCGCTTCCCCGTAGCACGTTCAGGTGCTGCTCCCCGCACGATGCAGCCGGTGCAGCCCCATCAGCTTCGTCGCCGGCGGGCAGACGTGGCGTGCGTGCGGGCCTTCGGCACGTACGGGACGTCCGCGAAGCGCAAGGTCGCCTGCAGCGCGCGCACCGACCGGTCCAGGCGCAGCAGCGACACCTGGGACAGGGTGAACAGCTCGTCGATGTTCCAGGAGCGGCCGGCCGCCGCGAGCACGACCGTGCGCGGGATCCGGTCGATCACCCGATCCGGCGCGGCTTTCGCAGCGAGCTGCGCCAGCGCTTCGGGCTCGTGGGCCAGTGCCTCGGCCGAGACGAGCGCCTGCGTGCACAGGTGGCTGGCGGCCGTGGCGCGGCTCAGCCACTTGACGTGGATCAGCTCGTCGCCCGGCCCGAGCAGGTCGCACAGCTCGAACCGCGGGTGCAGCGGCGTGCTCGCGAAATCCCGGTCCAGGCACAGGAATCCGGGCTCCTCGGCGACCTGCCGGCAGTACGCGTGCTCGTCGTCGGGGGTGCCCGTCGGGACCCACGGAACCGGCGGCCAGTCGAACCGGCGAGCGAGCATCGCGGCGACCTGCTCGCGCAGTTGCCGGACATAGGTCTCGCCGATGCGGTACCAGCGTCCCTGGTGGAAGACGTACCGGACGTGGTCGATCGTCGTCTCGAACACCAGCCAGCGCGCCACCGGGATCGAGGCGCCCGCTTCCTCCTCGCCCGCGTCGTCGGCGCAGGGCACGATCCGCCCGGCGCGCACGGCCTTCAGCCGGTCGTCGACGTCGATCCCGGCCAGCCGGTCGGTCAGGTGCGCGAGCTCCAGCCGGCCGGGGACCGTGAACGGGCCGCCGGGGCCCAAGCCGGTGATCCGGAACGAGCCGGCCTGCTCGGCGTCGTGCACGGCCGTCGCCGGCCAGGCGAGCCCGAGCGCGCCGTTCTCGCCGTCGACGCTCTCGGCCAGGCGGCGTTCGAGGGTCGGCAGGAGGCTGTCGTGGCGATCCAGCGGCCGGGTCTGCGCGACGAACCGCAACGCCGAGTGCGCGTCGGGCTCGTCGACGACCGCGCCGACGGCGTCGAGGTCGGCCAGGAACGCGGCGGGGTCCTTGGCCAGCGGCAGCCACACGGCGTTGCCGGCGCGGATGCGGTGGCGGCGGCCGGTGATCCGCCCGTAGGTGAGGTCGGCCAGGTCGGCCGTGCCGGCCAGCCGGTTGACCAGCTCGCCGTAGGGCTCCAGGCGAAACGCCGAAAGATCGCCGCCGCCGGGGATCGACGTCTGTGTGGCGCGGGCCGACGTGTCCAGGGCCGCGCTGGCGACCAGGCCGAGGTCGAACGGGTCGAGGCGCCGGATCCCGAACAGCAGGCCGAAGCCCTGGTCGACGTGTTCGTCGTTGAGGATCAGGTGCCCGGCGCCCCAGGTGACCGCGTAGGTCCACGGCGGCCGGGGCACGAGCAGCACCGCGAACGGCAGCTCGGACGACAGGGCCAGCTCGGTGCCGGTGAGCGACGCCGCGTGCGGCAACCATTGCGGCGCCTCGGTGCGGAACCGGCCCGCGACCAGCCGTGCGCGCGTACCGGACAAGTCGACCTCGGTGTCGGTGACGATCTGGTCGTCTTTCAGCGGCACGAGCAGCTCTTGCTCGGCCGCGGTGCCGTCGAGCCGGAAAAGCGACACCGGCTTGCTCGGGGTGGACGTCGAAGCCATGTGGTCACCGGCCCTTCGGTGAAACAGCCTCCGTTCAGGATAATGCGCGCCGGTGCCGCGCCGGTTAAATTAGCCTGAACAGCGATTGCGGACCCGACCGAGTACCCTGTTTCGTGCTTTCATCGTGACATCGTCGCTGGTCAGAAGTCCAGGAGATGATCGATGAGTATCCGACAGAAGGCCACGGAATTGCGGCGTAAAGAATTGTTCGAATGCACTCCAACGGCCGCATTCATGAGTCATTCTGCTCTGTTCGGGCGGCGCCGGAACGCCAGCCGCACGCATCGTGACGATCATCACCGCGGCACCCGGACGGGGACTGGTCCGGTCGGGCCGGATCGCTCACCGAGCGGCGGTTCGCGCTGCGCGCGGTACCCCACTACCCTGGGCTGGTCGATTCCCGTCCGGCCCGACGCTGGGGGCAGCATGGAGACAGTCCCGATGTTCGCACACGGAGACCGTCTCACCCGTCGGGACCTGGAGCTGATCACCGATGAACGCCGCCGTTACGAACTGGTGGACGGGACCCTCCTAGTGAGCCCGTCCCCGCGTCCACTGCACCAGAGGGTGGTCGCGCGCCTGCTCGCCGCGCTGACCCCGCTCTGCCCCGCGGACTGCGAGGTCCTGCCCGCTCCGTTGGACGTCGTGCTCGACGACCACACCGTGCTCATCCCGGACGTCGTCGTCGGACGCCGCGACACGTTCACCGACCGAGCGCTCGTCGGGGTGCCGGTCCTCGCCGTCGAAGTCGTCTCGCCGTCCAGTCAGCACATCGACCTCTACCTCAAGCCCGCCCGGCTCGCCGCGGCCGGCTGCCCGTTCTACTGGGTGATCGACCCCCGCGTGCCGAGCCTGAGCTGCTTCCGCCTCGACGGCGACACCTACGTCCTGGCCGCCGAAGGCCACGACGACGAGGCCGTCACCCTCACCGAGCCCTACGCACTGACCCTGCGCCCGGCGGACCTGATCTCGCCCCACTGAACTTCGAGGCGACGGCTCAGCCGAACCGGCCGTGGACGTAGTCGGCCGTCCTCGAGTCACCAGGGTGGTCGAACACGGTCCGGGTCGGCCCAGCTTCGACGATCACCCCCGGGGCTCCCTCCTCGGCGAGGAAGAACGCGCATTGGGCCGAAACCCGCTGTGCCTGCTGCATGTTGTGGGTGACGATCACGATCGTCACCTCGCCGCTGAGGTCCTCGATCGTCTCCTCGATCCGGCGGGTGGACGTCGGGTCGAGGGCGGAGCACGGCTCGTCCATCAGCAACACCTGGGGGCGGACGGCGAGCGCGCGGGCGATGCACAGCCGCTGCTGCTGGCCGCCCGACAACGCGCCGCCGGGCTGCCGGAGCCGGTCGCGGACTTCCTTCCACAGGCCCGCTTTGGTCAGGCATTCGGCGACGAGGTCGTCGCGGTCCGCCGCTTTCACCTTGGTGCCGGTGAGCTTCAGGCCGGCCGTCACGTTGTCGTAGATGGACATGGCGGGGAACGGGTTCGGCTTCTGGAACACCATGCCGATGCGGCGGCGCGCGTCGGTCAGCTTCCACGACGAGGCGTAGATGTCGTCGCCGGCGAGCAGCACCTCGCCGGCCAGGGTCGCGCCGGGCACGAGCTCGTGCATCCGGTTCAGGATGCGCAGGAACGTCGACTTGCCGCAGCCGGACGGGCCGATGAGCGCGGTGACCGAGGACGGTGGCATGTGCAGCGAGACGCGGTCGAGGACCTTCCGCTCGCCGAACCACGCGGACACCTCCCGCGCCTCGATCGCGGTGGCCTCCTCGACCGAAGGCAGCAGCATCGTCACGGCAGTCTCCTCACAGCAGGTTCGGCAGCAGGGACGCCGCCTGATCGGCCACGGTCACCCCGAGGGCGCCGAGCACGGGCACCCCGATCACCCACGCGTGCCACCGGCCCACGCGCTGGTGCACGAACACCACGGCGGCCGCGGCGAGCGCGAGCAACAGACCCCAGACCACGAGCGGCACGAGCGCCGACGCGTCGCCTTCCAGCGCCTGCTCCCGGCCGGGCAGCGCGAACCCGGGCACCGTGCCCGCGGCCGCCACGGCCGGGGTGAGCAGCCGCGCGTCGACGCGGAGGACGTCACTGGGCAGGTAGGGCGGCCCGTCCGCGGTGATCAGCGTGAGCCTCCCCTGCCCCTTCGCGGGCGCGACGGGTTGCGGGTCGTTCGCGCGGCGGACGCCCAGCACCTCGAACTGGTGCTTGCCCTGTCCGGTGGTCACGGTGATCAAGTCGCCGTGGGCGAGCGAGCCGAGGTCGGCGAACGGGCCCCCGTAGCCGGCCCGGCGGCCCATGACCACGCTCACCCCCGGCTGCCCGGGCAGGACGGTGTCGCGCCGATGGCCCGGTCCGGACTTCAGCACCGTGGCCGACGTGCCTTCGCCGACGACCTCGCGCAGGCCGATCCGCGGGATCGCCACCACGGCCACCGGCGTTCCCGGCTCGAGCGGATGCCCGTCGCGGTCCAGGCCCCCCGCCGGCGCCGTGGCGTTGGCGAGCTGGTCGCGAAAGGCGTCGTAGGCGCGGTCCTGGTCGCGGTTGTGGGCCAGGGCGCCGATCAGCCCGAACTGCGCCACCAGGCACAACATCAACGCCGCCGCGATCGACAGCGCCTGCCCGGCGAGCCGCACCGCTGCGGGCGGTGCGGCCGCCGGGGTCACTTCGACGGCCACCGGGCCGCCCTGCGCCGCCGGGCGAGGACCAGCGCCACACCGCCCGCGCCGAGCAGGACGACGGCGAGGAGCAGCAGGTAGCCGACGTTGACGCCGGTGTTGGCGAGGGTGCGCTGCGGGACGCTGGTCCCGACCGACTGCGCCGCGCCCGCGCCGGTTCCGCCGGAACCGTCGCCGGCCGGGACGGTCTCCGCCGTGCTGTCGCCGGTGGACGTCGTGGTGCTCGCCGACGAGCTGGTGCTGGTGCTGGTGGCTGTGCCGCTCGTACTGGTACTCGTGGTGGTGGTCGTGGCCGGGCGGCTGGTGGTGGTGCTCGTCGACGGCGTGGTGGTGCTGGTGGTGCTGGTCGTCGTCGAGGTCGGCGCGGTGGTCGACGTCGAAGCCGGCGTTGTCGTGGTCGAGGTGACCGGCGTGGTCGTGCTCGTGGTGGCCGAGGTGACCGGCGTCCTCGTGGTCGTCGTGACGGAGGTGACCGGCGTGGTCGTCGCGGTCGTCGGCGTTGTGGTCGTCGTGGGTGCGGTCGTAGAGGTCGTCGTCGGCGGCTGGGACGTGCTGACCGACGCCTTGGTGGTGGACGTCGTGGTCGGCGGTACGCCCGAAGGGTCGTTCGACTGGTAGTGGCCGGGGTCGGTGAAGTACATGTTCGTCGTGAACGTGCCGGTGGTCGTCTGCGCGAAGGAGTCCACACAGGACACTCGGATCACGTAGGTCCCGGCGACGACGGTCGTGTTGTTGTCGGTCGCGATGTCGGTCATGCTCTTGGTGAACTGCACCGGGAAGGCCTGGGTGGTCGAGAAGTTGACGTCCTGCAGCCCGAACGTCGCCACCAGGCCGTCCGCGAACCCGCCGGGGCCGAACACGTGCGCGATGTAGGAGTCGGAGTCCGGCGTGCAGCCCTGCGCGGTCCGCACCACCGGTGCGGTCGCCGCGGTACCGGTCGCCGGTTCGATCGTCAGCGTGCCGAGGCTGCCCGGCGGCGGCAGCGCGGCCGAGGCCGATGACGAAGTCACCAGGGCGACCACGACGCTCCCCGCCGCGGCCGCCGAGCCGATGGCCACGGCCAGTTGACGCTTACGCATGAAAGCCTTCCTTCCGTTACTGGACACGACGCCTGCGCACTACCCAGGCCGCGAGCGCCACCACGGCGGCCACCAGGCCCACGGCGGCGACGAGGCCGAACACCGCGGCCAGCGACCCGGCCGGTGCCGGGTTCCCAGCCGCCACGTCAGTCCGGCTGGGTTCCGGTGCCGGGGTGGTCGCGGCCGGCAGCTCCGGCGCGGCCGTCCCCGGCACCGGACCGGCGCCCGCGCCCGGCGCCTGCGGAGTGGCGGCGGTTGTTTCGGGCACCCGGGAAGGGCCCTTCGCGGCGCCGAGCGCCGCGTACTTCACCGGTGTGTCGAACCTCAGCGCCGCGGTGAACTCGCCCTTGCTCTGCTGGCTGAAGGAGTCGATGCAGTGCACGGCGATGTCGTACTGCCCGGACAGCGTCGTCTTGTTGTCCGCGGCGAAGTCCCGCAACGTCTGCGCGAGGAACACGTCGAAGCCGCTCGTGTGCGACAGCCCGACGTCGGTGTTCGCGACGACGATCTGGCCGTCGGCCGGCATCCCCTTGCCGCGCAGGGTGGCGAAGTACGCGTCGGCGTCCGCGGGGCAGCCGCCGCTGGTGTGCATCCGGATCGTCGCGGCGTCCTGCCCCTCGCCCGGGGTGATGACCAGGCCGCCGAGCGGAGCGGCCTCCGCGGGCGTTGCGACGAGCCCGAACGCGGCCACCGCGAGCAGGATCTCAAAGCGCCGTCGCATGTTCGGCCCCCTCCTCCACCGGCTCGGTAGCGCCGCGGCGACGGCGGCGCCGCGTGAACAGCAGCGCGAAGATCCCCAGCAGCAGCACGGCCAACACACCGAGGGCCGCCCACGGCACCGCGCTCAGCGTCACGGACTCTTCGGCGGGCTGGACGAGGTCGGTGAACCCTGGTGCGGGTACCGGATCGACGTGCACGGTGGCGTCCAGCCAGCCCGCGGGCAGCACGCCGCGGACCGTCGTGGTCACCTTGATCAGCCCACCCGGCAGGAGTTCCGGGATCGGCGGCAGTGCCTCCCCGTCCACAGTGGACCCCCACGGCGTGCTCACGCTGACGCGCTGCTTGCCGGACAACCGGGTGTTGCCGGTGTTGCGGACGGTGTAGCTGACCGTCGCGTCCCCGCGGCCGAACGGCGTCGCCGCGTACGACCCGGTGAGCCCGGTGATCGCCAGCCGGGGCGTCAGGTCGCCGGTGACGCGCAGGTAGACGCGGGCGCCGACGCGCTGCTCGACCGCGACCTTCTGCCCGTTCGCGCCCGTCTGTTCGGTGGTCAGCGCGGCGACGATGCCCGCCGCGTGGTCGCCCGGGGTCGCGTTCGCGGGGATGGTCAGGGCGAACGGCACGATCGAAACCGTCCGCGGGGCCAGGAAAACACTCGCCTTGTCCGGCTTGGTCCAGGCGCCCACGTCGACCGATGGCTTGCCCGCGGCGAGCAGGTCGAAGCCGCCTTCGGGAGTGTTGAAGGCGTCGCTGGCGTAGATCTTCAGCGTCACCGGATTGGTTCCGACGTTGGACACCGCGACGAAATCCTTCACGACGGCGCCCGGAGTGGCGCTGTAGCCGAAGCTCGCGCGGTTGTCCGGTGCGGTCGCGGTGGCCGGGCGGACCCCGAAGGTCACCCGCTGGTCGCCCGCGGCCGGCGGCGGAGCGGGGGTCTGGGCAGCGGCCGACGGCGCGAACGCGAGCAGGAACGCGGCGGCCAGGACGGCTAAGCGCATCGGAATCCCTTCGGGAGGCAGGGGTGGAACCGGGTCTCCGGCAAGGCTTCTGCCGCCGTTGTCGTGAGTGAGAAACAGTGTTCTAACCCTGTTTCTCACTCACGACCGCGTTGCCGGAGACCCGGGTGATCAGATGGCGGTGAGGGTCAGTACCGAGGTGTAGGTGCCGGCGACGGTCGACGTCGGCACGTTGAGCGAAAGCCCGGCGGTCAGGTGCGCCGTGCCGTTGCCGCCGTTCGCGGCGGCGGTGGCCAGGGTGCGGGAGCCCGCGAGACCCGCGCCCGCCGGAGCGGCCGTGCCCGGGGCGATCGCCGCGGCCGGGTTGACGGCCGGACCCGCGGTGATGTTCTGCGCCGCGACCTTGTCCACGATGGACGGCGTCCAGCCGAGGTTGCCGGCGTTGATCGCGTGCGAAGCGCCGTCACCGAAGTCGGTCGCCTGGCCGGAGACGTTCCAGCCGGGGTTGCCCGCCCGGGTGTCGGTGACGGTGACCGGGTTCAGGTTGCCCGAGGTCTGCAGCATCGAGGCGTCGGGCAGCATGACCGGCGACGGCAGCGTGACGTTCTGGTTGGCCACGCTGATCAGCAACGCACCGGCGGTGACGGTGGTGGTGATGTTCTCCGAGGCAGCCACCCCGGCGAACGCCGTCACGCTCAGCGGCACGCCCGCGGACTCCGACGCCACGAATGCGGCAGAGTTCATGGGCACGAACTTCGCGGTGAAGGTGTGCGCGCCCACCGCCAGCGTCGACGACGACAGCGAAGCCGTGCCGCCGGACAGCGCGACCGGGTTGCCCAGGTTCGCGCCGCCGTCGGTGAACTGGATCGACCCGGCCGCGCCCGCGGGCGTGACCGAGGCGTTCAGCGTCACCGAGCTGTACTGCGCGGCCGTGCCGCTCGGGGTGACCGAGAGCGCGGTCGTGGTCGGCGTCGCGACCGGGGCGTTGACCTGGAAGGTCACCGCCTGCGACGTCGAGCCGGCGACGTTCGCCGAGCCGCCGGTGAAGACCGCGGTCAGCGAGTGGCTGCCGGTGCCCAGCGCCGAGGTGGTGAGCGCCGCGGTGCCGCCGGAGACGGCGACCGGGCTGCCGAGGTTGGCCGCGCCGTCCTTGAACTGGACGGTGCCGCCCGCGGAAGCCGGCGTCACCGTCGCGGTGAGGGTGACCGGGCTGCCCTGGGTGACCGGGGACGCCGGGGAGACCGCGAGCGACGTCGCCGTGGTGACCGGCGCGTTCGGGTCGGTGCCCTGGTAGTGCGTGGCGTCGGTGAACCAGATGTCCTTGGTGAAGGTGCCCATCACCTGCTGCGAGAACGAGTCGACGCAGCTGGCCACCAGGGTGTACTGGCCCGGCTGGACGGTGGTGCTGTTGTCCAGCGCGATGTCCTTGAACGACAGGCCCTGCTGGATCGGGAAGCCCGCCGTGGTGGAGAAGTTGACGCTGCTGGTGGTCGTGGCGATGAGACCGTTCGTGAAGCCGCCGGGGCCGTAGACGTACATGTAGTACGCGTCCGAGGTGTCCGGGCAGCCCGCCGACGTCGTGGCGACGCCCGCGGTCGTGTCGAAGCCCGTGGCCGGGCTCAGGGTGAGGGTGCCGAGGGTGCCCGGCGGGACGGCGGCCGAAGCCGGCGCGATCGAGCCGAACATCGCCGCGAGGGCCGTGCCGACGACCGCCGCCCCGACGGCGAACCGGTGCGCGAAGGATCTGGAGCTCATGGGTGCGTTGCCTTTCAGGGCGTGACGATGGCGGTGTCGCCGCAGTTGGCGGCCTGGCCGAAGCCGTACTTCTTGATCAGGTCGGCGTTCTGGCAGATCGCCGAGCCGCTGCCGACGAACACGGTGCTGTACGGCGCGTTCCCCACCTGGCCGCTGGGGATGACGTTGTAGACGTCCCGCTTGAACGACGAGCTGGTGTTCAGCGCGGTCGGCGAGATGCCGTTCAGCGTGGCGAGCACGGCCTTGCCCTGCACCGCCGGGATCACCCCGTTGACCTGGGCCTGGTAGGAGGCGATGGAGTACGGCGCGACGTTGGCCGGCTCGATGAGGAACGTGCCGGTGTTCTCCTCGATCGGGGTGTTCGCCGCGTCGGTGTCGTGCACGCACGAGAAGGTCGTGGTGAAGTTCGCCGCGTCGGTGAGCCCCAGCTGGGACAGGAAGAACGACCGGGTGCCCGAGCCGAAGTGCGGCAGCAGCGGCTTGTACGTCGTGCCGACACCGGGCGCGGTGCAGTTGAAGATGCTCTTCAGCTGCGCCGTCGTGAGCTTCTTCGAGATGGAGCTGTCCGCGCGGACCGCGTAGGTGACCGCGTCCACCGCGAACGGGACGTAGGTGAGGTTCTTGCCCGCGTAGTTCGCCGAGTTGTTCGACGACGACCGCGCGAACTGCACGCAGCCGGTGTTGCCGTCGAGCGAGGCGACCAGCGCGTTGACGCCGTTGCCCGAGCCCGCCGGACGCGGGATCGTGCAGTTGGCGTTGACGGCGGGGTCCTTGGTGGTGATGGTGGCGGACCCGACCGCGTCGTAGGAACCGAGCACCTTGACGCCGCCGACGGTGATCGCGTCGGCCAGGCCGTTCACCACGCCCTGGGTGGTGTCCGAGCCGACACCGGCGAGGTCGCGGTAGGTGGGCGCGCCGGCCGGGTCGGCCTGAGCGGCGCCACCCAGCACGAGCAGCATGGCCGCCGAGGCGACCGTGACGAGAGCATGTCTTCTACGCACTTCAGGTATCCTTTTCGCAGCAGGGATGCCCGGGCTCGTGCCCGGACGTGCCGGTGTCGTCGTCGTAGGGGCTCCGACACCGGGCTTGCTGGGTTCACCCGGCTCGTCGTGCGGTGGAGTGACAGCTCCCCGCGCGGCGGGCCGTGGACATCACCTCCCCCTCCGGCTGCCCCAGCGCGTCAGCGCCGGACCGGACGCGGCGGCCACCGCACCGGCCGCGAGCAGGATGAGCAGCACGTACCGCACGAACCCCACCGGCGTCGCCGGGGTCGGGCGCGCCTGCGCGACCGGCTGCTGGACCGCCGACGTCGTGGGCGGCGTGGTCACCGCCTTCACCGGCAACGGCGCGGAGGCCGGCGCGGACGTCGCGGGCGGTTGCTGCCCACCGGGAAGCGACTGGTCGCCCGCCGGAGATCCGCCGACGGGCGGCCCGCGGACGGAGTCCGGAGCCGGCGCGGACGACGTCGGCGGGGTGACCGCCTTGCCCGCGTCCGCGGCGATCTTGTCCGCGGCCGACGTGGTCTGGGCCCGCAGAGCCGCGGGCAGCGGGACGTACCCCGCGGGCAGCTGCCCGGGCGCGATCCCCGGCTGCTGACCGTCGCCCACCGCGTACTTCAGGAACGCGGCGTAGTCGGCACCCGCCTTCGTGTCCAAAGCGGACGGTGCGGTCGCCGCGTAGGCCAGGTTCGTCAGCGGGTAGGCGTCCTTCGCCGTCGTCAGCGGGTCGACCGACAGGACGTCGCCGACCGCGCCGGGCTTGGCGGCCGCGACGGCGCTGAGCATCGAAGCGTCCGAAGGAGCCACGAACGCGCCCGAGGCGTTGCGCAGCTTCGCCGTCGGCAGGCCGTAGCGCGCCGCGGTCGGGGTGTCGACGACCGCCAGCAGGCTTCGCTGTCCCTGCGGCTGCCGGTCGACGGCCTTGAGCTGCGGTTTGCCGTCCGGGGTCGCGAAGCCGGTCGGCGCCTTGCCCAGCGTGTCACCACGGCTGATCGCGCGGCCGGCCTCGTGCATGTCGCCGGCCAGCGGACGCAGGTCGAGCGCGCAGCTGGCGAGCAGCCCGGTGCCGGTGCAGGTCAGGTCGGCCTTCGGGAAGTTCGACACCGGCAGCTTCAGGCCCTTGAAGTTCGGGTTGACCTTCATGCCGTGCGGATCCGGGACGCCGTTCAGGAAGTCCGTGGCGTCCTTGTCCGCGGCGATCCACCGCCACAGCGCCGTCGTCGCGTCCATGTCCACAGTGGGCACCAGCGCGTCCACAATGGACATGAGGCGGCCGGAGTCCTTGAACTCCGGGTTGAGCGCGACGAACTCGGGGTCGGCGGTCAGCGAGTCCGGGTTGCCCTTGAGGTAGTCCTGCCGCACCGGCAGCGACAGCACGTACGACTGCGTGAGCAGCTTCGCGACCAGCCGTGGCGTGAGGCTCAGGTCGGTGATCTGCTCGCCATCGCGGTGCCAGATCTCCGGCGGCACGACCCCCTCCCCCGCCGACTGCCGTTCGGTGATGAACGCGATGCTCAAGCCGGACAACGCGATCGGCGCGTAGACGAGCGGCTTGGTGGCCTGGTCCGGCGGCACCGGATCGCGGAGGAACGACAGGCCGGGGTTGTCCGAGAGCAGCGTCTGCCGGGCCACGCCGTCCGGCACCTGGGTGAAGCCGAAGACGGTCCCACCGCCGGCGCAGAGCTTCGGCTGCCAGCGCAGCACGGCGTCGGCCAGGAACTCGTCACCCGACGTCGGCCGTTCGGCCGCGCCGATCGGGCAGGCCGCGCCGACCGGCTGGAACTTCAGCGGAATCGAGAGGTGCTGGGCCCAGTTGGACGCGCTCAGCGGGGACGAGTCGAGCTGCGGGCGGTTGTCGCCGCCGACCGTCGAGCCGTCGACCTCCTTGTTTCCGCGCGGAACGACGACGAGCCAGCACGAGCGCGGGCTCCCGTTCACCACGGTGCCGCAGCCGAGGCCGTAGGACTCGAGCGCCGTCTGGACCTCGAAGTCGACCTCGCCGCCGCCGTCGAGCCGGGTCTTGGCGAGCGGGAGCTCGTTCGTGGTGCCCGCGGTGAAGAAGTCGCCGGGCGACGTGGTCGTCACACCGGTGACCGAGCGGAACGGCACGACGGCCTGCTGGCCCGGCGCCGCCGGCTTCAGCGTCTCCAGCGGATCGACCAACGTGGACCCGTAGCTGACCTGCCGTCGCCGCGCCCAGGCTCCGGCCACCGGCGAACCCTGCGCGGCCAGGCCGCCGTACTGGCACTGCTCGCGCGTCGGCCCGGCCGGGTCGTCACCCCAGCACTGCATGAGCTGCAGGTAGTTGGTGGCGAAGTTGCCCGACGGGCCGGTCGGCGCGCCGCCGGTCCAGCTGACGTGGACGGTCTGGTTGATCAGGTCCGTGGTCTGGTCGACGGTGACCTTCAGGCTCGAGAACGAGCCGGTGCCGGACACCGTCAGGGCCGAGTTCGTGGCGTCTTCGGCGTTGCCGGTGTCCGCGACGGCGAGCGCGGCCACCGCCAGCACCGCGGCGAGCAGCAGGCGGGCGAGCTTCATCGCTCGTCACCGTCCTTGCCCAGGCGGCGGGCCAGGATCGGCGGGCCGATGACCAGGCCGAGCAGGAGCGCGACGGCCAGCGCGGTGAGCAGCGCAGCGGTCGCGTTGTCCCGCTGGTCGAGGGAAACCGGGACGGCCGAGCCGCCGGCGGCGATGTTCTGGCCGTTGATCGGCAGCCCCGTGTCGGGGTCGATCGCGCCGGTCGCGGGTCCGGTGGTGCCGTCGGGCCCGGTCGTCGCGCTCGTGCCACCGGGGCCGGTGGTGCCGTTCGGGCCGGTCGCGGACTGCGCGCCGGGCCCCGAGCCGGTGCCGCCGGCCACCGGGGTCGGCGCACGCGCACCGCCGGTGCCTTCCGCGCACTGCGTCACGCCGATCTTGTCGCACGGCGACGGCTGCGGCGCGTTCTTGGCGAGCAGGTTGGTGCCGTCCGGCGAGAACGTCGGGTTGTTGCACTTCGAGATGTCGGTGGGTTTCTTCGTCGAGCCCGGGATCCGCGCCACCTGGTCGAGCCCGGCCTGCACGAGGTTCTTCGGCAGCGGTGAGTACCCGAGCTGGTCGGCCTGCTGCTGGCCCTCGCAGAGGAAGTAGTACGCGAAGTCCGAGAGCGTCTTCCCCTTGTCGGTGTTGAACGGGGACGTCGGCGTGGTCGGCAGGATCATGTAGCTGTAGCTGGACAACGGGTACGTGCGCGCGTCCGGGTTGTTGTAGACGCCGCCGAGGTCCTGGGTCAGGTCCGGCTTGATCGCCGCCGCGAGCAGCGCGACGGCAACGCTGGTCGCCTTCGGCTCGATGTAATAGCCGGCCTTGTTGAGCACCTTGGCGATCGGGAAGCCCGCGTTGCGCGCGTAGGAGTATTCGACGTAGGTGATCGCGCCTTCGCTCTGGTCCTGGCGCACGTAGTTGGTCACGCCGAGCGAGCCGGACTGCCCGACCACCGGCGGCACCAGCGGGTAGTTCGAAGTGAACCCGCACGGCGTCGCGCGCCCCGCCTTGCGGCAGAACGCGTCCCACGCCCCGCCGAACTGGCTCGCCATGTAGGCGGTGAACTGCGCGCTGGTGCCCGAGCCGTCGGACCGCACGACCGGGATGATCTTGCGGGCGGGCAGGGTCAGCCCGGGGTTGTCGGTCTTGATCGCCGGGTCCGCCCAGTTCGTGATGGTCCCGGTGAAGATGCCGGTGAGCGTCTGGCCGGACAGGCGCAGGTTCGTCACGCGCGTGGCACCGATGTGCAGGTTGTACATGAACGACGTCCCGCCGGCGACGATCGGCATGTACGCGTAGCCGCGGTCCGTCGGCGGGTTGTCGGTGACGCCGGCGTCGGTCAGTCCGTACGGGATCTCCGAGACGGCGAAGTCGACCTGGCCGGCCTTGAACTGGTTGCGGCCGTCGGTGGAACCCGTGGCCGCGTAGCTGATCCGCATGCCGTACTGGCCGACGTTCTTGCGCCACTGGTCCAGCGCGTTGGAGCTCCATGTCGAGCCGGCGCCGCTGATCGGCACGTAGCTCTGGGCAAAGGCCGTGGACTGCCCGAGCAGCACCAGGACCAGCGCCGCGGCAACCCACCGCACCGCACGGAAGTTCCTCATTGCTCTCCCCGCATCCGGCTGTCGAACCGTTCGCGGTCGGCGGCCGAGGCCCGCGCGCGGCGCCGGAGTGCGCCGCGCGTCAGCTCCCCGGCCGGGCGACCGCCCGCGATCCGGGCGATCACGAACAACACCAGCACGAGCAGCATCAGCACCGCCGCAGCTCCGAACCCGCGAGCCTTCATCGCCTCCTCCGGTGAGGTGACGAGCGAGAAGGTCGCCAGCGGCAAGGAGATCTGGGGCCCGGACAGCGGGTCCGCGTTGAGGTAGGCGGTGAACCCGGCGGTGATCAGCACCGGCGACGTTTCGCCGATCCCGCGGGCGGTGCCGAGCAGGATCGCCGTGGTCAGGCCGGACCGCGCGGTCGGCAGGACGACGTGCCAGGCCGTCCGCAGCCGACCCGCCCCCAGCGCCAGCGACGCCTCCCGCAGGTTGCCCGGCACGAGCCGGAGCACGACGTCGGCCGCGCGGATGACGATGGGCAGCATCATCACGCTGATCGCGCACCCCGCGGCGAGGCCCGACTTCTCCAGCCCCAGCGCGACGATCAGCGCGGCGTAGACGAAGAGACCGGCCACGATGGACGGCAGCGCCGTCATCGCGTCGACGATCGTGCGGACCAACCTCGAGAACGCGCCCCGGACTTCGTTGAGGTACACCGCGCAAGTCAGTCCCAAGGGGACGGTGACGGCCAGCGCGATGGCGATCTGCTCCAGCGTGCCGACGACGGCGTGCAGGATCCCGCCTTGCGTCAGCGGGTCGAGCGGGCCCGCGGTGGCCATGTCCTGGGTGAAGAAGTTCAGGTGGCGCAACGCGTCGATGCCCCGGATCATCGGATACGCGACGATCGTCACCAGGGCCAGCAGCGCGAAGACCGCGAGGCTGTGCACCACGGCCGAGACGAGCCGGTCCCGGACGGTCAGCGCGTTTTCGGTGAGCGAGACTAGCAGTCCGTAGAGGCCGAGGAACACCAGCCAGGCCAGGACGGCGAAGCCGATCACCCCGCCGAACGGCGCCAGCTGGTCGAACACGAGCGCGGTGAGTGCGACAGCCGCGACGAGCGCGCCCAGCACGGCGACCCGGTCGAGGAGCCGGCCGGGTTTCGTGACCCGCCGGCGTTCCTGGGCGTCGGTCATGCTTCGCTGCCCTGACCGGACCGGCTGCGCGCGATGATCGCCGACGCGCCGAAGTTGACCAGCAGGGTCAGTGCGAAGAGCGCGAGCCCGGCGGCCATCAGCGCGGAGAGGCCGAACGGGCTGGCCGCGGCCCACTGCTGGGCGATCAGCGCGGACACCGAGTTGGCGCCGCTCTGCAGGATGTGCGGCTGGATGGTGAAGACCGGCGCGATGATCATGTAGACGGCGATGGTTTCACCGAGCGCCCGGCCGAGGCCGAGCATGGTGCCGCCGATCATCCCGCCCCGGCCGTACGGGAGCACGACGCTGCGGATCATCCCCCAGCGCGTCGCGCCGAGCGCGTAGGCGCCTTCACGTTCTCCGGGCGGTGCCTGGGAAAACGACTCGCGCATCACCGAGCAGGTGATCGGCATGACCATCATCCCGACGATCAGGCCGGCGAAGAACGTCGAGCTGGCGAACACCGTCTGGCTGCTCAGCGGGTCGTTCGCGTCGTAGCCGTCCACGGTGAACAGCGGGAACCAGCCGAGGTGGACGGCGAGCCAGCGCGGCACGTCGAGGGCGTTCCACTGCAGGAAAACCGCGCCGAACAGGCCGTAGACGACGCTCGGCACGGCGGCCATCAGGTCGACCAGGCTGATCAGCACCCGCTTCAGCCGGGCCGGGGCGTATTCGGAGATGTAGAGCGCCACGCCGAACGCCAGCGGGAAGGCGACGCAGAGCGCGGTGCCGGCGATCAGCAAGGTGCCGACGAGCACGGCGGCGATGCCGAAGTTCCCGGAGTCCGGCTGCCAGGTCTGGGTGGTGAGAAAGGAGAATCCGGCGAGATCGAGGGCTTGGGCGCCGTTCTTCACCAGGAACCCGCCAACGGTGACCATGATCGCGAGCACGACCACACCGGCTCCCAGGAGCACGGCGAGGAACGCCTGGTCGGCCCCGCCCGGGGCCCCGGTTCTTCGCCGTACCTCCGTCCGCGGTGCCTCGGTCAGCACACTGGTCATCGCACTCCCCTTGTCTCGTCCGAACGAGAGCCTTTCCCGGCGATCTGGACGTCTCCGGGCCGGAACGTGAACTACGGACGAACACGTGCACCGGAAACCGCGGGACTGCGTTCCGCGAGGTCCCGAAAAGAATTCCCGGAATTGACCGCGTGCAGCCGCCGCTGGTAACTGCGTGCCGACACACCGACCGCGACACCCGCGATCTTGAGCTGCCACAACCACTTGCCCCTGGTGTCGCGCACGGTGACAACTTCGGCGAGCGCGAGCTGACCGCGGAGCGCCCGCACGGCGTCAGCGCAGGAAGGAGCGTCCGGAAAGGACGTTGCCGACTGCGCCAGACTGCGGTTGTTGGCGGAAAGAAACCGCCACATGACTTTTCCCGCCGAGCCGGTGTACCCCCGTCCCCGCAGTTGCTCCGGGGAAATGTGAACCAGTTCGAACCGAGGTTCGGCCATTGTCGTCCTTACGCGCGACCCCCAGTGATGCGCGCTCAGGCTCGATCATCCCGGTATACAGCAGCGAAACAAGGGACTGCGCTTCGATGCTGCCGGCGTTCACAAGGGATGAAGCGCGCAGGTCCGGAAATACCGGACCAACCGCACTTTCGAACGGAAATTGTCGACATCGACCCCGAGGTCGGCTTGCCCGCACGCCGGCCGGGCGCCAGGTGCGGCGCGGTGGTCGCGCAGGGGTGGCCCGCTGCGGGCGAGTGCGCGGCGGGCCGAGGCCCGCCGCGCCCGCCGGCTCAGCGCCGAGTGATTTCCCAGAGCACGTTGTCGCCGTGTTGCTGGGTCCAGAACAACCGCCAGCCGCCGGCGAACGGCGTCGGCCGCTGGGCACCGAGGATGCCCTGCGGCGACGGGTCGCCGGTGGAGGCGTGGATCCCGGTGATCTCGTTGTCGCCGTCGTTCTGGAAGCCGGTCCGGCCGCTGAACGCCGAGTCCAGCGTCGCCGACGAGTCGCGGCCCTCGGCGAGGAAGCGCACCGGCTGGGCGCCGCGGGCGTAGTCGGCGCGCACGTCGAACAGGTACGCCGAGTCCAGCAGCCCGCGCTGGGTGTGCAGGGCGTCGCCCGCGTCCTCGACGAACGCCACGTGGTCGGCGTCCAGGAATGCCACGTTGTCGAGGCCGGTGTGCTCCTGGTCGCCGTTGTAGACCAGCGACAGCGTGCCGGTGTCGGCCTTCGGGTCGGCCTGGCTCAGCTTGAGCACCGCGCCCCAGCCGCCGTAGCCGTCGTTGGCCGTGCTCGTGGCGTTGGTGTCGCCGGTCTCGTCGAAGTAGAACTCGCGGAAGCCGGTGCCCGGCCGGAACTGGCCGTTCTCCGGCCGTTTGAACGGGGTGGCCCCGGCGGCCTTGGCCAGCGCGTTCGCGTCGAACCCGGCCGAGGCCGGGTCGGTGGCGGTGTCGTGGATGGTCACCCACTTCGTGTCGAACGACAGGCCGTAGGTGTGCAAGTCCTTGGTGTCGTCGCTGAAGGCGTTGCCCTTGGGGTGCGCGGCGTCGATCGGCTGGAACGCGATCGGTGCCCCGGTGCGCCGGGAGCGCACCTGCAGGGCCTGCAGCTTGCCGTGCGTGAGGTCACCCTTGTCGCTGGGCACGTACCGGTAGACGAAGCTGTTGGGCAGCTTGGCATTCGTCCCGGGCACGGTCGCGCCGCCGGAGTCCTCGACGACCCACAGGTTGCCCGCGGAGTCGTTCTGGATGCCCTCGTAACCGCCGCGGCCGAGCGCACCGGAGATGTCCTCGGTTCGCGTCCCGTCCAGTGTGGACTGCCAGACGCCGCCGCTGGCACCGAGTTCGGCGGTGAACAGCAGCCGCCGCGCCCACGGGTCCCACGTCGAGCCGTCGAAGTCCGGCAGCGGCTTGCCGTCGGTGGTCGCGGTGGACAGCAGGGTGACCCGGTGCGCGGCGTCGGCGTCGAGGTTGACGCGCGTGAGGTAGCCGGTGGCGCCCGCCTCGTGACCCTGGAAGACGAAGTGCGTGCCGTAGTCGTAGTGCGGGTCGGCGCCGCGCTGACCGTGCAGCACGAGGTAGGTGTTCTTGTCCGGCTCGGTCTTGGACGCCTCGACCAGGTGCCCGGCCGCGGGCAGGTCACCGGCGGCGGGCAGCAGCGGACCGTCACCGCGGTACCCGAAGAACGGGAGGTCCGCAGTCGCGTTCTCCAGCCGGTTCGAGCCCTGGGCGGCGACCCACTCCGCCAGCTCCGGGGACAGCGTGTTCGGCACGGTCAGCCCGGCCACCTTGGCGTTCGCCGGAACCCCGGTGAGCGCGAGACCGCGGCCACCGCCGTGCTGGTCCACCCCCTGCGCCGGCGCGCCCGCCACCACCGTCGCCGCCACGGCCAGCCCACCCGCGGCTGCCAGCACCGTCCTGGCCTTCGTTCGCCTGCTCGGTCTCATCTCGAAGCCTCCAATGTCCGGGAAACACCGAGAGCCAAGACTGCGAAAGACACGACCGTGGCGTAGTTGAGTGACGGGCAGACATACGCACGCCCAACACCCCGCCACCTGGTGCACCGGGACGAACACCAGCGTCCGCGCGCGAATTTCCCTTACAGAACAACACCTTCAACGGAAAATCTCCGCCGCCGATCGCGAACCGGGCGCTCGGCTGGTACTCCCGCACGATGCGGGATCAGGATGACGTGGCGCCAAAATGGAGCCGGTCGGCGAGCGGCGCTGGGCGTGTGGCCCGGACGAGCGTCGACACGGACGTGATGTGCAGGGCCAGCAGCAGCGGCACGGTGGCCGTCGGGATCAGCACGAGCGGGAGTTCACCGATCGGGGCAGCCGAGGGTGTGACGTCGAGAAGTCCGTATCCGGTGAGGGCGCCGAGGGTCGTGGCGACGACCAGATCGGTGATGCCGAACGCGTTGAACCACAGGGCGGCGCGGCGGCCGGTGCCGTGCGCGAGCCTGCGCGCGGCCAGTGGCGCGGCGATACCGGCGGCGATGTCGCCCAGCCCCGCGGGCAGGGCGAACACTGCGGGCAGGTGACCGAAGGCCATGTAGAGCAGGAAGAACACACCGGCCACCCGGAAGGAGTGCGGCAGCAGAAGGCGGGCGGCCATGCCCTCGGCCGTCAGCGCGCGCGTCACCACCGGGATCCGGCTCAGCGCCAGCAGTGTGGCCAGGCACCCGGCCGCCGCGACCGCCAGCCACGGCACCCGGCCGGCCTGTGCCTCGTACCAGCCGTGACCCGCGATCACCGCGCTGGCGGTGATCCAGCCACCGAGCAGGACGGCCGCGGCCCCGGCGACCAGCGTCGCCGACCGCGTCCCCAGGCCGGCGCGTTTGGCGCCGCTGTACAGCACGGCGCAGGTCACGGCCGCGACGGCGGCGGGACCGCCGATGGTGATCGCCCAGACATAGGCAGGCGGGTTGTACACGACGTCCTCCAAAGTGGTAGGCGTGATCACGAGTTCACTGGGTGGCAGGCCCGCAGTGTCGTGGCGACGCGGCCGGTGGCGATGTCGTACACGTGCCCGGAGACGCTGATCTTGGCGGAGAGCGACGGTGCGGCCAGCAGGAGTTCGACGTCGGTTTCGACCGTGGTGCGCGGGTCCGCAACGGCGCGAGCCTGCAGCGCTGCCTCGGGCACGCCGGTCGCCTCGGCGGCCTGCCGACGGAAACCGGGATCGGCGAGAAGGCCGGCTCCACATTGGGTGTGGTGCAAGATCGCGACCTCGAACAGCGAGTCGGCCACGCCCTCGCCGCCCGTCAGCCGTTCGGCGAGGAAGGCGAGATAGGTGATGTCCTCGATGACGGCCTGCGTCACGCGTCCGCCGGTGTTGCGGATGACGGGGGCGTCGCCGAGTTCGAGTCCGAGGACGATCGCGGGATCGACTCGGTGGTCCAGGCACGCCAGCACGACCGTCCGCGCGGCCGGCAGGCCCAGACCGGTGGCGCGGTAGGTCTGGGCGAACCGTTCGTTGCGCTCCAGCAGGGAGTTCATTCCAGTCATGGTGTTTCCCCAGTCAGTTAGTGGACGCTGTCCACCATAGCGCAGTTAGTGGACACTGTCCACTATGTTTATCCTGTTCCTGTGACGGTCAGCGGATCACCAAGGGAACGACGGCCACGCGGCGCCGTTCGCGAAGGCCTGGTCGCGGCGGGCCTTGAACTGGCCCGCGCCGGTGGCCCGGACGCGGTGGTGCTGCGCGAAGCGACCCGGATGGTGGGCGTGGTCCCCAACGCCGCGTACCGGCACTTCGCGGACCGCGACGAACTCCTCGCCGCGGTCAGCGCGGCGGCCATGGGCGAGCTCGCCGACCGGATGGCCGCGGGCGTCGCCCGCGTGCCCGGCGAGTACGGCGATCCCACCGCGGCCGGCGCTCGGCTCGGCGCGATCGGCGCCGCGTACCTGGAGTTCGCCCGCCAGGACCCGGGACTGTTCGCCATCGCGTTCGCCCTGCCACAGCAGCACGCCTACGACGTACCCGAAACCAGGACCGGCCAGGATCGCACCCCCCTGGGGCAGCTCCGGATCGTGCTCGACGAACTCGTGGACGCCGGCGTGCTCGACCAGCGACGCCGCGACGGCATCGAATACCCGATCTGGTCGATGGTGCACGGACTGGCCGTGCTGGTCGGCCAAGGGCCGCTACGCGATCTCCCCGCCGACACGCGACGTCACCTCGAGCAGCTCACCTTCACCTTCATCACCGACGCACTGGACTGAGCCGACGATCGCGCCGCGCCGGAACAGCTCGCGCACCCCGGGTGGCCGGTGGCCCGATCCGTACCGGAGACTCCGAGCGCACTGCTTGCGCCACAGCCGCCGGACCGGCCCAGGTTCTTACCGTGCCCGGCGGGCTGGAACAGATCATCGAAACCTGCTCGCCACCACCCGCGGCCCCGGCGGCGCTGAGCGAAGCCATCGCCAAGCCGGGCACTCAGGACCCGGACGAGCCGGCCACCCTCGTGATCGACACCCTCCTGCACGGCGCTGGACCGCGCGGCTAAGCCAGAGCGGCGCCGTGTCCCCCACTACTTCGGGCCCAGACTGCTGTCTCACGCGTGACGGTCGTCGCGCACCCTGATCAAGCGGCGCAGCTCTGGGCGCCGTTGGCTAGCGGGACGTGAGGGCCTGCCGGTCCACCTTCCCCGCCGAGGTCCGCGGCAGCTCCGCCACCACCTCGACCGTGGTGGGCCGCATGGGCGGCGGCAGCTGATCGGCGAACCACGTCCGCACCGACCGCGCGGTGATCTCGCCGGTGACGTACAACGCGATGTGGGCCGAGGTGGTGTCCGGGTTCTTCAGGACCGCGACCGCCGCCGTGATGCCGGGGCACCTCTCGGCCACCGCTTCGATCTCGCCGAGTTCGATCCGGTGGCCGCGGAGCTTGATCTGGTTGTCCTCGCGCCCGAGGTATTCGAGGGTGCCGTCCGCGCGGTACGCGGCCAGGTCGCCGGTGTGGTAGCAGCCGCCGGGGAAGCGGGCTGCCGTCAGTTCGGGGCGGTCGAGGTAGCCGGCGGCCACGCCGTCGCCGGACAGGACCAGCCGGCCCGGGGTGCCGGGTTCGGTGATCGGGCTGCCGTCGTCGGCGAGCAGCAGCACTCCCGTTCCGGGCAGGGCCGTGCCGAGGGACACCGCGTCCGGGTCCGTGATGTGCGCGGCCGTCGCCCAGATCGTCGCCTCCGTGGGGCCGTAGACGTTCCAGAGCTGCGCGCACCGCGGCAGCAGCTTCGCCGCCAGGCTCGGGGTGAGCGGTTCACCGCCGCACCAAATCCGGCCGGCCGGGGCCCCGGTCCATCCCCACGCCAGTGCCAGCCGCCAGAAGCTGGGCGTCGCCTGCAGGACCGTCGGGCACGTCGAGGCGACGACGCCGGCGAAGACCTCGGGGTCGACGCGGGCCGCGGGTGGGGCGGGGACCACGGTGGCGCCCACCGACACCGGGAGCAGGATCTCCGCGAGCGAGATGTCGAACGACAACGCCGTCATCGCCAGCATCGACTCCCCCGCGGCCAGCCCCGGCACCCGGGCGAGGCCGGCGAGCCGCCGGACGAGCGCCGCGTGCGGGACGAGCACGCCCTTGGGCCGGCCGGTGGAACCCGACGTGTACATCACGTACGCGATGTCGCTCGGCGGGGTGTCCCCGGCGGGGAACCCGAAATACGCGGTCGGGCGCACCGCGCAGGTGCCGTCGTCCTCGGTGACCACCAGGGCCGGCCGGGCGTCTTCCAGCATCAGCGCGCGATGCGGCGGTGGGCTTTCGGCGCTCAACGGCAGTGCGGTGCAGCCGGCGCGGGCGGTGGCCAGGAACGCCACGAGCCCCGCCGGCGCGCCGGTCACGTCGATGGCCACGACCTGCCCGGGACCGGCGTACCCGGAGATCGTGCTCGCCACCGCCGAGACGCGGTCCACCAGTTCCGCGTACGTCCACGGGACCACCGCCACGGCCTCCGGGGTTCGCGCGGCCTGCGCCGCGACCCTGTCCCACACCGTTTCGCTCACCGGCAGCCGCCCGTCACGAAGTCGCGGAACGTCCGGGCGTGGCCGCCCAGGTCGACGTCCACCCGCGGCGGCACCGGGTCGTCCGGCCCGGTCAGCACCGCGTGCACGAACGCAGGTCCCGGGCCGGCCGTCAGCGCGGCACCCACGGCGTCGCGCAGGTCCGTTGCGTCCGAAGTGGACGTCACGCGGGAGTATCCGCAGGCCCGTGCGAGCGCCGGGATGTCGGCGCGGGGGGTGTCCTGGCCGCCGGTGGAGGCGTAGGCGGCGTCGTCGAGGACCACGTGGACCAGGGGCAGGCCCGGCACGGTGCCCGCGGTCAGCGGACCGACCGGGTTCATCAGGAGGGCCCCGTCGCCGTCGACCACGACCGTGGGACGGCCGGTGGTGAGCGCGAGCCCGATGCCGATCGAAGAGGCCAGCCCCATCGAGCCGGTCATGTAGAAGTGGCCCGGCCGGTCGGCCAGGTGGCGCGCGACGCGGCAGGCGTAGCCGGTGGTGAACACGACCGGACGCCCCGGGGTCACCGCCAGGACGGCCGCGATCGCCGTGGTCTTGTTCATGCCCGCCACCCCAGCGCCGTCGGCGGGACCAGGAGGGCGGCGGGGCGTTCGCGGACGACCAGCCACAACCGGGCCACCTGCTCTTCGACGCCGTCGGCCTCGAGGATCTCCGCCGGCACGCCCAGCCCGGCCAGCAGCGGCTCGGTGAGCCGTCCCATCACCTGGTTCTCCGGGGTCGGGTCGCCGTCGGCCCCGCGGACGCTCACCACCAGCAACATCGGGATCCGGTAGGGCACGACCAGGGAGGCCAGCGCGTTCACCGACTGGCCGAGGCCGGAGTTCTGCATCAGCACCGCGGGCGCGTGCCCGGCCAGGGCCGCACCGGCCGCCATGCCGACCGCGTTGTCCTCCCTGGCCACCGTGAGCAGGCCGGGCAGGGCCGCGTAGAGCGGCGCGAGGATGCCGCACGGCGTGCCGAAACAGGGTGCGAAGCCGGCTTCGGTCAGCGCGCCGGCGACGCGGTCGGCGGTGGCCACCGCGTCCAGGCGTGCGGCCGTCACCGGTCCGCACCCGCGTGCCGGTGCAGCCGGTTGATCAGGTCCATGGCGAACGCCTCCGGCCAGTGTCGGAAGTAGAAGTGGTCCCCGGGGAACATGCGGGACTCGAACGGGCCGGTGGTGAACCGCGCCCACCCGGCCAGCCGCTCCTGGTCCAGGTCCGGGTCGTCCCTCGAGCCGTACGCCACCAGCGGGCACGGCAGCGGATCACCGGGCACGTGGTCGTAGGTCTGGCACAGCAGCAGATCGGACCGGATGATCGGGGCGAACAACGCCCACAGCTCCGGGTCCTCCAGCACGCCCGGCTGGCTGCCGCCCATCGCCGACAGGGCCGCGCGGAGCGCTTCGTCGTCCATCCCGGCGTAGTGCGAGTGCGCGGCGAACGTGTCCGGCGGCTGCGCGCCCGACACCACCAGGCAGCGCGGCGTGATCGCGTACTTGGTGTGCAGCACGCGGGTCAGCTCGTACGCCAGCACCGCGCCCATGCTGTGCCCGAACACGGCGAACGGGCCGGTCAGGTGCGGCGCCACCTCGTCGGCGACGGCCAGGGCCAGGTCGCGCAGGTCGGTGGGCAGGTCCTCGTCGAAGCGGCCCTCCCGGCCGGGCAGCCGGAGCGTCATCGGCAGGATGTCGCGCGGCAGCAGGCCGTGCCAGACGTCGTACGCCTTGACACCGCCGCCCGCGAACGGCGCGCACAGCAACGGCAGCCGCGCCGGTCCTCCGCGCGGTGGCCGGGCCAGTACCCGGATCGTCATCTCGCACCCCTTCCGGTCACGGGAAGCTGATCTCCACGCCTGCGCCCGCCTCGACCGCCCGGCGGTAGATCGCGTCGCAGGCGAGGGTGTCCTGGATGGGCAGCCCGAGTGACTCGAACACGGTCAGCTCGTCGCCCACCCGGCCCGGTGCCCCGGCCAGCAGCTCGCCCAGTTCGGCGACGATCGCGTCCTCGGTGATCACCCCGTCGGCCAGCGGCAGCATCAGGTCGCCCGCCTCGGTGAGCGCGGACTGCCTGCTGTCGACGAAGATCCGCGCGCGGGCCACCAGCTCGGGCGGCAGTTCCCGGCAGCGCGGGCCGAACGCGCCGATCGCGTTGACGTGCACGCCTTCGGCGGCCACATCGGAGTCGGCGAGCACCGGCGAGCAGGCCGACGTCACGGTGCAGACGACGTCGGCGTCGCGGAGTGCCTCGGTGGGCGAGGACGCGATCTCGATCCCGTCGACGCCTTCCTCGGCGGCCCAGCGGACGAGGTCCTCGGCGCGGTCGCGGGTACGGGAGAACAGCCGGATCGACTTCCACGGCCGCAGCCCCGCCAGTCCCCGCAGGTGGCCCCTGGCCTGGACGCCCGCGCCGATGATGCCCAGGTTCGCCGCGTCCGGGCGGGCCAGCCGGTCGGTGGCCAGCGCGGTCACCGCGGCGGTGCGGATCTCGGTGACGGACACGCCGTCCAGCACCGCGAGCGGCTCGCCGTGGACCGCGTCGACCAGGACGATCAGGCCCTGGACACTGGCCAGTCCCTTCTCCGCCGCGCGCGGGAACATGCTGAGCAGCTTGAGGCCGAGCGAGCCCGACGCGGCGGCGGGCATCAGCAGCACCATGCCGCGTTCGCCGTCGGCGCCCGGCGGCTCCACGGTGATCCGCGGGTGCTGGTACGCCGAGCCGTCGCTGAAGGACACCATGGCTTGTTCCATGGCCGGGATGGCGTCCTCGATCGAGTAGAGCGACCGGACGGCCTCGCCGTTGATGATTCGCAGCATCGGGAATTCCTCTCGCGTCGGGAAGCTCAGAAGGCGAAGCGGGACAGGTCGTACTCGGTCCTGCCGTCGAGGACGAGGTCCACGCACGCGCGGCCGAGCAGCGGGACGTACTTGAATCCCCAGCCGGCGCCGTGCACGACCACGCGCTCGGCACCGGGCGGGCGGCCGAAGTAGAGCTGCCGCCCGGGGTCCTTCGGCAAGGCGATCAGGCACGAGCCGGGGCGGACCGGCGTGGGGTCGAGCGCGGGCAGGTGCGCGGCCACGTACTCCGCGGTCCGCTTCAGGTGCACGGGGTTGGCGGTGTAGCCGGCCTCGTACGCGTCGTGGAACTCGCCGACCTCGAAGTCGGGCGCCACCCGGACGAGGTCGTCGGCCGCCCACGGCAGCCTGCCGAAGCCGTAGAACAGGTTGGTGTCCTCTTCGGTCGGCTGCTGGAACGCGAACCAGGTCGGGTAGTCGAAACCCGGGTCGAGGGCGCGGAAGTAGGCGGTGGTCATCTCGTAGAGCTCGACGTCGAACCGCACGCCGAGGGGTTCCAGCAGCGGTCCGGTAAAGGCACCGGCGGTGACGACCGCGTGGTCGGCCCGGTGGCTGCCGTGTCCGGTGTGGACGGTCACGCCGCCGTCGTCCGGGACCAGTTCGTGCACCCTGGTGCGGTCGCGGAACTCCACGCCGAGGGCCTGTGCCTGCTCGTAGAGCACCCACAGGGTGGCGCGGACGTCGACCATGCCGCCGTCGGGCTGGACGAACCCCTCGTAGGAGGACGGCAGGCCGGCGAACCGGTAGCGCTGCTCGATCTGCTTGGCCGAGAGCCACTCGTACGGCAGGCCGACCTTGTCGAGCACCTCGACCGCGGCCTGCACCTGCCCTTCGTTGGTGGCGGTGGTGGTGTCGCCGAACCAGAGGCTGCCGGTGCGGTGGATGAGCCTGCGGCCACCCGCCTGTTCCAGTTCCGTCCACATCGGAACGGCCGCGACGGTGAGCCGGGCCAGGTCCTCCTGCGAGTACTGCAGCCGCCACTGCCGCTCCGCGCCACCGGAACTGCCGCGATCGTGCAGCATGGCGAACTGCTCGAGGACGAGCACGGTCAGGCCGCGCCGGGCGGCGGCGACCGCCGCGGCCAGCCCGATCGCGCCACCGCCGACGACGATCAGGTCGTGCTGGTTGGTCGACACGTCTGCTCCTTTCCTTGCCGGTTCCGGCCGCTTCACCGGCGGATCACCTTGCGCAGCGCGCAGCCGAGCGCCGTGGTCAGCAGCTCCACCTGCTCGTCGGACAGGCCCGGGTGGCACGGCAGGTTCAGGTGCTCGGCGAACCACTGCCGTTCCGCGACCGGGCACTCGCCGAGGCGGTGGCCGCGGGCCCGCCACTCCGGCAGCAGGTGCAGCGGGAAGTACCGCAGGAAGGTCTGCACTCCTTCGGCGGCCAGGCAGCGGACCAGCTCGTCGCGGTCGATCCGCGCCGGGTCGACGTAGCAGGTGAACAGGTGGTAGGCGTGCGCCACCCCGGCGGGGACGGGCTGGACGCGGACTTCCTCGAACTCCGCGAGCTCGGCGGTCAGCCGGGCCGCGACCGCCCGGCGCCGGGCGGTCAGCCCGGGCAGCTTGTCCAGCTGGACCAGGCCGACCGCGGCGGCGGCCTCGCTGAGGGTGGCGTTGGTGCCCGCCCGCCGCACCCCGAAGCACTCGTGGGTGTAGGCGTCGCCGGGGAACAACGCCCCCGGTGGTGGGCTGGTGGAGTCGCCGAAGGCGGTGCCGGCCGCGGTGAGCAGCAGGTCGGCCTGGTTGCCCCGGACGAGCCGCAGCCGCCGCGCCCAGTCGTCCCGGTCCAGGGTGATCATGCCGCCCTCGCCCAGCGTGGAGATGTTCTTGCTGGAGTGGAAGCTGAAGCAGCCGATGTGGCCGAGCCCGCCGGCGGGGCGACCGTGGTAGCGGGCGCCGAGGGCGTGCGCGGCGTCCTCGACCACGACGATCCCGTGCTCGTCGGCCATCCGCATGATCGCGTCCATGTCCGCGGGCAGCCCGCCGTAGTGGACGAGCATGATCGCCTTGGTGCGGGGCGTGATCAGCGCGGCGACCCGGTCCGGGTCGATGTTGGCGGTGTCCGCGCGGACGTCCGCGAAGCGCACCACGGCGCCGGTGTCCAGCAGCGGCTGGATGGTGGCCTGGTAGGTCTGCGGGGTGGTGATCACCTCATCCCCCGGCCCGAGGTCCAGCAGCCGGATCACCAGTTCCAGCGCAACCGTGCCGCTGGTCACCGACACCGCGTGCCGCACGCCGATGTGCTCGGCGAACCGTTCCTCGAACCGCTCCCGCCACACGCCCTGCGACAGCGGCAGCCCGGAGGACAGCACCTCCCGCACCGCCGCCAGCTCCCGGTCGTCGATGACGGTGCCGATGCCCAGGTACGGCACCGCGAACTGCCCGGCGTCCGCATCGGTCACCACGCCTTCACCCCCCGCCTCCACTTCGGCACCCCGCTTCCTTCGTCACCGCAGCTCGGTCGTGACCTGCTCGTCCGGCATCTGCTCGATCTCCGCCCGGACGGCCGCGGTGACCTCGGTGGCGAGCTCGGCGACGGTCCGCCGCTCGAACACCACCCGCATCGGCAGCCGGACACCGAAGGCGTCCTCGATCCGGACGACGACCCGGGTGCCGAGCAGCGAGTGCCCGCCCAGGTCGAAGAAGTCGTCGTGCACCGAAACCCGCTCGACGCCCAGCACCTCGGCCCAGATGCCGGCGATCGCCTCCTCCACGGGATCGCGCGGCGCCACCTCCGTCTCCGACTGCCGGTGCAGCGCGGGCAGCGCGCGGCGGTCGACCTTGCCGGACCGGGTGCGCGGCACCCGGTCGAGCGTGCCGAACACGGCCGGGATCATGTGCCGGGGCAGGATTTCCGCGAGCCGGGCGCGCAGCTGCGCGGGCTCGGGCGGGTCGCCGACGAGGTAGCCGGCGAGCTGTTCGCCGGAGACCGCGACGACGGCGGCGGTGACCCCGGGACACGTCAGCAGCGCAGCCTCGACTTCGCCGGGCTCGATCCGGTAGCCGTGGACCTTGATCTGGTCGTCGATCCGGCCGAGGAACTGCAGCGTCCCCGTCGGCAGCCACCGCACCAGGTCGCCGGTGCGGTACAGCCGGGCGCCGGGCTCGCCGAACGGGTCGGGGACGAACCGCTCGGCCGTCGCCGCCGGGTCACCGACGTAGCCGCGGGCCACGCCGACCCCGCCGAGGCAGAGTTCGCCGGGCATGCCCGCCCCGACGGGACGCAGCGCGTCGTCGAGGACGTACGCGCGGACGTTGGCGATCGGCGCTCCGATCGGCGGCACCTCCCACGGCGGAACGAGCACGCCGGTGGCCGTCGCGACGACCGCGTTCTCGGTGGGGCCGTAGTGGTTGACCACCGGCACGCCGGGGTCGGCACCGGGGTGGGCGCGCAGGGCGTCGCCGCCGGTGAGCAGGACGCGCAGGGCCGGGGCCGCCGGCTCGGTCATGAGCGCTTCGGCGAGCGGCGTGGGGACGAACGCCATCGTGGTCCCCGCGTCCGCGAAGTGCTTCGCCAGCGCGGACGGCACCTGGACGGTTTCGTCCGGAGGGATGTGCAGGCACGCGCCGGACAGCAGTGCGGGCCAGATCTCCCAGCCGGCGGCGTCGAAGGACGGGCTGGCGACCTGCGTGACCACGTCGGCGGGGCCGGGGCGGTACGTGCGGTGGTGCCAGTCGACCAGGTTGAGCAACGACCGCATGCCCAGCGCCACGCCCTTGGGCGTGCCGGTGGAGCCGGAGGTGTGGATGACGTACACCAGGTTGTCCACAGTGGACGTGCGAGGCGGGTTGCCTGCCGGGTAGGGGTCGCTGTCCCCCGGCTGGATCCCACTGTGGCCGACGACCAGCTTCGCCTTGGCGCGCTCGAGCATGGCCGTGACCCGGCCGGCGGGCAGGGCCGGGTCCACCGGCAGGTACGCCGCACCCGCCTTGACCACGCCCAGCAGGGCCGTCACCAGGTCGGCCCCGCGCGGGAGCGCGACGGCGACCACGTCGTCCGGCCCCGCGCCACGCTCCCGCAGCAGGGCGGCGAGGCGGTTGGCGCGGGCGTTGAGCTCGGCGTAGGTGTACCGCTGCGCGCCGACCACGGCGAGGGCGTCCGGGGTGCGGCGGACCTGGTCTTCGAAGCGTTCGGCGAGGGTGGCCTCGCCGAACGCCTCCGCCGTGTCGTTCCACCCGGCGAGCACCTGGTGCAGTTCCGCCGGGTTCGCGACCGGGATGTCCGGCACCGGCCGGTCGGCGTCGCCGGCGATCTCGTCGAGCAGGGTGGCGTAGTGGGCGGCGAACCGGCGCATGGTGCCCGCCTCGAACAGGTCGGTCGCGTACACCAGCTCGGCGGTGAGCGTGCCGCCCGGGCCGGTGAGCAGGTGCAGCTCGAGGTCGAACCGGGTGGTCCGCGCCTCTTCCAGGAACGGGGACACCCGCACCCCCGGCAGGGTCAGCTCGTCCAGCGCATCGGTCTCGAACAGCTGGAACCACACCTGGACGACGGGGTTGCGGCTCAGGTCGCGCGGTGGCGCGAGTTCCTCGACGAGCTGCTCGAACGGCAGGTCCTGGTGGGCGAACCCGGCGAGGGTGGTGTCGCGGACGGCGTCGAGCAGGCGGGCGAACGTCGGCGCCCCGGACAGATCCGCGCGCAGCGGCAGGACGTTGACGAAGAACCCGACCAGGTTCGCCACCTCGGCGCGGGTCCGGTTGGCGGTGGGACAGCCGACCACCACGTCGTCCGTGCGCGCGTACCGGCCGAGCAGGACCTGAAACGCGGCGAGCGTCGTCATGAACAGCGTGGCCCGGTGTGTGCCGGCCAGTGCGCGCAGTGCGGTGTTGGTCGGTTCCGGGATGGTGAACGCGACCGAGGCCCCGCGCGCGGACGGCACGGGCGGGCGCGGGTGGTCGGTGGCCAGTTCGATCGCGGGCGGGGCGTCGCGCAGCGCGGTCCGCCAGTAGGCGACCTGGTCCCCGGTGGCGAGGGTTTCCCGTTGCCAGGCCGCGTAGTCGGCGTACTGGACCGGCAGGGCGGGCAGTGCCTCGGCCCGGTAGGCCGCGGCGAGGTCCCGGGTGAGGATCCGGCGGGACACGCCGTCGAACACCACGTGGTGCACCACGATGTGCAGGACGTGGTCGTCGGTGCCGAGCCGGAACAGCGTGCCGCGGACCAGCGGTCCCGTGGCCAGGTCGAACGGGGGCGCGGCGGATTCGGCGGCCCGGTCGTGCGCCGCCCCGCGCGGGTCGGGCGCGCCGCTGACGTCCACGATCTCCAGCGGGACCGGCTCGGGGTCGACGACCACGGTCCGCTCGTCGGGCAGGTGCGACCGCAGGACCGAGTGCCGCAGCTGGACCTGGGCGAAGGCGCGGGCCAGTGCGTCCGCGTCGAGCGGGCCGTGCAGCCGGTAGGTGCAGTGCACGAGGTACGCGGGCATGCCCGGCTGCAGTTGTTCCAGGAACCACAGCCGCTGCTGCGCCGACGACGGCACCGGCCGGGTGCCTTCGGGCGCGGGCCGCAGCGGCCGCGCCGAGGTGCCGGTCGTGGCGATCAGGTCCGCCAGCTCGGCGACCGTGCGGTGGCTGAACATCGAGCTCAACGGCAGGTCGACGGCGAACTCCTGGCTGACCCGGGTCAGCACCTGCACGCACAGCAGTGAATGGCCGCCGAGGTCGAAGAAGCTGTCCCGCACCCCGATGTCGTCCCGGCCGAGGACCTCCCGCCACACCGCGAGCACCCGTTCATCGGTTTCGTGGCGCGGGGCCGCGGATCCGGCCGCCCCGAAGGCGGGCACGGGCAGGGCGGCGCGGTCGACCTTGCCGGTGCCCGTGACCGGCAGCCGCGGCAGGACGAGCAGGGCGTCGGGGACGAGCTGATCGGGCAGGCGGCGGCGCAGGTGCTCGCGCAGTTCGCCCTCGCTCACCTCCTGCCCGGCATCCGGCGATGCGTAGCCGGCCAGGCGCGGCCCGGTGCCGGTGGGGTGCGCGACGACCACCGCCCGGTGCACGGCCGGGTGGTCGCGCAGCACGGCCTCGATCTCCCCCGGTTCGACCCGGTAGCCGTGCACCTTGAGCTGGAAGTCCGTCCGGCCCAGGAACTCCAGGGTCCCGTCCGGCCGCCACCGCCCTCGGTCTCCGGTCCGGTACATCCGGGCGCCGGGACCCGCGAACGGATCGGGCAGGAACACCGCCGCGGTGAGATCGGGCCGGCCGAGGTATCCCCGCGCGGCCTGCGGCCCGCCGACGTACAGCTCACCCGGCACGCCCACCGGCACCGGCCGCAGCCGCTCGTCGAGGACGTGGATCCGGCCCTCGGACACCGGGACGCCGATGCCCGGCGCGTCGGGCCAGGCGTCCGACGGCGGGCTGAGCCGTTCCGCGGTGACCACGTTGACCTCGGTGGATCCCCACTGGTTGTCCACCGGCACGCCGAGCTCGCGGATGGCGTCGGTGATCGCGAGCCGGTCGCCGGTGGTGATCACCTGACGCAGGCCGCGCGGCCGGCGGGCGGCCACCTCGTCCAGCATCGCGCCGGGCAGCAGGACGGTGGTGATCCCGTGCCGCTCGATCAGCGCGGCCACCCGGTCCGGATCGAGCCGGTCGTCCTCGTCCGCGAGCACCGCGCACCCGCCGGTCCACCACGTCGACCACAGCTCGTAGCTGCACACGTCCGAAGTCACCGGGAAGTACTGCAGGGACACCGGCTGCCGCGGGTAGCGGTCCTCGGCCCAGCGCATGAGCGTCGCGGTCGGGCCGTGCTGCATGACCACGCCCTTGGGGCGGCCGGTCGACCCGGAGGTGTAGACGACGTAGAGCGCGTTGCCCGGCCCGGCCGGCGTGACCGGCGCGGCAGGCGCCCGCTCCAGGTCCGCGACCGCGACGACCGGGGCCGGATAGCCGTCGTCGTCCTCCGCGATCACCAGCAGCGCGCCGGAGTCCGCGGTCAGGCTGTGCCGCCGGCCGGCCGGGTGGGCGGGGTCGAGGGTCACGTAGCCCGCGCCCGCGGTGGCCACGGCCAGCAGGGTGACCGGCAGGTCGGCGGTGCGGCGCAGGCACACCGCGACCAGCGTTTCCGGCCCGGCGCCCCGCGCGGCCAGCGCGCCGGCGATCCGGGCGGCCCGCGCGGCGGTCTCGCGGTAGGTCAGCCGGGTGCTCCCGGCGATCAGCGCGACCGCGTCCGGGGTGCGCCGCGCGGTGCGCGCGAACCGCTCCACCACCGTTTCGGTCGCGGGCTCCGGCAGCGCACTGGCGTCGTTCCAGCCGCGCACACGGTCCACTTCGGACTGTCCGGCGACGGCGAGCCCGCTCAGTGGCCGCTCGGGTGCATCGGCGACCGCCCCGAGCAGGGTGGCGTAGTGCTCGGCAAAACCCGCCATCGTGGCGTCGTCGAACAGGTCGAGCGCGTGGACCAGGTCGCCGGTGACCCCGCCGTCGGCGTCCTCGACCAGGTGCAGCTCCAGGTCGAACCGGGTGGTGGCCCAGCGCGGGGTGAACCGCTCGGTGCTCGCCCCGTCCACCCGCAGCGCGCAGGCGGGGGTGAACAGGTCGAACCACGCCTGGATCACCGGGTTGCGGCTCAGGTCACGCGGCGGCGCCAGTTCCTCCACCAGCCGTTCGAACGGCAGCTCCTGGTGGGCGAACGCGTCGAGGGTGGTGTCGCGGACCTGGGCCAGCAGCCGCGTGAACTGCGGGTCGCCGGACAGGTCGGCGCGCAGCGGCACCGAGTTGACGAAGAACCCGACCAGCGGCTCCAGCTCCGGCAGGTCGCGGCCGGCGGACGGGCAGCCGACGACCACGTCGTCGCTCGCCGCGTACCGGCCGAGCAGCACCTGGTAGGCGGCGACGGTGAGCATGAACAGCGTGGCGTCGTGCCGCCGGGCGAGCTCACGCAGGCGGGTCACCAGTGCGGCGGGCAGCGTGAACCGGACGGTGGCGCCCCGGTGCGACGGCAACGGCGGGCGGGGCTTGTCCGTGCACAGTTCGAGTGCGGGTGGCGCCCCCGCCAGCCGGTCGCGCCAGTACGCGGCGTGCGCCGCGATGACGTCTTCGGTGAGGGTTTCCCGTTGCCACGCGGCGAAGTCGGCGTAGTCGACCGCGAGCGGCTCCCACCCGGGCTCCCCGCTCCGCAGCGCGGCGCTGAGGTCCTCCTCGAACACGCGCATCGACCAGCCGTCGAACACACTGTGGTGCACGGTCATCTGGAGGACGTGGTCGTGCTCGCCCAGACGCAGCAGCGTCACCCGCACCAGCGGCTCGGTCAGCGTGAACGGCTCGCGGGCGGCGGCCAGGGTGAAGTCCAGCGCCGCGGCCTGCGGGTCGGGTTCACCGCTGAGGTCCAGGTGCCCGAGCGGGATCGTGGCCGGGTCGTCGAACACCAGCCGGGGCTGCCCGCCGACCTCGGTGAACCGGGACCGCAGCACGGCCTGGCGCTCGAACACCCTGTGCAGAGCGGATTGCAGCGTCACCGGGTCCAGCGGTCCCCGGATCCGGTAGGTGGTGTCCGGCATGACGTAGGCGACCGACCCCGGCTGGAGCCGGTCGATGAACCACAGCCGCTGCTGGGCGAACGACGGCACCGCGGGCCCGTCGGCGTCGCGCGGCTTGAGCGGCGGGCGAGTGGGCGCGGCGGCCGGGCCGCCGTGCACGGCGGCGGTGAGCCGGGCCACCGTGCGGTGGCTGAAGATCGCGCGCAACGGCAGGTCGATGCCGAACTCGCGGTTCACCCGGGCGATCACCCGGGTGGCCAGCAGCGAATGGCCGCCGAGCTCGAAGAAGTCGTCGTGCACGCCGACGCGGGGCAGGCCGGTGACCGCCGTCCAGATCTCCGCCATCGCGGCCTCGGCGCGGGTGCGCGGGGCGGTGTAGCCGCGCACCGCACCCGCCTCCCGATCCGGCCGGGGCAGCGCCTTGCGGTCCAGCTTGCCGGGGCCGGTCAACGGCAACGCCGGCAGGAACATCAGGTAGCCGGGCACCATGTAGTCCGGCAGCTGCTGCTCCAGATAGGCCCGCAGCGCGTGGTCGGCAGGCGGTTCCCCGGCGGCGACCACGTAAGCGGCCAGCCGCAGGTCCCCCGCGACGAGCTCGACCGGCACCACCGCGGCCTCGCGGACACCGGGGTGGCCGGCCAGCACGGCCTCGATCTCGCCCGGTTCGATCCGGTAGCCGCGGATCTTGACCTGGTCGTCGGCGCGGCCGTGGAACCGCAGCGCGCCGTCGTCGCCCCAGCTGGCCACGTCCCCGGTCCGGTAGAGGCGTCCGCCCGGCTCGGTGCCGAACGGGTCCGGCACGAACCGGTCGGCCGTCAGGTCGCTGCGGTTGAGGTAGCCGCGTGCCAGGCAGACACCGCCGACGTACACCTCGCCGGGGATGCCGACCGGGACCGGCCGCAGGTCCTCGTCGAGCACGTACACCCGGGTGTTGGCGATCGGCCCGCCGACCGGCGGGGCGGCGGGCCACGCGTACGGGTCGCCGGTCAGCAGGTGCGCGGTGATCACGTGCGCCTCGGTGGGCCCGTACTGGTTGTCGACGCGGACGCCCGGCAGCCGGTCGAGCAGGTCCAGGATCTCGTCGCCGAGGTGGAGCTGCTCCCCCGCGGTCTGGATCTCCGCCAGCGGCGGCAGCACCTCGCGGTCGGCGGCCGCCTGGGCGATCTGCTCCAGCACCATCGGCGGGCAGAACAGCCGGCGGACACCCGTGGCCACCATGACGTCGAGCAGCTGAGCGCCGTCGCGGCGCTGCTGCTCGGTGACCAGCGTGACCGGCTCGCCGCCCAGCCAGCTGGTGAACAGCTCCTGGAACGAGATGTCGAAGTTGATCGCGGAGAACTGGAGGGTGGGCCCGGCGACCCCGCACCGGCCGAGCTGCCAGCCGATCAGGTTCCGCAGCGGCCGGTGCGTCATGGCCACGCCCTTGGGGCGCCCGGTCGACCCGGAGGTGTAGATGACGTAGATCAGGTTGTCGGCGGTGGTGGTGCGCGGCGGGTTCGTGCCGGGGAAAGCGCCGGGCAGCACCGGCCGCACGCCGTCGGGGAGGCGGGCGGCCAGGTCGTCGTCGGTGACCGCCAAAGTGGTGCCCGCGTTGCCGAGCATGTAGTGCAGGCGGTCGTCGGGCAGTTCCCAGTCCAGCGGCAGGTAGGCGCCGCCCGCCTTGAGCACGCCCAGCAACCCGACGATCAGGTCCGTGCCGCGCGGCAGGAACAGCCCGACCACGTCGTCCGCGCCGACGCCGTGTTCGCGCAGGGCCCAGGCGATCCGGTTGGCGCGGGCGTTCAGCTCGCCGAAGGTCACTCGCTCGTCACCACTCACCAGGGCGAGCGCGTCCGGCATCGCGGCGGCCTGGCGTTCGAACGCGTCGGTGACCGTGCCGTCCAGGTCGTCGCCGGTCGCGGTGTCGTTCCAGCCGCGCAGCAGCCGCTCGCGTTCGCCGGTGTCGGAGAAGGTGACGTCCCGCAGTGCCCGCCCGGGATCGGTGGCCACCGCTTCGAGCAGGGTGCGGTAGTGCCGGGCGAACCGTTCCGCCGTGGTCCGCTCGAACAGGTCGACCGCGTAGACCAGCTGCCCGGTGAGCGTGCCGTCGGGCTGGTCGAGCAGGTGCAGTTCCAGGTCGAACCGGGTGGTGGTCCAGGGCGGGACGAACCGTTCGGCGCGCGCGCCGTCGACGTGCAGGGTGGTGCGGGGCGTGAACAGGTCGAACCAGGTCTGCACGATCGGGTTGCGGCTGAGGTCCCGTTCCGGGGCCAGGTCTTCCACCAGCTTCTCGAACGGCAGGTCTTGGTGGGCGAAGGCGTCCAGCACGGCTTCGCGGGTCGAGGCCAGTAGCTGCGTGAACGTCCGTTCGCGGCGCACGTCCGCGCGCAGCGGCAGCGAGTTCACGAAGAACCCGATCAGGTCCTCCAGCTCCGGGCGGGTGCGCCCGGCGGTGGGGACGCCGACCACGACGTCGCCGGTCTGCCCGTAGCGGCCCAGCAGCACCTGGTACGCCGCGAGCGTCGTCATGAACAACGACGCGCCGTGCTCCCGCGACAGCGCCCGCAGCGCCTCGGCGGTCGCGGCCGGGACCGTGAACCCGACCGTGCCGCCGCGCTGCGACGGCACCGGCGGGCGGGGCCGGTCGGTCAGCAGCTCCAGCACCTGCGGGGCCCCGTCCAGGACTTCGCGCCAGTGTGCCGAGAGGGCCTCGGTAGCCGCACCGGAGAGCGCTTCCCGTTGCCACGCGGCGAAATCCGCGTAACCAACCGGCAGGTCGCGCCACGCGGGAGCCGTTCCGGTGCGTGCCGCGCGGTAGGCGATGCCGAGGTCGCGACCGTAGACGTCCATGGACCAGCCGTCGAAGACGCTGTGGTGCACGGTGGTCTGCAGGACGTGGTCGTCGTCGGCCAGCTTGAGCAGCGTCGTCCGCACCAGCGGACCGGTGGCCAGGTCGAACGGCGTGCCGCCTTCGGTGCGGGTGAACTCCGTCGCCGCGGCCACGGGGTCGGGGGTGCCCGAGAGGTCGACGTGGCGCAGGGGGATGCTCTCGACGTGGTCGACGCGGGGGCCGCCGTCGGCCTCCGGGAAGCGTGACCGCAGCACGGTGTGCCGGTCGAACACCATCCGCAGCGCGGTTTCCAGTGCGGCCGGGTCGAGCGGGCCGGTGATCCGGTACGTCGCTTCGGGCATGACGTACGCGACCGCACCGGGCTGCAGCCGGTCGAGGAACCACAGCCGCTGCTGCGCGAACGACAGCACCGGCGCTTCGCCGGCCGGCCGCCGTTCCAGTGCCGGGCCGGCGGGCCGGGCGATGGCACCCTTCGAGCCGCGCAGCAGCCGGGCGAGCAGCGCGTTCTGCTCGTCCGACAGATCCGGGCGTCGCGTCGACATGCGGTCTCCTCCAGTCACGACTGCTCAGAAGTGCTCAGGACTGCCGGTGCGCCAGCGCTTCCCGAACGCTGCGCGGAGTGATGTCGGTCCACACCTCGGCGATGTGCGCGAGGCACTCGTCCTTCGACCCGCGGAAGCCCTCGTCGGTCCAGCCGGGCGGGTTGTCCCGGTCCTGCGGCCAGATCGAGTGCTGGTCCTCGTGGTTCACCACGACCCGGTACTGCATTTCCCCGTTCACGATTCCTCCTCTGTGGACGTCCGAACCGGACCACTTCGACGGATGAGCACGACCGCGCCGGCACCGGCGGCCAACACGGCGGCGACGACGACCAAGGTGCGGTGGCCTGTCAGGTTGGTCAGCCCCGCGCCGGTGAGCAGGGCGAGCACCGACGGCCCGAACAAGAGCATGTACAGCGCGGACGCGGCCCTTCCCATCAGCGCGCCGGGGGTCCGTCGCTGCATCAGCGTGATGGCCCCGATCAGCATCCAGGCCAGGCCGACGCCCCGCAGCGCGTTCCCGGGCAGCACCACCGCGACCGAGGGGACGGCCAGCACCGCGGTGCCGGCGGCGGTGAGCACGGCCGCGAACCCGACCGTGCGGGCCTCCCCGACCTTCGCGATCAGCCGCGGCGCGAGCAGGCCGCCGACGACCGAGCCGATGCCCTGCATGCTGGACACCACCCCGAGGAACGCCGGTGCCCGGCCGAGCCCGGTGCTCACCACGCCGAACAGCGCGGTGGTGACGAACCCGGCGGTCAGCATGATCACGGCGGCGGCGCCGACCACCACGCGCAGCTCGGTGACCTTCGCCAGGTGCCGGAACCCTTCGGTGAGCTCGGCGCGCAGCTTCGCCCGGCGGGGTTGCGGCGCCGGTTCGGGCACCTTGATCGCCCACAGCACCGCGCACGCGACCAGGAACGTCAGCCCGTCGAGCAGGCCGATCAGGCCACCGCCGAGCCAGACGAACAGGGCCGCTCCGGCCGCCGGGGCGAGGACCTTCATCCCCTCCTGCATGGAGGTGTACGTGCTGTTGGCCGTGCCCAGCAGGCGTTCGGGCAGCATCATGACGAACAGGCCGCTCTGCGCGGCGGCGAGTGTCACCACCGCCACCCCGGAGGCCAGCATCACCAGGTAGATGAGCCAGATGTCCCGGGAAGTGCGCACGAACAGCAGCGTCGGCACGATCAGCACCATGACCGCGTTGACCGCGATCATCAGCGACCGCTTGCGCACCCGGTCGGCCAGCACGCCGAACACCGGCGAGCACAGCGTCGGCAGCAGCAGGAAGAACGACACGAGACCGCCCGCGCCGTCGTTGCCGGTGAGGGTCTTGGCCCAGACGCCGGCGGCGAGGGTGAGCACGTTGTCCCCGAACAGGGACACGCCGACACCGAGGAAGTACGTGCGGGCCCGCGGCTCGCGGAACAGGTCCCCGATGGTGGGGGTGCGTTCGGTGGTTCCGGGCTCGCTCACGCGTACTCGCTCTCGACGGAACGCTCGTTCCACTCCTCGACGAGCGCCAGCTCCTGGGGGGTGATCAGGGGGACGCGGGACACCCGCGCGCCGGGGTCGGCCGCGACCGCGGTCAGCATGGCCAGGAAGTGCCCGGCGAACCAGGACATCGTGGTCTCGTCGAACAGGTCGGCGGCGAAGACCACCCGCCCGTCGAGCCGGTCACCTGCGTCGGCCAGGTGCAGTTCCAGGTCGAACCGGGTGGTCGTGGCGGCGGACCCGAACTCTTCGGCCGCGACCCCGGGCAGCCGCGGCACGTCCGCCCCGGTTCCCGTGCCGAGCATGGTGAACAGCACCTGCACGATCGGGTTGTGCGCGAGGTCCCGGCTGTCGGCCAGCTGCTCGACCAGCCGGTCGAACGGGAGCTGGTGGTGGGCGGTCGCGTCGAAGAACTCCTCCCGCACCCGGCCGAGCAGCTCGGCGAAGGTCGGCTCGCCGGACAGGTCCACCCGGACCGGCAAGGTCTGCGCGAAGAACCCGATCATGTTCTCCAGCTCGCGCCGGTCCCGGCCGGCGACCGGCACCCCGAGCAGCACGTCCGTGGTACCGGCATAACGGCCGATCACCGCGTGGAACGCGGCGAACGTGACCAGGAACAGGCTGGCGGAGTGGGTGCGGGCCAGCGTGCGCAGCGCGGCGGTGGTCTCGGGCGGCACGGTGAACCCGACCGCGCCACCGCGCGCGGAGGCGATCTTCGGCCGGGGCCGGTCGGTGGGCAGGCCGAGGACGGGCGCGACGCCGTCGAGCCGGTCGCGCCAGTAGGCCAGGTCGGCCGCCAGGCGGTCGTCGGTGAGGTGCCGGTGCTGCCAGGCCGCGAAGTCCGCGTACTGCACCGGCGGTGCGCCCAGGTCGGGCTGCCTGCCGGACGCGATCGCGGTGTAGGCGGTGGCCAGTTCGCCGAGCAGCACGCTCAGCGAAGCGCCGTCGAAGATGCTGTGGTGCACGGTGATCAGCAGGACGTGGTCGTCGGTGGCCAGCCGCAGCAGCTCCGCTCGCAGCAGCGGTCCCTCGGCCAGGTCGAAGGTGCGGTACGCCTCGTCGGTCACCAGTTCCCCGGCCCGTGCCACGGGGTCGCCGGTGCCGCTGAGGTCGTGCAGCGCCAGTCCGGGCCAGTACGGGGCGATGTCCTGGTACGGCTCGTCGTCCACCACCGGGAAGCGCGTCCGCAGGACCTCGTGCCGCTGCGTGACCGCGGCCAGCGCGCCGTGCAGGGCACCGATGTGCAGGGCGCCGCGGAGGCGGTACGCGGCCGGGATGGTGTAGCCGGGGCTGCCCTGCTGGAGCCGGTCGATGAACCAGATGCGGCGCTGGCCGTGGGACAGCACCGGGCGGGCGGCCCGTGCCCCGGCGGTGGGCCCGTCCTGGCGGTTCCGGGCGCCGGCGAGCCTGCGCCGTAGCAGTTCCTCGCGGTCGCCGGACATGCCGCTGGTCATCGCGGATCACCCCACTGCGTGATAGAGAGTTCGGATTCGAAGGGAGCCGGAACATGTCCGTGGCCGGGGTGCTCGCCGACCTGTTCGCCGAGGTCCGCGCGTGGCGGTGCCGTACGCAGCCCGACTCGTTCGACGACCTGCCCCGGGTGCCGCGGCCGGCGGGCTGGGTGGCCGACTGGTCGGCCGGCGCGGTCCGGGCGCGCCGGGCGGCGCTCCGGACGTTCCAGTCCCGTCACGCTGCCCTGGACCTCGCCGGTGCGCCGGTTCCGGTGCAGGTCGACGGCCGGGTGCTCGGCGTGGTCCTGGCGCGGGCGGAGTGGGAGCTGGAGCACCTGCGCGGCTGGCAGCGCAACCCGTGGTTCGCGTTCGACCAGTGCCTGCAACCGGTGTACCGGACGCTGCTGGCCTTCGGTCCCGTGGACGGTGAGGTCGTGCTCAGGCACCTGCGCCGGATCCCGCGGACGGCCGCGGACTGCGCCGCCACCATGGCCGGGCAGGTGTCCGCGCCGTACGCGGAGGTGACGATCCCCGCGCTGGGCCGGGTACGCGACGATCTGGCCGCGGCGATGGCCGAGCTGGACCTGCCCGCAGCCCTGCGCCCCGCCCTCGCGCGGGCCACGGCGGACGCCGTCGACGCGCTCGCCGGGTTCGAACGGTGGCTGCGGGACCACCGCGACCGGTTCGCCCCCGCTTCCCCGATCGGCCCCGATGCCCTGCGGTTCCTGCTGCACCGCGTCGCGCTCGTGCCGTACTCGCCGGACCAGATCCTCGACCTGGCCGCGGCCGAGTGGAACCGCGCGGTCGCCGCGGAAGCCGTGCTGCGCCGTCGTTTCCGCGAGCGGCCGCCGCTGTGCGCTTCGGCGGCGGAGCAGATCGCGCGGCAGCGCCGGGACCTCGCCGCCGTCCGGCGCTTCCGGGTCGACCGTGGCCTGCTGGGCCCGGTGCCCGGTGACTACCGGTTCGAACGGCTGCCCGGCCACCTGAAGCCGCTGACCTGGCTGGGCGTGCTCGACGACCTGGACGAGGCCGTCCGCTACATCCCCGAGCCCGCCGAGGATCTGCCGTACTTCCAGCTGGCCGACGCGCTCGACCCGCGGCTGGGCATCTGCCACGAAGGCGTGCACGCCGAGCAGTTCGCCCTCGGTGCCCGCCACCCCGACCCGGCCCGCCGCCACTTCGTCGACTCCACCCCGAACGAGGGAATCGCGTTCTACCACGAGGAACTGATGCGCACGGCCGGGTTGTTCGACGACGCCCCGGCCGCCGCCGTGGTGCTCGCGAACTTCCAGCGGCTGCGGGCGTTGCGTGCCGAGGTGGACATCGCGCTGGCGCTCGGCGAGCTGACCATCGAGGCCGCCGCCGACCGGCTGGCCGCCGCGGTGCCGATGGACGCGCAGACGGCGTGGGAGGAGGCCGTGGCCTTCGCCGCCAACCCGGGTCAGGGACTGAGTTACCTCGTGGGCAAGGCCCAGGTCACCGACCTCGTCGCGGCCGCCGTCGGGTCCGGTGTGGACATTCGCGACTGTCACGACCGGTTGTGGCGCGAGGGGAACGTGCCCCTGGTGCTCCAGCACTGGGAGGCGCTGGGTGACCGGTCGCGGCTGGACGCGGCCGACCGGCTCGCCGGTCAGCCGAGTTCGACGTCGTAGGCGCGCAGCCAACGGTCCACCTCCAGCAATGGCAGCAGCAGGTGTAACGTGTCGGCCACGGTCATCAGCGGGCCGCCACGGTCGCGCAGGGCGTACACCTTCTCCTTGTCCAGCAACGGACTCAGTGGCGAAGCCGGGTCGTCGAGCAGGGCGTCCAGCTCGCGGCGTACGGCCTCGCCGTGGGCCGGCGCGAAGGTCGAGGGGTACGCGCTCTTGCGCCGCTGAAGCACCGGTTCGGGCAGCAGGTCGGCGACGGCCGCGCGCAGCAGGCTCTTCTCGCGTCCGTCGAAGGTCTTCATCTTCCACGGCACGTTCCACACGTACGACAGCAACCGGTGGTCGCAGAACGGGACGCGCACCTCCAGCCCGACCGCCATGCTCATCCGGTCCTTGCGGTCGAGCAGGTAGGTCAGCGGCCCCTGCAGGCTCAGGTAGAGCACCTCGCGCATCCGCGCGGCCGTCCCGGTTTCGCCGTGCAGGCGGGGAACGCGGGCCAGCATGGTGGCGTAGCGGTCCGCCTCGTCCTCGCCGGGGCGGACGCGGGCGAGGACGTCCGATGCCAGGCACCCGGTGAGCCGGGGACCGTTGCCCAGCCACGGGAACGTGTCCGCGCCCACGGTCTTCGGGTCGAGGAACCACGGGTACCCGCCGAACACCTCATCGGCGCCTTCGCCGGACAACGCCACGGTGAACCGCTCCCGCACCTGCCGGAACAGCAGGTACATCGACGTGTCGAACTGCCCGAGCGTTGGCAGGTCGCGGGCGGCCAGCGCCTCGGGCACGAACCGCGTCAGCAGCGCCGGGTCCAGGACCACGTCGGTGTGGTCGGTGCCGAGGTGCTCGGCGGCGGCGACGGCGAACGGGCTGTCGCGCTCGGGCCGCAGCGGGGTCGGCCGGAAGTCCCCGGCCGCCCCGGCGAAGTCCACCGAGTACGTGCTGACGCGCTCCGGCAGCCGGGCGGCGGCGAGCGCGGCCACCGCCGTGGAGTCCAGGCCGCCGGACAGCAGCGTGCAACGCGGGACGTCCGCGACGAGCTGCTCGGCGACGACCTGTTCCAGCAGCTCGCGGACGGTGCCGATGGTGGTGTCGAGGTCGTCGGTGTGGTCGTGGCTGACCAGGTGCCAGTACGGCAGCACGTGCGTCCCGGTCCGGCCCACCCGCACGAGGTGACCGGGCGGCACCTGGTGGAGATCGGCCAGCGGGGTCTCGCCGGGCATGGCGAGCCGGGGGTTGAACAGGATCGGCAGGTCCTCCAGCCGGGTCCGCGGCCGGAACAGCGGGTTGGCCAGGATCGCCTTGGGCTCGGAGGCGAACACCACGCCGTCCGGGCGCGGGTGGTAGTACAGCGGCTTGACGCCCAGCCGGTCCCGGACCAGCAGCAGCTCCTCGCGGTGGGCGTCCCAGACGCCGAAGGCGTACATGCCGGCGAGCCGGTCCACGCACCCGATCCCCCACTCCAGGTACGCGCGCAGCACCACCTCGGTGTCGGAGGCGGTGGTGAACCGGTGGCCGCGCACCCGCAGTTCCGCGCGCAGGTCACGGAAGTTGTACAGCTCGCCGCTGTAGACGAGCACCACCGGCCGGCCGGCGGGCCCGGTGGCCGTCATCGGCTGGGCGCCGCCCTCGATGTCGAGCACGGCCAGCCTGCGGTGGCCGAGCACCGCGTGCGGGGACAGCCATTCGCCCTCGTCGTCGGGTCCCCGGCGGTGCAGCGTGCGGGTCATCGTCGCGATGGTGTCCCGCTCCCGGGTGAGGTCCCGGCCGAACGCTATCCAGCCGACGATGCCGCACACGGCGCACCTCCCAGGAACTCGTCGAGGTCGACGACCCGGTGCCCGTGCACACCGTCGGTCCGCCACCGCAGGTCCAGCCGGGGCGCGCGGTCCCGGTCGCGGAAGTACCACGCCTCGAACGCCCGGCCGCCGGGCACCAGGACCGGGTTGGCGACGAGGAAGTCCCGCACCGCCGGGGTGTCCCGGCGGACGCACAGCCGCAGCCGCTTGCTCGCGAAGTGGTTGGCGGGCACCCGGACCAGCGGGTGCAGCTTGCGCTTGAACTGGAAGATCCCCTTGCTGAGGAAGGGTTCCGTGCCGGACAGGTCGACCTCCGCCACCCCGGCTTCGGCCGCCCAAACCAGAATGGACACGTACAGCCCGAGGTAGGTTCCGGTCCGGTACGCGTCGCCTGCCCCGTCGAGGACCCCGGCCAGCCGCAGCACCAGCGCGCCCGGCTCCCGGCGGCACAGCATCCCGGCGACGCGTTCGCCGTGCTCCCGCAGGAAGAACAGCACGCCCTGCGCGAACAGGCTGTGCAGCGCGACGTCGAACGGCACCGACCGGGCCGCGTCGCCGTGCCGCCGCCGCATGGTCGGTGCGTGCATGCGGCGGTAGAAGTACTCGAAGTCGGCCTGCCCGGTGGCGACCTCGAGGCTGCGGTCCCGGCTGTGCTGCTCGCGCCGGTACTGCTGGCGGGCCTTGCGCGACAGCCGCGTGGGCACCGCGGCCGGATCCGTCCCGGGCCGCACCACCAGGTGCACCCGGAACGGCAGGTCCACGTGCGCCAGGCCGGCCGGGCCGGGCGGGCGCCCGGTGAGGTACCCGACGAACAGCAGGTCCGCCTCCGGCGCGTCCAGCCTCGCCCACGTCGTCCGCCGGCCGGCGCGGCGCAGGGCCGGGCCGCGCCGCTGCTCCGCGTACGGCAGGACGTGCTGCAACCCGTCGTCGATGCCCGCGTACGCCAGGACCGGCCCGCCGCCGGCCGGGTACGAGACCGTCACCCGGGGCCGGGCGCTGGCCAGCCGGTCGAGCCGCCGGTGCCAGTCTCCGATGCGGGGATCGGTGCTGTTGTGCCACCGGTAGCGCGCCTCGCGCAGAGCAGCCGTCATGCCAGTACCGCCGCGGTCAGTGCCTCGGCCAGGTCCGAGGCCGTGCGCACGGCTGTGGTGTGCGCCGGGTCGAGCGGCGGGATCAGCTCGTCGGTGTAGTAGCCCGAGGCGTGCGCGATGACCCGGGTGCCCGGCGGGACCAGGCCGCGCTCGCGGGCGACGAGCACGCCGGTGAGGACCTTGACCAGCGACCATTCCCGGATCAGGGCGGGGTCGGCGACGATGTCGATGCCCGCGTTCGCGGCGAGCGCGCGGACCGCGCCGAACCGGTCCAGGCATTCGCGCCGCGACACCACGATCCCGCCGCCGCCGTGCCGGGCGATGATCGGGTCGATCTCGGCCGAGGTCGGCGGGTTCTTCGTGTAGAAGGTCGCGTCGAGCACTTCGCCCGGGTCGTCGGTGACGGCGGGGAACGCCGGGTCGGCCACGCCGTCCTGCCGCCAGGTGCCGTCGGCGCCGGGCGCGTACCGGCGGGGTCCGCGGCCGAGGGTGCTGACCACCATGTCCGGCGTGCCCAGCTGCTGCACCAGCAGGAATCCCGGGTGCGACGCGGGCGCGGGGAGCTCGGCGTACCGGCGGGAGGTGAGCAGCTCGTGCCCGAAGTGGTAGCCCAGCAGGCCGTAGCCGCTGGACACCGCGTGGGCGTGCCAGCGGGGCGGGGAGTCCGGGGTGATCGGGGCGAGTTCGGCTTCGGCGAACGCGCGGACCACGTCGGCGGCCCGGTAGTTGTCCAGGTCCAGCGTGTACCAGCAGCCGAAGCCGGTCTTGCCGGTCAGCCACGGCGACACCGCCGCGAGGACGTCGGTGGCGAGCTGCTTGACCTCGGCCGGCCGGTCCACGGCCGCGACCGCCACCGGGTTCGCCGCGCGCAGCTGCGGGTCGGCGGACAACGGCCCGCCGCGCAGCTTGGCGCGGGAGGCCTCCGGCACCACCACGACCAGCCGCAGCTGATCCGGGGTGGCGAGCCCGCTCGCGTAGGCGCGGGCCACGGCGTCACGCAGGGCCGTGCCCTTGTTGCCCGAGGTCGGCGTCAGCAGGACGAGCCGTTCGCCGGTGGTGCGGATGTGGTGCACGGCGCGGGCGACCATGGTCAGCGACGCGATGGACTTCGTGGTCCGGGTGCCCGGGTTGCGCATCAGGTCGAGCAGGTGCAGCCCGGTGTCCACCTCGGTCAGGCCGATGTCGGTGACGTCGGCGAACCGGTGGAAGCTCTCGTCCGGGTGCTCCGGCAGGTCGAGCGCGACAGCGGGGGCGTCCCGGCCGGCCCGGCGGGCACCGGCGCAGCGCATGGCCGTCCGCACCCCGGCGTAGTAGCGGACGAGCGCACGGGGGATCCGGGCGTCGGTCGTCAGGTTCTCCACGGACATGGCGGGGTTGCACCCTTTCTGCTCAACGCTGCAGGTCCGGCAGGACGTCGGCGGCGACGCGGTCGAGCACCGCCGGATCGGCCAGGTGGGGTGGTGCGGTCCTGGGGTAGGGCACGACCAGGTCGCTCATGCCTGCCTCGGCGTAGGCCGCGGCCAGCTCGGCGAACTCGCCCACCGACGACAGCGCGGACCGCTCCCGGTCGGCGTGGAACACCATGCGGGCGGGCTCGGCGGGATCCCGCCCTTCGGCGAGGCAGGCGTCGGTGAAGCGTTCCGACTGCACCCGCACGGTCTTCACGTCCACGACCGCGGCGCGCAGCCCCGGCTCGGGCGTGCGGCCGTTGGTGATCCACGTGTCGGCGTAGTGCGCGGCGACGCGCATCGTGCGGGCGCTCGGCGCGGCGACGGCCAGCGGCACCCGCGGCCGTTGCGTGCTGCCGGGGGTCATCCACGCCCGTTCGGCGCGGTAGTGCTCGCCGTCGAAGTCGGTGACGTCCTGGCGCAGCAACCGATCGGTGAGCGCGGTGAACTCGGCGAACCGGGCGACGCGGGTGTCCCGGCCGGGTTGCGGGCGGCCGAGCACGCGGCTGTCGGGTCCGTCGACACCCGCGCCGAGGCCGAGGACCAGCCGGCCGCCCGAGATGTCGTCGAGCGCAACGGCTTCCTGCGCGAGCGGGACCGGGTGCCGGTAGTTCGGCGTGCACACCAGGGTGCCCAGGCGGATGCGGGAGGTGACCGCGGCCGCCGCGGCCAGCGTCGGGACGGCCGCGAACCACGGCTTGCCGGTCAGGTCGCGCCAGGCGATGTGGTCGTGCACCCAGGCGTGGTCGAAGCCGAGGTCCTCGGCGTTCCGCCACAGCCGTGCGGTTTCCCGCCACGTCTGAGCGGGCAGGATGAGCAGCCCTACGCGCACGGGCCCTCCCCGGAGGCGAGTGCCGCGCTCAGTTCGGCGGCGCTGAGCGCCCGCACGCGGGCGACGAGCGCGTCCTCGACGACCGCCGCGAGGGCGCGTGCGGTGCGGTGGTCGAACACCGCACGCACGGGGATCTCCACGCCGAACGCGCCGACGAGGGCGGTGACGAGCCGGGTCGCCAGCAGCGAGTTGCCGCCCAGGTCCAGGAAGTCGTCGGTCACCCCGACCCGGCCGGTCCCCAGCACGTCGGCGATCAGGCCGCACAGCAGGGCTTCCTGGTCGGTGGACGGCGGGACGTACGGCACCGGCGAGCCGCGCCCGGACGGCGGCAGCGGCAGGGCCTGCCGGTCGACCTTGCCGTTCCGGTTCAGCGGCAGCGACGCCAGCACCTGCAGGGTGGCGGGCACCAGGTAGTCCGGCAGCCGCCGCGCGGCGAAGGCCCGGACCGCGGCGAGGTCGGGGGCGGGCTCGCCACACACCAGATAGCCGTCGAGACGGACCGACCCGCCGGGTCCGTCGTGCGGTACCACGACGGCCTGCCCGACCCCGGGGTACGCAGCGAGCACCGCCTCGGCGTCGCCCGGCTCCACGCGGAAGCCGCGGACCTTCACCTGGTTGTCCAGCCGGCCGAGGAAGCGCAGCGCACCGCTGCCGTCGCGGCGAGCCCGGTCGCCCGTGCGGTACATGCGGGCGCCGGGTTCGCCGGTGAACGGGTCGGGCAGGAACTTCGCCGCGGTCAGCGCCGGCTGTCCGAGGTAGCCACGGGCCACGCCGCGGCCGCCGATGTACACCTCGCCCGGTTCCCCGTCGCGGACCGGCCGCAGGTCTTCGTCGAGCAGGTGGACCGTGGTGGTCGGGATCGGGCCGCCCAGCGACGGCTCCGCCGGCCAGCCCGCCGGGTCACCGGGAAGCGGGTTGGCCGTGGCCTGGTGGGTCTCCGAGGGACCGTACTGGTTCTCCAGGCGGGCTCCGACCTCGGTGAAGAAGCGCCGCATCCCGGCGGTGACGCGCAGGCGCTCGCCGGCCGCGACGATGTGCCGCAGCGAGCCCAGGCCGGGGGTGCGCTCGCGGGCGAGGTAGGCACCGGCGAGCTGCACGAGGAACCCGGGTGAGAGGTAGAGCCGTTCGATGCCCTCGGCCGCGATGAGGTCCATCAGCAGGTAGGGGTCCTTGCGCCGGTCCTCGTCGACGACCACGAGCCGGCCGCCGCCGAGCAGCGTGCCGAAGATCTCCTGCAGGGACATGTCGAACCCGAGCGAGCAGAGGTGCCCGCACACCACCGGCCCCGCCGCCGCCCAATCGGCGACGTTCTCGATCGGCGCCGGACCGAGCCCGATGCCCTTCGGCTGCCCGGTCGACCCGGACGTGAAGAGAACGCACGCGAGAGCTTCCGCGGGTGCCGGGGGAAGCACACCGTCCACATCGGACTCAGCGGGCTCCGGCGGCACCGAGGGCAGCCGCGGGTCCGGCGACGGGCCCACGACCAGCCGGGCACGCGCGATCTCGAGCATGCCCGTCAGCCGGGCCGCCGGGTGCGCCGGGTCCAGCGGCAGGTAGCCGCCCCCGGCCTTCAGGATCGCGAGCAACGCGGTCACCGCGCCGATGCCCCGTGGCAGGCACACGCCGACCACGACCTCCGGGCCGACCCCCAGGCCGGCGAGGTGGCGGGCGAGCCGATCGGCGCGCGCGTCCAGGTCGCGGTAGGTGATCCGGGTGGCGCCGTCGACGACGGCCACCGCGTCCGGGGTGGCCGCGACCTGGGCGGCGAACCGCGTGCCGAGCCCGGTCATGCCCCGCCCACCCCGATCCGTGCCCGCGCGGCCCGGTCGATCAGGGCGGCCAGCCTGCGGTGCAGGCCGTGGTCGCTGTTCGCGAACGCCGCGGCGACGCGCCCGCGGACCTCCGGCTCCTGTTCCTGGCTGAGCTTGAACATGCCCTCCGCGGCGGTGACCGTCAGCTCGAACGCGCCCACCCCGGGCAGCAGGGTGCCGAAGTAGCCCAGCGAAGCCGTCTGGTCCCAGCCGGCGCCGAAGCGGTCCTCGAACACCCGGGCGGTCGCCCGCACGATCCGCATGGTGGGCGCGGGCCGAGCCACCGGGCGTAGCGCGCCGTGGACGTGCACGGCGGTGAAGTCCCAGGTCGGGGCGGCCGGGGTAGTCCGGTAGACGGACGGGGACACGTAGCCGTCGGGACCGTGGAAGATCAGCAGCGCGTTCGTGCCGCCGTCCAGTGCGGCCCAGTGCGGGTTCGCCCGGTTGAGGTGGCCGTACAGCGTGGCGCCGTCGAGGGTCTCCGGTGGTTCGGTGCCGTCGACGTCCGCGGCGAACACGATGGGCAGGTGGGTGGCCAGCGGGCCGTCCGGGCCGGTGGTGACCAGGGTCGCCAGCGGGTACGCCCGCACGAGCTCGGTCAGCCACGCCGGGTCCGGTGACCGATAGATCTCAGGAACGAACACCGGCCCGCTCCTTCCGCCCGGCCGCGACCGAGTCGACGATCTCCCCGGCCCGCACCGCCGACGTCGACAGCAGCGACGACGAAAGGCCGTGCGAGTGCTCGGTGCCGCCCTGCAGGTAGATTCCACAGTGGACGTTGTCGCCGGTGGTGATCCGGTAGTCCCGCTCGATCCGGAACAGCCCGGACCCGGTGCGCTTGCACAGGTCCGCCACCCCGCCGAGCACCACGTCCGGCTCCATCGGCCGGTAGCCGGTGGCGCACACGACGACGTCGACCGCCAGGTCGTGCCCGGTTTCCCCGGCCATCGCCTGCACGCGCAGCACCACGCCGTCGCCGCGCTCGTCCACCCGGGTCACCTGCGAAAGGTGGTGGATGTGCAGCCGGCGGTGGCCGGCGACGCGCTCCCGGTACACCCGGCGGTAAAGGTCCTCGATCAGCTCGACGTCCACCACCGAGTAGTTGGTGTTGCCGTGGTAGTGCAGGAACTTCTCCTTCACCGACTCCGGCGCCGCGAAGAACTCGTCCACCGCGGCCGGATCGAACACGCGGTTGGCGAACGGGGAGTCGTCGGCGGGGCTGTAGCCGTACCGGGAGAAGATGGCGTGCACCTGCGAGTCCGGCACCTGCTGGTGCAGGTAGGCGGCCACTTCGGCGCTGCTCTGCCCGGCACCGATCACCGCGAACGCCGTGGCGGCCCGGCCTTCCGGCCCGGACAGCCGGTCGAGCAGCTCGCTGCTGTGCCACACCCGCGGCGACCGGGTGATGCCGTGCGGCAGCACCGGTTCGATGCCGGTGCCGATGACGACGTTGCGCGCTCGCCGCACGACCCGGCCCGCCGGTCCCTCCGCGACGACGTCGAGCGCCACGACCTGCTCCCCGGCGACGACCGGCCGGATGTCGGTCACGGTCGCGCCGTACTCGACGCGGTCCGCGAACTCGGCCGCGGCCCAGTCGAGGTAGTCGTGGAACTCCAGGCGGGTGGGGAACAACGTCTTGTGGTTGATGAAGTCGACCAGCCGCGACCGCTCGTGCAGGTAGGTCAGGAAGGTGAACCGGCTGCCCGGGTTGCGCAAGGTGACCAGATCCTTGAGGAAGCTGATCTGCATGGTGGCGTCGGCCAGCAACATCCCGCGGTGCCAGCCGAAGCGGGGCTGGCGCTCCAGGAACCTCGCGCGCAGCCGGTGTTCCGGCGCCGCGGCGGCGTTGTGCTCCTCCACCGCGATGGCCAGTGCCAGGTTGGCGGGCCCGAAGCCGACCGCCACGATGTCACTGGTGTCGTCCATGTGCTCCCCCCGGGTCCGGTGGCTGCGGGTCATGCGTGGTCGGCGGGCCGGCCCGCCGTGGCGAGCCGCACCCGGTCGGCCAGGGTCATCACCGTCTGGGCGTCGAACAGCGAACGCATCGGCAGTGCGGTGCCGAACGTCTTGTTCACCCGGTGCACCACCTGCGGCACCAGCAGCGAGTGGCCGCCGACGTCGAAGAAGTTGTCGTGGATGCCGATGTCGGCGTGACCGAGCAGCTCACACCACAGCGCGAGGATCTCCCGGTCGGTGTCGTCCCGGGGCGCCACGCGCGCCACGTCCAGGTCCGGCTCCGGCAGCGCGGCCACGTCGACCTCGCCGGCCGCGGTGACCGGCAGCTCGTCGAGCACGGTGAGCCCCTGCGGGACGAACTGGTCGAGCAGCCCCTGGCGCAGCCAGTCGCGCAGCGGCGCGGGTTCCGGCACGGTCTCCCCCGCCGCGGGCACCAGGTACGCGGCGAGGCGGACGCCCACCTCGGTGTCGTGCGCGGTGACGGCCGCCTCGGCGATCGCGGGGTGTTCCCGCAACGCGGCCTCGACCTCGGTCAGCTCCAGCCGGTAGCCGCGGACCCGGAGCACCCGGCCGGGGCTCCCGAGCCGCTCCAGCGACCCGTCGGCCCGCCAGCGGGCCAGCTCGCCGGTGCGGTGGAAGCGTTTTCCGCGGACTTCGACGGCGTCCACGTCCGTTTCGGTCGCGGTGTAGAGATCGCCGGGGACGTTGACCGGGGCCGGCTCGAGCCGGTCGTCCAGGACGAGCGCGCCGCCCGCGCGGTCGCTCCATTCACCCAGCACGCGTTCGCGCTCGTCGGCGGTGGTGACGGCCAGCCGGTCCACGCGGGTCCGCGGATCGGCGGCGATGGCGGCGAGCAGGGTGGTGTAGTGCTCGGCGAACCGGCGGACGGTCGGCTCGTCGAACAGGCCGGTGGCGTACACGACCTGCCCGTTCAGGCCGCCCCCGGCGGCCACCTGCAGCTGCAGCTCGAGGTCGAACCGGGTGGTGGTGGCCGTGTCCAGGTCGAGGAACTCCGACACCGACAGCCCGGACAGGTCGAACCGGTCCAGCGACTCGGCCTCGAACAGCTGGAACCACACCTGGATCACCGGGTTGCGGCTCAGGTCGCGTGGTGGTGCCAGTACCTGCACGAGTTGCTCGAACGGCAGGTCCTGGTGGGCGAACGCGTCGAGCGTGGTCTCCCGCACCTGGGCCAGCAGGTCGGTGAACCGCTCTTCGCCGGACACCTTGGCGCGCAGGGCGATCGAGTTGACGAAGAACCCGATCAGCGGCTCCAGCTCGGGTTCGCTGCGCCCGGAGACCGGGCAGCCGACGATCAGGTCGTCGGTCCCGGCGTACCGCGCCAGCAGCACCTGGAACGCGGCCAGCGTGAGCATGAACGTGGTGGCCTGCCCGTCGTTGGCGATCTCGCGGAGCCGCCCCACGACGTCGGCGGGAACGGAGAACGGCACCGCGGCGCCCAGGTACGTCGGCACCGGCGGGCGCGGCCGGTCGGCGGGCAGCTCCAGGACCGCGGGCGCGCCCCCGAGCTTGCCGCGCCAGTAGCGTGCCTGTTCGGCGCTCGTGTCGCCGGCGAGCAGGGCGCGCTGCCAAGCGGCGTAGTCGGTGTACTCCACCGCCGGTTCGGGCAGGCCGGCCGGTGCGCCGGCCAGTTCGGCCCGGTACGCCCGGGACAGCTCGTCGGTGAGGATCTGCTGGGACAGGCCGTCGTACACGGCGTGGTGGATGACGGTCTGCAGGATGTGGTCCTCGGGCGCGAGCCGGACGAGCACGGCCCGGACCAGCGGCCCCGACGACAGGTCGAACGGGGTCTCCGCGCGATCGCGCAGCAGGTCGAGCGCGGCGCCTTCGGGGTCGGGCTCCGCCGAGAGGTCGACGCTGTCCAAGGTGATCCGGCCGGGGCGGTCGAGCACGACGAGCGGCTCGCCGTCGACCTCTTCGAAGTGCGACCGCAGCGCCGAGTGCCGGGTGATGATCGTGTCGAACGCCCGTCGCAGCGCTCCGGTGTCCAGTGCACCCCGGAGGCGGTGCGTCCGGGGCAGGTTGTAGGCGGTCATGCCCGGCTGGAGCTGGTCGAGGAACCACAACCGCTGCTGCGCGAAGGACAGCAGCCGCGGGCTGCCCGGCGACTGCCGGGTCAGCTTCGGCTGCCCGCCTGCCCTGGCACCGGCCACCACCTCGGCGAACTCGGCGGGTGTGCGGTGGGTGAACATGGCCCGCAGCGGCAGCTCCACGTCGAAGGCGCGGCCGATCCGGGCGACGACCTGCACGCACAGCAGCGAATGCCCGCCCAGCGAGAAGAAGTCGTCCTCCGGCCCGATGGCGTCGCGCTTCAGCACGGCCTGCCAGACCTCGATGATCTTCCGCTCGACGTCGTCGCGGGGTTCGGTTCGCACCGGCGCGGGCTCCGCGTCGACGGCGGGCAGCCTGCCGCGGTCGACCTTGCCGGTGGCGGTCAGCGGCATCTCCGGCAACGCCACCACGACCGCCGGGACCAGGTGCTGCGGCAGGTGCCCGCGCAGGTGGTCCCGCAGCGCCGAGGTGTCCACTTCGGACTCCCGCGGGGTGGCGTACGCGACGAGCCGGACGCCGGTGCCGGTCCGCTGCGCCACGACCGCGGCGCGGGCGACCGACGGGTGGGCGCGCAGCACGCCCTCGATCTCGCCCGGTTCCACCCGGTAGCCGTGCACCTTGACCTGGAAGTCGCTGCGGCCCAGGAACTCCAGCGTGCCGTCCGGCCGCCAGCGGCCCCGGTCGCCGGTGCGGTACATCCGGCCGCCCGGCGTGGCCGTGTACGGGTCCGGCAGGAACGCGGCGGCGGTGAGATCGGCGCGGCCGAGGTAGCCGCGGGCCGCCTGGGTGCCGCCGACGTACAGGTCGCCGGGGACGTTGACCGGGACCCGTTCGAGGTGCTCGTCCAGCACGTGGATGCGGCCGCCGGACACCGGCGACCCGATGGACGGCGTGGCGGGCCAGTCGTCCGCCGGTCCGCTCAGCAGGCCCGCGGTGACCACGTTGACCTCGGTGGATCCCCACTGGTTGTCCAGGGTGAGGCCGGGCAGGTCCCGGCACATCCGGCGCAGGTCGTCGCCGATGGTGAGCCGGTCGCCGGTGGTCACCAGCTGCCGCAGCGTCGCGACGGCGGAGGGGTCGCCACCGGCGTACCGGGCCAGGTCGGCGAGCACGGCGCCGGGCAGCAGCGCGGTGGCGACGCCGTGCCGCCGGATCAGCTCGGCCAGCCGGGCGACGTCGTAGCGGTCGTCCTCCTCGACGACGACCACGCAGCCGCCCGCCCACCAGGCGGAGAAGATCTCGTACGCGCACACGTCCGAGGTCACCGGGAAGTACTGGGGCACCGCGCCGGTGAGGTCGTAGCGCCGCGCGGCCCAGCTCATCAGCCTCGCGGTGGGGCCGTGTTCCATCACCACGGGCTTCGGGCGTCCGGTGGAGCCGGAGGTGAAGACCACGTACATCGCGTTTCCGGGGCCGACGCGGGGCAGCGGCCCGGCGCTGCCCGCGCGGGCCAGGTCCTGGACCGTCACGTGGTCGACCTCGGCCGTCCAGGTGCTGCCGGGCTCGGCGATCACGCAGGCCGCACCGGAGTCCTCGACCAGCCCCCGCAGCCGCTCGGCCGGGTGCGCGGGGTCGAGCGCGACGAACGCCGCGCCCGCCTTGAGGATCGCCAGCATGGCCACCGGGAGGTCGATCGTCCGGCCGAGGCACAGGCCGACCCGGGACTCCGTACCGATCGCCCGGTCCTGCAGCGCCGCGGCCATCCGGGTGGCGCGCGCGTCGAGCTCGGCGTAGGTCAGCCGGCCGCTGCCGCACGCCAGCGCGGGCCCCGACGGGCGCGTGGCCACCTGCTCGGCGAACCGGTCCAGCACGGTCTTGCCGGAGGTCATCCCCAGTCCCCTTCTGTCCTCGGCCACCATTCCCGCCGGAATGGACACCGGAATGTCCGATCACCGGCGCGTGTGCACCGGTCCATCCCGTTTTTCGCAGGTATGCGAAACAGCGCCGAAGCGGACGAATCACGTGGCGGATCAATCGCGGACAGCGCTTCCGGACGACCGGCACGCGCCGTTCGGTTAATCCATTCCGGTGACCGGGCGACCACGATCGGAAGATCGACTGCCCGCTGTTGCCCTGCCCCCATCGACCCCTGTTTCCGCTGCGCGACAACGCAGACGGCCATCCATCCCCAAGTTCGCTCCGTCCCAGGATGAACCAGCACCAGCGTCCTGTCAACCAACCACCGGCCGCGTTCGTGAAAGACCGACAGGCCCCCCTCCGCCAATCGAATCAACCTCCTTGCACGGACGCCGGGATGCTGGTAAGTCTCGGAAAGGGTCATGATCCGGTACCGGTCATTTGGTGGCCGGCGAGAGCCCGCTCAATTGGCGTTACCGCACCATTCCGGGCCGGAATGACCCGCCGGCAAATACCACTGGGGAGGATTCGCCATGGCGCACGTCCGGCTGCCGGACTTCGTCTCGCGGCAAGGACAGGGTGATCCGGATCCGTACGAGAACCTGGCCTGGCTGCGCGAGGACATGCCCGTGGCCAGCGTGCCCGGCCCGGACGGCGAAGGCACCGCGTGGCTGGTCACCACGCACGCCGAGGCCCGCGCGTGCCTGGCGGACCGCAGGCTGAGCCACGACCGGCGCCACGCCGGGAAGCCGGACGAGAGCCCGGAGGACCACGGCGACCTGCTCGGCAAGGACCCGCCGGACCACACCCGGCTGCGGCACCTGGTGAGCCCGATCCTCAGCCCGGGGGCGACGGAACGCCTGCGGCCCAGGGTGCTCGAGACGTGCCACGCGCTGATCGACGAGTTCGCCGGCACCGGCCGGGCCGATCTGGTGGCGGACTACAGCTGGCCGATCCCGTGGGCGGTGATCCACGACTACTACGGGATCCCGGAGGACCAGCGGATGGAGGTCAGCCGCTGCATCGACCGATTCCTGGTGGCGGGCTACACCGAGGCGCCGTACGGCGGCGGCCCGGCCACCGACGAGCTGATGGCCTACGTCCGCGACCTGATCGCGTACAAGCGGTCCCACCGCGGTGACGACGTCACGACGATCATGATCGAGGGCCTCGAACGCGGCGTCGTGCACAGTGCCGAGGAACTGGAGGGCATGCTGTACGTCCTCCTCGGCGCCGGCATGGTCAGCACGGGACCGCTGATCGCGGCGGCGGGACTGCGCCTGCTCCAGCACCCGACGGAACTCGCCAAGCTGCTGGACGGCTCGCTGCCGTGGAAGATCGCGGTCGAGGAGTCGCTGCGCTACGACTCGCCCGTCCAGACGTCGGTGAACCGCTGGGCCACCGAGGACATGACCATCGGCGAGACGCCGATCAGGAAGGGCGACGCGGTGGTGATCTCGCTGGCCGCGGCCAACCGCGACCCGGCCCGCTTCGCCGCCGCCGAACGGTTCGTGGTCGACGAGTGGCGTTCCCACCTGGCCTTCGGCCACGGCATCCACCTGTGCGTGGGTGCGCCGTTGGCCCGCCTGGAAGGAGAAGTGGCGCTGGAACTGCTCTTCAGGCGGCTGCCGAACCTTCGCCTGGCCGAGCCCGCCGAGGATCTCGCGTGGGTTCTGGGGCCCAAGCTCCGCAGTCCCCGTGAAGTCCCGGTGCTGTTCGACCCGGTGTGACGGGACCGGCGCGCATCAGTTGCCGGGAAGCTGGTTGTCACCGGGCGACGCGCATGCCGGCGCGGTAGCCGTCCAGTTCTGCACCCGGACAGGGTGTTTGTTGCCCTCGCGTGAGCGGGACGGCGGTGTCGGCTGTCGTGGTGGAGCCGGTGCAGCGGGCCGGCGTCGCGGCGGCTGGAGATTGCTGCCCCTGGAGATCGCCGAACGGAAGCGGCCGGAGCGCTGGTTCGCGCCCGGCGACTACGTGAAGGACGGCTTCGTGGCGCGCTGCTCGCGCAGGCGTCGAAGAGCGAAGGCCGCCTCACGGGCACCTCGTTCGACGGCCCGCTGGTAGGCCGCTTCGGCGCCGTCGAGATCGTCTCGTTGCTGGAGCAGCCCGGCCAGCTTGACCCAGCCGTTCGGGTCGTAGTCGATCTCGGTGACCCGGCGGTAGGCGGCTTCGAGGGCTTGCCGGTCAAGAGGCGTGCGCCGGCTCAGCAGCGACGCCAGGCTTGAGGCCGCGAGCGGGTGGCCGCGGATTTCGGCGCGCCGATACGCGGCTTGGGCTTCGTCATGGTCGCCACGGGCCGCGAGGATGTGGCCGAGCCACCACGAGCCGGCGGGGTGACCGAGTTCGTCGGCCAGCCGATACCACGGCAGGGCCCGCTCGTTCTGCTGCTGATCCGAGTCGTTCGACGGGTATCCCTCGTGCTCGAGCGCGCCCAGTTTGGCGGCGGCGTCGGCGCTGCCGCGCTCGGCCGCACGCCGCAGCGCCGCTTCGCCCGACCGCCGCAGTTCCCGGGCCTGGTCGCGCTTCTCGCGGGCGACTGCCTGCCATCTCTTGTACTTGCGCCGGGAGCTGATGTCGGGGATGGCCGACAACTCCGTCTCAAGCACGCTCGATCGTGCGACCAAGTCGAACCCGATTCGGTAGGCAGCATCGGCGTCACCGCGCTGGTCGGCCAGTTGATCGGCCTCCTGCCGGCGCCGCGAGGCCCGCTCGTACTCCGTCTGCAGTGCGGTGGCGTCCAGACCGGCCCTGGCGCGCTCACCGCACACTTTGAACAGAGCGGAAAGATTGCCCCGCTGGGCCGCCCGCCCGAACGCGCGCTCCGATCCGGCCCGGTCGCCCTGGTCGAGCAGCACCCAGCCCATCCGCCAGGCGCCGTCGGCGTCTCCGCGTTCGTCGGATTCCGCCCACCCGCGCACCAACTCCGGCCACGCCCCCCGCTCGCGCAGCACGCGGGCCACAAACCGCACGTGCGCCATCGCCTCGTGCCGTCCTGTCCACGAGCACCAGGTGTCCAGCGCCCGATCGAACTCGGCAACCGCGAACCCCGTCTCCCGATCCACCACTCACCCCTTGGTCGTGCGCAGCCCCACGACAGTCGACTCGCGGCAATGATCCTCCCCACTCTCGCCGACGAATGGGCGACCGCGCATCGCGCACACCCGCGCCCGCCCCAGATCGACCGGCCGCGGGTCTCCGTGCGTGGCCACCGTAACCCGGATAGCCCAGCCAGAAGCTCGACTGCCGCGACCGAACCGCCGGAACCTGTCACCAGCGCGATACCCCGCTCCACGTGCAGAAAGTCGGCAAAGAGTGGCGCGGGCCAGCGTCTCGCGAGGTTGCCGGACATCCCCCGGTCGGGTGTTCATGATCTGCAACCTCGTCACGGACCGCCCGGGTACGGGTTTCACCGGCGTGTGCGGTTGCCGGGACTGCATGCGGGGACCGGCGTCCTCACCGACGGCTGGGGGCCACCAGGGGATACGGTCGCCGGGCTCGCGTAGGGGGCGAGTCCGGCGCACCGCCCGCCATGCTGTCACTGCGACGTCAGGAACTTCGGCCGTGATGACGCGCTTGACGCAGGCCGTCGACAAGAAGATCCAATCCGAACGCGAATTCTTCCTCGAGCGGCACCGGCAACGATTCGGCGACGGCGTGGGTGGCGGGGAAGTCCGTCGCGGAAAGGTCGCGGAAGACGGCGGCCAGCCGCTGCTCTTCCGAGGCGTCCGTCGTGCCGGTGAGCTGGATCGCGAAGCCCAGGACGAACCGCGCCAATGCGGCATAGGCGCGTGCCGCCGTATGCGGCGGAAAGCCACTGTCGAGCAGGACGGCCAGGCAGCGCTCACGCAGCCTCAGCGCGTGCGGGCCGATCGGCGCATGGCTGACCAGCAGGGCCGCTACCTTGTGGTGCCGGCCGAGTACGTCGAACATCGAGTGCGCGACGGTGCGGCACGCCTTTTCCCACCCCATCGAGGCGAGTGCCTCCAGGTCGAGATCGACCTCGCCGAATACCCGATCAGCCACGTGAGTGGCCAGCTCGGCCCGGTTGGCGAAGTGACGGTACAGCGTCGCCGTACTGGATTCGAGCCGCTGGGCGAGTGTTCGCATCGACAGCGCCTCGGCGCCTTCCTCGTCGACGATCTGGAGTGCCGTGGCAGTGATCCGCTCCAGCGGGACAGCAGGACGGCCGCGGGAGCGCCGGGAGGACGTGGCGGCGTCGGCGGGAGGGCGGGGCGAACTGGTCACACCCGTCAGTATGACGTCCGGTTGACACGCCCAGCAATAACGGCAACACTGTTGCCATTATGGCGAGCGACTCTGCTTTCACCCACGGCGTCCGGTCCGGCTCAGTGGACGACCTGCGCGTGCACTACAAACGCGCAGGTCAGGGGCCGACGCTGGTGCTGCTGCACGGCAGCGGGTCGTCGTTGGAGGGCTTCGAGCGGGTGGCGGCGCTGTTGTCGGCGTCCTACGACGTGATCCGGCCGGACCTGCCCGGCTTCGGGCGGACGGGTCCGCGGCCCGACCGCGACTACCGCGTCCGGACGTACGCGACGACGATCGCCCGCTTCCTGACCGCGTTGCAGGTGCCGCACTTCGCGGTGGCCGGAAATTCGCTGGGCGGCAACATCGCGTGGAACCTGGCTCTGGACGCGCCGGAGCGGGTCGACGGGCTGATCCTGATCAACGCCACCGGCTACCCGGGGAAGTCCCTGCCCGCCGGGCTGAAACTGGCTCGCAACCGGTTACTCCGCCCGCTGCTGCGGCGGTGGCTCCCGCGCCGCGCGACCGAACGCGGGCTGCGGGACGCGGTCGGCCCGAACTCGACGATCGTGGACGACGCCATGGTCGACCGGGTGCACGCGCTGACCAGCCGGCCGGGCAACAGGGCGGCGTTCGTCGACTTCGCCAACACCGACCAGCCGGACCGCAGCGCCGACATCAAGCAGATCGCGGTCCCGACGCTGGTCCTGCGCAGCGCCGACGTCGACGGGCAGCACTTCGCTCGCGACATCCGGGCCGCGCAGGAGCGCGTGCACCCTGACGGCGGGCACCTGCTCCCGGAAGAGGACCCGGACTGGGTGGCCGCGGCGATCGCGGAGTTCCTGCCCTCGATCACCGGAACGTCGCGGCGCGAGGAGCGGCGGTGAAGTACTTCGTCGCGGCCGATGAGGACCGCCGGCTCGACGCGGCAACGCGGCGCACCCTGCGGGGCAGCTTCGTCGATCTGTCCGACGGGATGACGCACTACGAGCTGGGCGGTCCGGGCGACGGTGACCTCGTCGTACTGGTCGGCGGCATCACGATCCCGCTGTTCTACTGGGACGACCTCGCCGCGCGGCTGCACGCCCGCGGCCTGCGCACCCTGGCCTACAGCGCCTACGGCCGCGGCTGCTCCGACCGCGTCCGGGGCACCTACGACGAAGCCTTGTTCGTCCAGCAGCTGGCCGAGCTGACCTCGGCGCTGGACCTCGGGCCACGGCGGCACGTGGTCGGGACCTCGATGGGCGCCCTGGTCGCGATGGCCTACGCCAACCGGTACCCCGACAGCGTGGCCACCCTCACCATCGTGGGCCCGGCCGGCCTGGGCGAGCGTCCCCTGCCGCAACGGTTGCTGCGCAACGACCTGGTGGCCGGATTCGTCGCCCGGCGCTTCGGCCGCGGGCTGCTGGACGGGCACCTCGGGCACAACGTGCGCGACCCGGCCCGCTCCGCCGAACTGGTCGCGATGGTGCGGGACGCCTACCGGTACGAGGGCTCCCTCTACTCGTTCTTCCAGACGCTGCAGGACTTTCCGCTGTACCGGCGGCAGGAGCTGTTCCGGCGGACGGGCACGCTCGGCATTCCGGTCCTGCTGGTGTGGGGCGACGACGACCGGGTCACCCCGATCACCCACCTCGACACCGTCAGCGAGCTGCTGCGCCCGCGGCGGACCGACGTCATCGCCCAGTGCGGCCACATGGCCCCCTTCGAACGACCGGAGGACGTCGGCGACACAATCGCGTCCTTCGCCGTTTCCCACCCAGATCGGCTCGAACCATGAAGAACCCTCCAAGGACCATCGACGTCCTGATCGCCGGTGCCGGCCCGACCGGCACCACGCTGGCGATCGACCTCGTCCGTCGCGGTCTGGACGTCCGGATCATCGACCAGGCCCCGCACTCGTTCGAAGGCTCACGCGCCAAGGGCATCCAGCCGCGGACCCTGGAGGTGTTCGGCGACCTCGGCGCGCTCGACGACGTCCTCGCCGCCAGCAGCGACTACCCCCGCCTGGGCATCCACCTGGGACCGGTGGTCGCCCCGTGGCGCATGTTCCGCAACCGCGAGCGCACCACCGACGTCCCCTACCCGAACACCCGGCTGATGCCGCAGTTCCGCACCGACCGCGTTTTGCACGACCGGCTCGAACAGCTGGGCGTCCGGGTCGAGTACGGCCGGGAACTCGTCGAGTTCGAGCAGGACAGCACGTCGGTCACCGCCACCGTAGCCACGGACGACGGCGCCGAAGAGATCACCGCTCGTTACCTCGTGGGCGCCGACGGCGGTTCGAGCGCCGTGCGCAAGCACCTCGACCTGGGCTTCCTCGGCGAGACCGACGAACAGGACCGGGTGCTCATCGTCGACGCCGTCACCACGGGCCTGTCCCGTGACCGCTGGCACATCTGGCCGGGGGTGAAGGGCCGGTTCGTCGGCGCCTGCCCGCTGCCGCACACCGACCTGTTCCAGTGGATGATCCGCCTGTCTCCGGACGAAGAGCCGCCCGAGGGCGAGGAAGCGATCACCCAGCGGATCCGGGCGCACACCCGCAACCGGCACATCGAGCTGCGCGACATCCAGTGGCGGTCGGTGTTCCGGCCCAACATCCGGATGGTGGAGGCCTACGGCCGCGGGCGGGTGTTCCTCGCCGGCGACGCCGCGCACGTGCACACCCCGGCGGGCGCGCAAGGCCTCAACACCGGCATCCAGGACGCCTACAACCTCGGCTGGAAGCTCGGCCAGGTCCTCGCCGGGGCCGACGCACGGCTGCTGGACAGCTACGAAGCCGAACGCCTGCCCATCGCCGCGGGCGTGCTCGGCCTGTCCACGCAGAAGTACGAAGGCATCGCGAAGCTCGACCCGGCGAGCATGCGCCGCGGCAAGGACGAGCAGCAGCTGTCGCTGACTTATTACGGTGGTCCGCTCGCACCGAGCGGAACCGACAGCACGACGACCCTCCACGTCGGCGACCGCGCGCCGGACACCGAACTGCTCGGCACGGACGGGACGAAGGCGCGCCTGTTCGACACTTACCGGGGACCGCACTTCACCGCGGTCGCAACCGGACCGGATGCCGCCGTGGCGAGCGAGGAACTCCGCTGGCCGGCCGCGGGAGCGCCGCTGCGGCGTGTCGTCGTCGACGCCGATGCCAAGGCCGACCACGTGCTCACCGATCCTGAGCGCGACTTCCGCCGCGTCTACGGACTCGAAGGCGACACCCTGCTGCTCATCCGGCCCGACGGCTACGTCGCACACATCGCGACCCGGGACTTCCTCGGCTCGACCCAAGCCGCCGCCCACGCCATGACACCGGAGGCAGCCGGATGAGCCGCATCCTTGTCCGCCGGCACCCGATCCGGACGTGTCCGCGGCCGGCCACCGCCCAGCCGGGGCACCCGAATCCCGGCCAGGACCGGGACGAACTGGGGGCTGTCGCCCCGCCCGGCGGCTCGGCCTGCAGATCCGCCTTTTCCGCACACGGGCAGCGATGACCTGGCGGTGCTGATCGAGGTTGACCAGCTCGTCAGGAACCGGCTCGAGGGCGTCGACGCACTCCTCGCCGTTGGCAAAGCCGTCTTCCCCAGGTTCTCGCCATCGGCGCGGTCGGGCATCGCAGCCAGCAGGCATACCGGGATGGGTGCTGGCCGCGACGACGACCCGGCGTTCGCGGGCCAGCCTTGAGGAGAGATGCCTGAGGAGGCTGCAATGGACGTCGCGGTGTTGGGGATGGGACGGATGGGTCGCGCGATCGCGGGGCGGCTGCTCGAGGGCGGCCACCGGGTGACGGTGTGGAACCGGTCCCGGGGCAGGGCGGCCGAGATCGTGTCGGCGGGCGGCCGGGAAGCGGACAGTGTCGCCGAGGCCGTCGAGGGAGCCGAGGTCGCGATCACGATGCTGGCCAACGACGCGGCCGTCCGGGCTGTTGCCTTCGGGGAGCTGCGGTCCTCGATCGCCGACGGGACCGTTTACGTGGACTGCTCGACGGTGTCGCCCACGCTGAGCGGCGAGCTGGCCGCCGAGTTCTCGCCTCGTTTCCTCGCCGTGCCGGTGCTGGGGAGCCCGGTCGTGGTGCGGGCCGGCCAGGCCACGTATCTCGCGGGTGGTGACGGCGACCTCGTCGACCGCCTCGAGCCGGTGCTGGCGCCGCTGGCGAGCACCGTGCGCCGCTACGACACCGCGCCGATGGCCATCACCGCGAAGCTGGCGACCAACCTGTTGCTGCTGTCGGAGGTGGTCGCCCTGGCCGAGTCGTTCGCGGTCGGCCGGGCCGGCGGCCTCAGTGACGACCAGCTCCGTGAGCTGCTGAGCGCCAGTCCCATGGTCGCGCCGGGGTTGAAGAACCGTTTCGAGGGTGTGCTGACCGGCTCGCAGGAGGGCTGGTGGTCCACCGGGCTCGGCGCCAAGGATGCCGGCCTGGCCATCGGTGTCGCGCACGCGGCGGAGGTGGAGCTCCCGTCGGCCGCGGTGGTGCGAAGCCGCTACGAGAAGGCGGCTGCCTCGGGCCCGGCCCAGGCCGACATCGCCACCGTGACCGAGCTCTACCGCTAGCAGGTGACCACGCGGATCACCCCATCAGGACGAGGCTCACGGTTGCGGTCCGGCGTAGACTCCCTCTTTGCAATTCGTCTATTTCCAGACGAAGGCGGGGGCCATGACAGGCAACGAGACCTCACTGCGGATTCCGCCGGAAACCTTGGGGCAGAACCGTCACATCTGTGCGTTGTTCACCAGCATGGACGAGCATTACAGCGTGCTCCGGTCGTTCATCACCGACGGCTTCTCCCAAGGGCAGCGGGCTTTTCACCTCGTCGACCCCGAGCGGCGGGAGGACCACCTCGCCCGCCTTGCCGACGCGGGTGTCGACGTGGCCGACGCCATCGGCTCCGGGCAGCTCGAAGTACACCCTTGGGAGGACGGGCCGCTGAGCGCGGACCATTTCGATCAGGACGTCTGGTTCGAGGGATTCGAGGACGTGCTCCGGTCCGGGCCCGCTTCGGGGTACGCCCCGACGAGATTCCTCGCGCAGATGGAGTGGGCGCTCGCGGACCTGCCGGGCATCGAGGACATGATCGAGTTCGAGACGCGGGTCAACTACGTCGTCCCGAAGTACGACGACGTGGTGATCTGCGCCTACGACCTGTCGAAGTTCGGCGCACGGACGATCGTGTATGCCCTGCGGACGCATCCCGTGGTGATCATCGGCGGATTGCTGCAGGAGAATCCCTTCTACGTGGAACCCGAGCAGCTTCTCGCCGAGCTGCGGGAGCAGCGATCGCGGGCGGCGCGCTGAATGCCCGTCGACGCCGAGGCCGAGACCCTGAACGCGGTGCTCAGGGATCTGGTGGCGCTCTCGGCCCTTCCGGCCATGTGGGTCGGCCGGGAACCGCCGGCCGTCGCGGCGGGGCTGGCCGACACGCTGGTCGAGCTGTTGCAGGTCGACTTCGCGTTCGTGCGCCTGCGGGATCTTGACGGTGCCGGCGCGGTCGACGTCACGCGGGGAACGGGGTGGCCGGGCTTTCCGGACTGGCTGGCCCGGCACGCCGCCACGAGCGTCCGGTTCCAGGCAGCGCCGATCGTGGTCGATGCCGGCGACGACTCGGCGAAGGGCGTCGTCCTCCGCATCGGTGTCGACGGCGAGGGCGGGCTGGTCGCCGCCGCCAGCGAACGCCGCGGCTTCCCGACCGCGTTCGAGCAGTTGCTGCTGTCACTGGCCGCGAACCACGCCGCGACGGCCTTCGAGAACGCCCGGCTCATCCAGGAACGCCGACGGGCCGAAGAGGCGCTCCGGGACACCAGGGACCAGCTCGAGGTGAAGGTCGCCGAGCGGACGGCCGAGCTCGGCCGGAGCCGGGCGGAGCTCGCCGCCTCCCGCGCCCGCATCGTCACCGCGGCGGACGACACCCGCCGCCGGATCGAACGGGATCTGCACGACGGGTGCAGCAGCAGCTCGTCACGGCGATCCTGGAAATACGAGCGATCGAGGCGGCCGTCTCACCAGCGGACCGGCTCAAGGACGAGCTCACCGACGCGGCGAACGGCCTGGCGAACGCGCTCGACGAGCTGGTGGAGATCTCCCGTGGCATCCACCCCGCGGCCCTGGCGAAGGGCGGCCTCACGCCCGCCCTCAAGACGCTCGCGCGACGATCTCCCGTCCCGGTCGACCTCGAGCTGCGCACCCGGGGGCGGCTGCCCGTACCGGTCGAGGTGGCCGCGTACTACGTCGTCAGCGAAGCGCTCACCAACATCGTGAAACACGCGCACGCCTCGACGGCGCAGGTGACGGTCGCGATCCAGGACGACATCCTCGAACTCGCCATCCGCGACAACGGCCGAGGCGGCGCCGACCCGAGCCGCGGCTCCGGGCTCATCGGGCTGACCGACCGCGTCGACGCCCTCGACGGGACGATCGGAATAGCCAGCCCCGCCGGTGAGGGGACCACGCTCACCGTCAGCCTTCCCATCAGGCGCTGACCTTCAGGTGGCCCAGTGGTAGCCGAGGGCGAAACCCCGCCACACCCGCGATCGCCACCGGGATGCCGGCCAGGAAATGCCGCCGTGGCGGGATGCGGTCCCAGCCGTGGACGTAGATCGCGATGAAGATCGCCTCGAGGAAGAACGAGAAACCCTCGAGCGTGAACCCGAGACCGCGGGAAAGACGATTCCGAAGCAGACCAGGGGAATGTGCACGGCCAGCGACAACGCCTGCATTTGTCGCGCCTGCCAGAGGTAATCCTGCCATCGGAGATTACGGGTGGGTGTGAATCGGGGGTGAGCCCGCTACCTGGACCGACGGCATACCGGCCAGCAGGAATCACCCGAATCGGGTTAGCGGGCAGCCGGTTCGCCCGGTGGCGTCGATGCCGGACGGTGCCCGGTCCGGAAATCTGGTGTAGACGGATCGACGAAGAAAGACGAGGCTCGATGAGCGCTCCGACAGAGCACCGCCGGTCCGCCACGCGACGCGCGGTCGTCATCGCCGCGCTGGCGGTCGTCATGGGCTCGCTGTTCGTCGCGTCGTACTCGCTCGCGCTCGGCGACCCGGTGCCGCACCGGATCGAAGCCGCGCTCGTCGGCGACCCGGCCGGGCACGAGTCCACAGTGGACTCGGTGCAGCGCGTCGCCCAGGACGGCCTGGTCTTCCACCCGTATGCCTCGGTCGCGGACGCGCTGCACGCGGTCGACGAGCAGAATGTCTACGCGGCACTGGACCTGACCGCGCCGACACCGACGCTCTACGTGGCGAGCGCGGCCGGAGCGTCCGTCGCGCGGGTGCTGGAGCAGGTCGCCGTCGCCGATCCGGCAGTGCGGGTGGTGGACACGCGTCCGCTCGGGACGCACGACCCGAACGGCGTGGAGATCTTCTACCTCATGCTCGTCGCGACGATCGTCGGGTTCATCACGGTCTTCCAGGTGGGCGCCAACGCGGGTCCGTTCTCGCCGCGCCGGTGGACGGCGTTCGTGGCCGGCCTGGCGGTGGGCGCGTCGCTGGTCTTCACGCTCGTCGACGGCCTGCTGCTGCACCGGCTCACGTTGCCGGTTCTGGAGAGCTGGGGCATCCTCGCGCTGCACATCCTGGCGGTCGCGTCGTTCTGCTCGCTGATGGTCGTGCTGATCGGCCGCTGGGCGATCGTGCCGACGTGGTTGTTCTTCGTCGTGCTGGGCAACAGCTCCTCCGGCGGCGCGGTCGCACCACCCCTGCTGCCCGCCCCGTTCGCGTTCGTCTCGCAGTGGCTGCCCTCCGGCGCCACCGTGACGTCGCTGCGCAACGCGGTCTACTTCGCGAACTGCCAGCACCTCCAGCCGATCGCGGTGCTCGCCGTCTGGGCGGTGGCCCTGTTCGGGGCGATGATCGTGGTGACCCACAAACTCGGCAAGAGCCCGGGAACCGACTGAGGAAGGACCTGCGATGACGGCGAAGACCTGGTTCATCACCGGCACGTCGCGCGGCTTCGGCCGCGAGTGGGCGATCGCGGCACTGGACCGCGGCGACACGGTGGCGGCGACGGCCCGCGATGTCTCCAGCCTGGACGATCTCGTGGCCACCTACGGGGAGGCGATGCTGCCGATCCGGCTGGACGTCACCGACCGCGACGCGGATTTCGCCGCCGTACGGCAGGCACACCACCACTTCGGGCGGCTCGACGTCGTCGTGAACAACGCCGGCTACGGGCAGTTCGGCATGGTCGAGGAGATCAGCGAAGCCGAGATCCGGGCGCAGTTGGAGACGAACCTGCTCGGCGCCTTGTGGGTCACCCAGGCCGCCCTGCCCTTCCTGCGCGAGCAGGGCAGCGGGCACCTCCTGCAGGTGTCCTCGATCGGCGGGATCTCGGCGTTCGTGAACACCGGCGCCTACCACGCGTCGAAGTGGGCGCTGGAAGGGCTGAGCCAGAGCCTGGCCCAGGAGGTGGCCGGGTTCGGCATCAAGGTCACGCTGATCGAGCCGAGCGGCTATTCGACGGACTGGGCCGGGCCGTCCGCCCGGCACGCCACCGTGCTGCCCGCCTACGAACCGGTCCACGAGCAGGCGGTGCAGGCCCGCGCCCGGCGCTTCACACCCGGTGACCCGGCCGCGACCCGCGACGCCGTGCTGCGGCTCGTCGACTCCCCCCACCCGCCGCTGCGCCTGTTCCTCGGCGAGGCGCCACTGGGCATCGCGACCGCGGACTACGAGTCCCGGCTGGCCTCCTGGCGTGCGTGGCAGCCCGTGGCCGCCGCCGCGCAGGGCAGCGGGAACTGAAGCACGTGTCCGTCGTCGCGGAAGAGGCCACAGTGACATCGTCGCGAGTGTCGGGATCAGCCCGACCGGAGAACCACGTCGTCGTCCTGTTCGGGGCGACGGGCGACCTGGCCGCGCGCAAGCTGCTGCCCGGGCTGTTCCACCTCGCCGCGGTCGGCCTGCTGCCCGACCGGTACCGGATCATCGGCTCGTCCCGGCGGACCCTGAGCGACGAGCAGTTCCGCGACCTCGCCCGCGAAGCAGTCGAGCGGTTCGGGACCAGCAAGCCGAACGGCGAGACCTGGGAGACGTTCCAGCAGACGCTTTCCTTCGCCGGCGCGAGCCCCGACGACACCACCGCGTTGGTCGCCGCGATCGAACGGGCGGAGAAGGAGATCGGTGGCGCACCGGGACGACTGTTCCACCTGGCCGTCCCACCAGCCGCCTTCGAACCGACGGTCACCATGCTCGGCGCCGCGGGCCTCGCGCCCGGGTCGCGGGTCATCATCGAGAAGCCGTTCGGCACCGACCTGGAATCCGCTCGCGCGCTGAACGACACGGTCCACGCGGTCTTCGACGAGTCCCAGGTGTTCCGGATCGACCACTTCCTCGGCAAGGAGTCCGTCGACAACATCCTGGCCTTCCGGTTCGCGAACGGCCTGTTCGAGCCGGTCTGGAACCGCAACCACATCAGCTACGTGCAGATCGACGTGCCGGAGACGCTCTCGATCGAGGGCCGCGCCGGCTTCTACGAGCACACCGGTGCCTACCGGGACATGATCGTCACGCATCTGCTGCAGGTACTGGGATTCCTGGCCATGGAGCCGCCCACCGCGCTGGACGCCCGGCACCTGCGCGAGGAGACGGCCAAGGTCTTCGACGCGCTCCGGCCCATCGACGTGCAGCACGTCGTGCGTGGCCAGTACACCGGCTACCGCGACGAGGACGGTGTCGCCGCGGACTCCCAAACCGAGACCATGGCGGCGGTGCGGGTCGAGATCGACAACTGGCGGTGGTCCGGCGTCCCGTTCTTCCTGCGCTCCGGCAAGAAGCTCGGCGCGAGCCGGCAGCTGGTGACGCTGGGCTTCCACGAACCGCCGCTGCGGATGTTCCCGGCCGGCGCCCGGGACGGGCGGAACGAGCTCGTCATCGACTTCGCCGACCCCGGCTCGATCACTGTCGAGTTCCTGGCCAAGGAGCCCGGCGCGCAGCTGCGGCTCGGTGCCGCCGGGATGGTCTTCCGCTACGCCGACTCGTTCTGCGCCGCCCACAGTCTCGAAGGCTACGAGCGGCTCATCCTGGACGCCATGCTCGGCGACGAGTCCCTGTTCACCCAGGCCGCGGCGGTGGAGCGCCTGTGGGAGATCTCCGGCCCGCTCCTGGACGACCCTCCCCCGGTCCAGCCCTACGAGCCGGGCACCTGGGGCCCGCAACCCGCCGTCGACCAGCTCATCACGCCGTTCCGCTGGCGTTTGCCCCACGCCGGCCCGCCTCGAGACTGAAGGTCCGCCATGTGTCGTTTGTTCGGGTTGTCGGCCGCCCCGCACCGGGTGCGCGCCACGTTCCGGCTACTGGAAGCGCCGGACGGCCTGGCGCAGCACAGCCGCCAGGAGCCGGCTGGAACCGGGTTGGGCGTGTTCGGTGTGGACGGCACGCCGATGGTGGACAAGCAGGCTGCCTGCCAGGACCCGCAGTTCGCCCGTGCAGCGAAGGAACGCGAGTCGGCGACGTTCCTGGCGCACCTCCGCTACGCCGCCACGGGCGGCCTCGAACCGCGCAACACCCACCCGTTCGAGCAACGCGGCCGGCTGTTCGCGCACAACGGCGTGCTCGCCGACCTGCCGAAGCTGGAAGCCCACCTCGGCGACTACCGCGACCTGGTGATCGGTGACACCGACTCGGAACGGTTCTTCGCCCTCATCACCCAGCAGATCGACGCGCACAGCGGCGACGTCACCGCCGCGATCACCGCGGCGGCCCGGTGGGTGGCCGAGAACCTGCCCGTGTACGCGATCAACCTGATCCTGACCACGCCGACCGAGCTGTGGGCGCTGCGCTACCCCGACACCCACGACCTGTTCCTGCTGCGACGCGGTCCCGGCGGCCCGCACGGCGACAGGCGCCTCGAGCACGCGAGCACTGCGGGCGGTATCCGGGCCCGTTCCGGCGCGCTGTCCGAGTACGCCGCGGTGGTGGTGGCCAGTGAGCGGATGGACGAGGACCCGGGCTGGCAGCCGTTGCGCCCCGGCGAGCTGTTGCACGTCGACGACCACCTCACCTGCATGCGGCGCATCATCATCGCCCACCCGCCGCGCCACCCGCTCACCCTGGACGGCCTCGGCGTCAGGGCCGCGGCGTCGCAAGCGGCAAGCTGAGCGGGGATGGCAGAACGCCAGGTATCCGGCCGGACCTTCGCCGAGCGGACCGCGTGGGCGCGGAACGTCCGGACCCCGCTGCGTGCGTTCCTGCGCACCGAGACCGGCGGTGCGGTGGTGCTGCTGGCCGCCGCGGTCCTCGCGCTGGTCTGGGCCAACGTGCAGCCCGCGTCGTACGAGGCGGTGTGGGCCACGCGGCTGTCGGTCCGCGTCGGCGACCACGGCCTCTCGGAGAACCTGCGCTGGTGGGTGAACAGCGGCCTGATGACCTTGTTCTTCTTCGTCGTCGGGCTGGAGGCGCGGCGCGAGATCGACCTGGGCGAGCTGCGTGACCGGCGACGGCTCGCGCTGCCGCTGGCCGCCGGCCTCGGCGGGATGCTCGTGCCGGCCGCGATCTTCCTCGCCGTGAACGCCGGACGTCCCTCCGCCCACGGCTGGGGCGTGGTCATCTCCACGGACACGGCGTTCGCACTCGGGATACTCGCGCTGGCCGGGCACCGTCTGCCGGCGCGGCTGCGCACCTACCTGCTGACCGTGTCCGTCGTCGACGACCTCGTCGCACTCGTGGTGATCGCGACCGTGTACAGCGGCAAGGTGACCGTCGCGCCGTTGCTCGTCGCGCTCGGCGTCTTCTGCGTCGTCCTGCTCGTGCGCGCCGCCGGAGTCCGGCTCGGCCTGGTGTACGCGCTGCTGGGCGCGGCGGCGTGGGTGGCGCTGAGCCTCTCCGGGGTCGATCCGGTGGTGATCGGCCTGGCGATCGGGATGCTCACCTTCGCCTACCCGGCCGCGCGCGGCGACCTCGAACGGGCGAGTGAGGTCTTCCGGCTCTTCCGCGAACAGCCCACCCCGGAGCTCGCCCGGTCGGCACAGACCGGCGTCGCCGCGGCGCTCTCCCCGAACGAGCTGCTCCAGCAGCGCTTCCACCCGTGGACCAGCTACGTGATCGTGCCGCTCTTCGCGCTCGCCAATGCGGGCATCACGATCAGCCCCGGCTTCCTCGCCCGCGCCTACACAGCGCCGATCACGCTGGGGATCCTGTTCGGGTACGCCCTCGGGAAGCCCCTCGGGATCCTCGGCCTCTCGTGGCTCGTCACCAGGCTCAGCCGCGGTCGGCTTCGCCCACCGGTGGGCTGGGCGGCCGTGGCCGGCGGCGCCACCGTCGCCGGTATCGGCTTCACCGTCGCCCTGCTGGTGGCGTCGCTCTCCTTCACCGGCGAGCAGTTGCAGGAGGCGAAGCTCGGCATCCTGTCCGCCGCGGTGGTCGCGTCGGCCGGCACGTGGGTCCTCTCCTGGGTCACCGGGCTGCTGCCGTCACATCGGCGTACCCGCGCGCTGCTCGGCACCGGCGAGACTCTCGTCGACCTCGCCGCACCGGTCGACCCGAACAGCGACCACAGCCGCGGCCCCGAGAACGCCCCGGTCACGGTCATCGAATACGGCGATTTCCAGTGTTCGTACTGCGGGCAGGCGGAACCCGTGATCCGGGACCTGCTCGCCTGCCGGGGTGACGTCCGGTACGTGTGGCGGCATCTACCGCTGTCCGACGTCCACCCGTATGCCCAGCTGGCCGCGGAGGCCGCCGAAGCCGCCGCCGAGCAGGGGGCGTTCTGGCCGATGTACGACCTGCTGTTCGCCCACCAGGACACACTCCGCCCCGGTGACCTCGTCCACCACGCCGAGGAACTCGGCCTCGACGTCGACCGATTCCGCGAGGATCTCCGCCGGCACACCGGCGCTGCCCAGGTGGCGGCGGACGTCGAGTCGGCCGACCTCAGCGGCGTCTCCGGCACGCCGACGTTCTTCGTCAACGGACGGCGGCACTACGGCGCCTACGACATCGCCACACTGTCGGCTGCTGTGGACACCGCCCACAAACGCGCCGTCAGCGCACCGGCCGGTCGCCCGTCAGCTCGTCCGGACGCGGCTCGCTGATCACCGGGCGCAGACCAGGACGTCGATGCCGTTCGCACGCCGCCTGGCTTCCTTCCGCGGTGCGGGCGTGCGCGATCACGGTGGTCGTTCCGGCGGCGAGCAGCCGGGCGGTCCCGTAGCCGAGGCCTTCGCTCGTGCCGGTCACGAGAATGACAGGGTTTTCGGACATGGTCCGTCCACAATGGATTGAGCGGCGCGCGAAAGGCACCGTGCGGGCAGGGATCAGGCGGCGCGGCGTCACCGACGCCAAGTCCGACCCCGCGGACACCGCCCGCATCGCACTGGCCGGGGAACGCCACGCAAGTCCCGGCCGACGCTGATCAGCGCGACGGCGAGGGTGGCAAGGCCGGACGCCAGCACCACCGCGTCGGCACGCACACCGCTGGGGCCGGCCGCGACGAGAGCCTGTACGGCACCGAGCGCGAACCCGGTGCCGCCGCACAGCAACGCGAGCCGCAGGCGCTCGAGGCTCGGCAGGACGGCGACGCGGCCGATGCGCGCCACCAGCAGGCACAGGTGGAATCCGACGAAGCCCAAGGTAACCCAGTAGTAGGTCACCACCAGCACGTTTGGCAGCCCCGTCAGATGGTCGGCCAGGCCGGTACGGGCGAGCAACAGAAGCGCCGCGACCGCCGCGGCAGGCACCACGAGAGTCCGGGCGGCCACGGCGAACGCCCGCCCGAATGCGCTCCTCTTCAGCGGCAGCAGCGGCGCCGCCAGCACGACCCCGGCCACGACCGGCACGAGCCACACCCCCGCCGCGAGCTGCGCGGCATTCACGCTCAGCCGACCGGCACCGAACGCCCGCACCAGCAGCCCGGACGCCGTGATGACCACGCCGAACGCCGTGACCAGCACGCGGCTGGTCTCACCGGAACCCGGCTCCGGCCACTCACTCGGGTGCAGCCACAGCTTCACGGCTCCGACGACCGTGTCGGACCACGAGCGCGGCCCGGCCAGGCGCGCTTCCTGCGCGATCTCGGTTCCCCACCGCCGGTGGATCGCCGGCGGATAGAGCGCAGCCAAGACGGCGGGCACGTTCACGCCGGAGCACTCCCCAACGCGCGAAGGCCGGCCCGGGCGACTTTGGTCATCTGCTCGAGCTCCGCCCGCAGCGCCGCCCGCCCCGTGGTGGTGATCCGGACCGTTCGCTGCCTCTGCTGCTCCTCGGACGGGTCGCCGGCCGATTCGATGAAGCGCCGCGCTTCCAGCCGGGCGAGCGCGCCGTACAGGCTGCCTGGTCCGAGCCGGGTCCCGGTCAAGGATTGGATCGCGGTGTTGATCGCATACCCGTGCATCGGGCCTTCCGCGAGGGCCGTGAGGACCAGCATCTGCGCGTCCTTGCTGTGCATGCGTTCCTCTCTCGACGTCAGACCCACTGTACACGCCGCGTACTACGCGACACGTACTACGCGGCGTGTACTATCCCGGCATGGATGGCACCCCGAGCCGCCGTCGACGGCTCCGCCGCGCGACGCGGATCCTGCTCGTCATGGCGCTGGTGGTGGTCGCCGGGCTCGGCGCCTACGCCGGCTACGCCGCGATCCGGGCGGCCCGGCCGGTCACCCTGCCCGCCCCCACCGGCCCCTACTCCGTCGGCCGCGCGATCACCGAATGGACCGACCACGCGCGCACCGATCCGCTGGCCCCGCACCCCGGCACGCCACGACGGCTGTCGGTCTGGCTGTGGTACCCGGCCTCCCCCGAGGCGGACGCGAAACCGGCCCCCTACACCCCCGGCGCCTGGGCAGGACTGCACATGAGCGCCCCGCCGGGGTGGGGCGAGACCAGCTTCGACCAAGTCCGCGTCCACGCCGTCGCCGACGCCCCCGTCGCCGCCGGCCGCTTCCCCGTCGTCGTCCTGGAACCCGGCCTCGGCTTCGCCGCACCGCAGTACACCACGATCGCCGAAGACCTCGCCGCCGCCGGCTACCTGGTCGCCGGTGTCACCCCCACCTACAGCGCGAACCTGACCGTGCTCGACGGGGCGACCGTGCCGGCCGACGAGGCGGGCAACCCTTCCGCATCCAACGCTGCCGACCTGCACACCGGCGAGGCGCAGGCGGCGGGCGACCGGCTGGTCGACGTCTGGGCGGCCGACGCCCGCTTCACCGCAACCCAGGCCGCAGCGGAGAGGAGATTCGCCGGACACGTCGACCCCACCAAGACCGTCTACATCGGCCATTCCTTCGGCGGCGCGGCCGCACTGCAGGCCTGTCACACCGACCCCCAGTGCGCGGGCGCCGCCGATCTCGACGGCACGCAATACGGCAGCGTCGTCCACTCCGGACTCGACCGGCCGATGATGATCATCGGCGGCCAGAGCTCCTGCGTCACCGGAACGTGCGAACCGGCCGCCGCGGGCGACCAGGCCGACCGGGACACCGCCCTGTCGCTGGTGAAAGCCGGCACCGGTCCCGTCTGGCGCTACCGGATCACCGGCGCCGAGCACTTCAACTTCACCGACTACGGCGCCTACTACCTCGCCGCACCGATCGGCTTCCTGCTCGCCCTCGGACCGATCGACGGACGCGAAGCCCTATCGATCACCAACGCCTACCTCCGCGCGTTCCTCGACCACGCAACAGGCACCCGCCCCGAGCCGCTGCTGAACGGGCCCTCGCCCTACCCCAGCGTCGAGGTCCAGCGCCCGAAACCTTGAGCCGGGACCAGGTGTGCAGGACCCCGGTTCCCCGGGCCTGTCCGCAAAGCCAGATGAGTTCGGCCACCGGGCACGTGCGTTCCGCCGACCGCGATCCCCGGTGGTGGATCGCGGTCGGACAGGCCGCGGCACGCGTCCCGGCTCGCCGGAAGGACTGCCGCACGAGAATGCGCCACGAGACGCGCTGGCGGGAGCCGTTCACGGGGTCTGCACCGCCCGGAATGGAGGCAAGCAGCCCTTCCGGTTTCGCCGCGAGGCGGGACGTCGGTGCCGCGGCGAGACATCACCTGCCTCTCGATCAACTGCGCGACGACCACGACCATGCGGTTCTTCGCGGAGGGGAACGCTGCCGCATCCACCGCTCCTTGCACGCGGCCGATCGAGGAAGCCGAGCAGGCCGGACCGCAGGGTCCTCGGCCGGTGTCCGGGCGCTCGAGCCGGGCCCGGATCCTCGGCCACGCGCGGACTGCAGTGGCGGAAAGGAGGCGGCCACCAGGGCGTCGAACTCCGCACGCAGCCAGGCCGGATCCGCGCACACCAGATCGGCGAACTCGCGGTCCATTACACGGCCAGCAGTGCCCGGCATCGTGGATCACTCCCCTGGAAGTCCGGTTTCTCGACACCAGGCCAGTCATCACTACACCAAAATTTATAGCCAGCAGTGCAGATTGTGTCAAGCACGAGACGTAGATAATCTGCTGCGACCGCTCGCCGGAGCTGCAGGCCCATCTCCGGCGAGGGACACCTGTGGACGGGCGCCCGAACCGGATCCGCGCGTCGCCGTGTTCGACACACGTGATTCGGCCCGACAGCATCGCTCGACGCCGGCCTGGTCCGCCCGCGGGACGTGCCAGAGCCCGCTCCCGCGCGCGCCCGGCCGAGCTCAGCTGCCGTGGTCGCTCAGCGCGACGACGAAAGCGCGGAGCCGCGCGAAAGCCTCTGCCGGCGCCTGCGAACCGCTCCGGCTGGTCAAGCAATCCCTGAACGCCAAGCTCAGCAAACTGGCCCGCGACCTGCTCGACTCCGTCCGCGCACCTTGCGCCCGTTCGTGCACATTCGAGCCGGGGCGTGACCGGCGCGAGCCTCATCCGGTGCCGGCGGGCAGGGGAAGCGACGCGGCTTCACCCTGCCGGTGACCATCTCGGTGATTCGGCTGCGCGGTCAGGGCGCGGAGGTCGTCGTCGGCCGGTTCCAGCGGGACGTCCGTGGTCTTCAGGTAGCGGGCGATGGTGCGGAGGTCGTCGACGATGTCCCGGATCGTCTCGCCGGCCGGAGCGCGATCCTCCCCGGCGTCGGAGAGTGCCGGCGCACCGCAGCGCGTCGGCCGACAACCCTGACACGACACTCCGCCGGCCGCCTGCCGCCTGCCGCACAGCCTGTGTTGCGGTCCGCAGCGCGTCATCGAAGGGATGGGCGCACACCTCGATTACCTCCGGTCGCGTTCACCTCCGAGCGACCAGCCAAGTGGTGCTGAGGTCCTTCACTCCGCCGAAGGTTGCGAGGACGCCGTGCCGGGTGCTAAATCGGATTTGGCACTCGGCACTGTGGAGTGCTAAGCGGTGCCGGACGCCCGCTCGAGTAATGCCGGGGTGGTGGGACTGCCCGACTGCGGGGCAGTTCTGCCGTCGCGGGCGCCGGCTCGGCGCTGGAGTGCGTGCTGGATGTGGAGGACGACCACGATGGCGAAGATGATCGCGTTCGACGAGGACGCGCGCCGCGGTCTCGAACGCGGCATGAACACCTCCGCCGACACGGTGAAGGTGACGCTGGGCCCGCGAGGCCGCAATGTGGTGCTGGAGTAGAAGTGGTGCGCGCCCACGACCCGGCCGAGGTCACCCGGTCCGCGCTGCAAGAACGCCGCGTCCATCGCGGCGCTGTTCCTGACCACCGAAGCCGTCGTAGCCGACAAGCCAGAAGAGAAGGCGCCCGCGGGCGCCGACACGGAGTTCTGATCTCCGTGTCCCGCAAGCAATCCGGAGTACACGATTGATTTCAGTGATCCTGTTCAGCACCACCGTCGCCGGGTGCGTGGCGGCCGTCGTGCGCGCCGCCTGGCGATACCGCCTTTGACCCCGCAGCGCTCGAGACGAACGGAGAAGCCATGGGCCTGCACAATGTCTGGATCCGCACCCTCAGCGACGGCCTCCTGCGCGCCGACCAGATCGTCGGGCTGACCGCGCACGCCACCCCGTCACTCCCGGGCAAGTCACCGCGGTGGCTTCTGGACGCGACCATGACCGTTCCCGCCGGCAGCGGAGGCGCCGGGAGCGGCTGGGACATCGGCATCCTGCACCGCACACTCGCCCAGACGCAGACCGAGCCGGTCGGCGCACCTGAAGCCCTCGCCCGTCTCCTCGACCGCCTGGACCGGCCGGACACCGCGGGAATCATCACGCCGTCGACGACCGCCGGTACCGTCCGATTCACCTTCAGCGCGTTCGCCGACGACTCCGAACCCGCCGGAAGCGCCAACCCGGCGCCGGCGGGCGACCTGGCCGGGTGACGACGCTGCGATGCCTGGCCGGGCGGCAGATCCGGTGGGGTCGCAGGTCGAACCGGAAACGCGTCCGCTCCAGGAGCCGATCGCCTCACTGCCAGGCGCTGCGGGAACTCACCATCACCGGCCGCCGCCGCGGCGGCGGCACGCTGAGGACGACGCGATGGTGGCGCGCCTGGACCGGCTCATCCGAGGGACACAGCAGTTCCTGGGCGTCGCGCTCACCCACTGCTGGCCGACGGCGGACGCCGCCGGCGCCACCGCGCCGAGGCCGAGCCGGGATCCCCGGCAACGCGAATCAGATCGCAGTATTCCGGTTCGTCCCGAGCGTGACGAATTCGCTGCACGCTTCGCCATCCCACAACACACAGTCAGGGCTACGCTGAAACGTCCGGCAGCCGGCGCCTCTATCAGTCGCCGGCGCATCTCCCGCCCCTGCCCCCGGTGGCGCCCCGGAGGCTGCCGATACCGGATGGAGGACCGATGACCACTGCGGCGTTCCGAGGACCGAGTCGCCCACGCCCGTCCCCGCGCCGATGAGGCGCCCCCCACCCCGACTCGAGGAAACCGGGTGGGAACTCACCCGCGAACAGCGCTACCACGGCGCCCGAGCGGCGGCATCGGCGGCCAACGACGCCGACGACTGCGCGTTGCTGCTCGCCACCCTCGGGCTCGAACCCGCCGACGGCATCGGCGATCCACCACGGCCGCCGGCCCGTCCCGCCGGCCCAGGCAGCCGAACCTCGGGCCCGGCGAATGTGGTGACCTGAAGTCCACAGTGAACACTGTGCGCCGGCGCATCCCGCCGGCGACCGCCAAGGAGCCAGTGTCACACCCTGCGCAGCCGTCGTGTACGCTCGGTGTGTCCGAGAGCATTTCGTGCGCGAGTGGTCAAACTCGCGCCGTCCTCGGCCCCAATCCGGCCGGTATCCGCGGCCGGGGGCGGGAGCACCGACATGCCGTCGGGCCCGAACACCACCCTTTCCCCTCCGCCGGCCACCGAAGCACGTCTGTCGCTGAAGCCGGCGGCTCCCGCCACCGGTGAGGTCGACGGCGCGTGGTGGCCCCGGAGCCGCGACCTGCCCGCCGAACTGCCCGCACTGCTCACGGCGGTGACCGCCCGGCTCGGACGGATCGACCGGGTCACCCACCATCTCGCCGACTGGCCGGCGTCCACCCGCCGGATCACCTTCGACGACAGCGTCGTCCGGCTCGAAGGATTCCGATCGCAGCACACCGGCACCCTGACGGTGATCGGCTGGGACCGGCAGCGGCTGACCCTGCGGGTCGTCCCGCCGGAAACCGGCCTCGACGACGCGCAACGCGCCTTCGACACCGCCGTGGACGACACCACGCACCCCCCGCCGATCGGCGCCCACGCGCACGACGAATGTGAAGGAAGACCATGACCACGGATGCCACCTTTGTCTCCCGATACGACCTGCGGGTCAAACTGGTGCAGGACGTTCTGAAGGAGAACACGAAACTGTCCGCCACCGCCTGCCAGGCACTCGCTGTGCAACTGCTGCACACCATGGACACAGTTCCCGAACGAACGCGGTGACCGAGCGTGGGTGCACCCGGCGCCGCCGGTGCCGGGCGCTCCCCCGGGCCGCCAGACCGGTGTCAGCGCACCGGGACCGTCCACATCAGACGCGTGCCGCCGCCGGCCGGGCTCTCGACGCGGAAGGACCCGCCCGCTTCTGCGGCGCGCCGCTCCAGATTGCGGAGCCCACTGCGGGCCACGGCTTCCGGTATTCCGATCCCCGTGTCCGACACCTCGACGACCAGGTCACCGTCCACGGACACGGTGACCGCCAGTTCGGCGGCACGCGCGTGGCGCAGGACGTTGCTGACAGCTTCGCGAACGACGGCCTCGGCGTGCTCGGCCAGGCCGGCGGGCACCCGGTCGAACGATCCCGACAGCCGCACGGTCGTACGGATCGCGGAGTCGGCGGTCGTCTCGGTGATCGTGTTCTGCAGGCGCGCGCGCAGGCCCCGCCCGGCTTCCGGTTGGGCGTGCAGGTCGAAGATCGCGCCGCGGATCTCCTCGATGACGTCCTGGAGCTGGTCGATGTGCTGGGTGAGGCGCGCGGTGAGCGCGGGCGAGCCGGTCCTGCGGCGGGTGCCCTGAATGCCCAGGCCGACCGCGAACAGCCGCTGGATGACCTGGTCGTGCAGGTCGCGGGCAATCCGGTCGCGGTCCACGACGACGTCCAGTTCGCGGCGGGCGGCCTGGCTTTCGGCGTCCCGCAGGGCCAGCGCGGCCTGGTCGGCGAACGCTGACACGATCTGGAGCTCGTGCTCGTCGAACCGGGGCGCCCCGGGGGCGCGGATCGCCAGGAGCACCGCTGAGCCCGATCGCGAGCCGGATCGCAGCCGCACCGCCAGTGCCGGCCCGAGGTCCACGTCGTGACCCAGGTCGAACGCGAGGCTCGGCACACTGCGCGGCACGTGATCGCGCAGCACCGCACCCGAGGTCGATCCGCCGAGCGGGATCCGGCGGCCGGTCAGCAGGTCGGCGTCCGGTCCGGCGCACACCGTGACGACCAGCGCCCCGCCGGGTTCGACGGGCAGCGCGATGAGGGCGTTCTCCGCGCCGGTGAGTTCGGCGGCCCGGCTCGCGATCAGGTGCAGCACCTCGTGGACGTCGGTGCCGCCGAGGAGCTCGGCAGAGATTTCCCCGGTGGCTTCCAGCCATCGCTGCCTGCTCCGGCTCTCTTCGTAGAGCCGCGCGTTGTCGACGGCGATCCCGGCGGCCGCGGCCAGCGCCACGATCGCCCGCTCGTCGTCGGCGGTGAAGGGTTGCTCGCCGCACAGGTACAACCGTCCGAGCACCGCGCCCCGCACCAGGAGCGGGACACCGAGGAAGCTCCGCATCGCCGGGTGGCCCGGCGGGAAGCCACCGCGCGCCCGGTGAGCGCCCAGGTCGGCCAGGCGCACCGCAGCCCGGCCGGTCACGAGCGTGCCGAGCAGCCCGTGGCCCTCCGGTGGCGGGCCGATCCGGTCTTGGGTGGCGTCGTCGACGCCGGTGATGGCGAACCCGGTGGTCCGGCCGTCCTCGTCGAGCAGGGCCAGCGCGCCGTAGCGGGCGTCGACCAGGCCGGCCGCGGCGGTCACGATCCGGTGCAGCGTGGTCTCGAGCTCCAGACCGGCGGAAAACGCGAGGACGGCCGCGGGCAGCGCGTCCATCCGGTCCCGGCCCGACCCGATCTGTTCGGGCATGCCACCACACTCGCACAGCGATCCGGCCCGCGGCGTTATCCGGGGCGAACCGAACCGGGTTCGCAACCGACGACCTTCACCCGGAGGCCGGGGCCGTTCGGCACTTGGCGAAACCCGCGGCCGGGGCGGACGGTCAAAGCGCATCCAGGAATCCAGGAGTTCGGAGCCGTCCATGAAGACCGGTGTCATGCCCGTCGGCAACCTCAGCGCAAGCCAGGTGCGATCCGTCCTCCTCGCGGCCACGGCTCCCCCGCCGCTGCGGAACACGCGGCCGTGGCGGTTCCAGTGCACGCCGGATTCCGTCGAGCTGTACGCGGATCCGCTCACCACCGGGACCGACAGCGAGCAACGGGAACGGCTCCTGGACTGCGGGGCCGCCCTGCTGAACCTCCGGCTGGCGATCAAGGCGCAGGGCAGCAACACCGACGTCCGGATCTTCCCCTCGGCAGGCCGGCCCGACCTGCTCGCCATCGTGCGGCCGCAAGGGTACGAAACGATCGCACCCGGCGACGGGGAGCTCGTCGCGGCCATCGCCGATCGGCAGAGCAACCGGCGACCCTTCACCGCCGCCGTCATCCCGGACGCGGTGCAGCGGCAGCTGCGGCGAGCGGCCGAGGTCGAACGCGCGTGGCTGGCCACCATCACCGCCGACCTGGTACCACAGCTGCGGGAGATCATGCGCCGCACGGAAGCCCCGCCCGCGACGCCCGGCCCCGGCGGCGGGAGCGACCTCGACGTCGAACCCGGCCGGCTGGTCGTGGTCATCGGCACCTTGCACGACACCGCCCTCGGCCGGCTCCAGGCCGGCCAAGCCATGCAGCGGGTCCTGCTGACCGCCAGTGCCGCCGGACTTTCGGCGGCCCTCTCCTCTCAAGCGATGGCGGAGCCGGCGACCCGGCGTGAACTGCGGCAGCTGCTCGGCGGCGGGCTCTGGCCCCAGATCATGCTGCGCCTCGGCCACGGCACCCCGGTGCCGTCCTCGGCGCAGGCGCCGCTCGAGGACGTCGTGATCAGCGACGAGCACCCGTTCGCCGCTAGCCGCCCGCACGGCGTTGCGCGTCGTGGATCCCGGTGACCAGCACCGCCGCCTGCGACCGCCGCTCCAGCCCGAGCTTCGCCAGCAGCCGCGACACGTAGTTCTTGACGGTCTTCTCCGCCAGGAACATCCGCTCGGCGATCTGCCGGTTCGTCAGGCTTTCCCCGAGCAGGTCGAGCAGGACGAGCTCCTGCTCGCTCAACCCCGCGAGCGGGCCCGGTGTCCCCGTCTTCGCCCGCAACTCGGCCACCAGCGCGGCGACCGCCCGGCCGTCCAGCAGCGTCTCCCCGGACCCCACGCGGCGGATGGCGTCGACCAGCTGCAGTCCCTTCACGTCCTTGATCACATACCCCTCGGCGCCGGCCAGGACCGCTTCGACCATCGAATCCGCGTCGGTGAAGGAGGTCAGCATCAGGCACCGCAGACCGGGCAGCGCCGCGCGCAGGTCGCGGCACAACTGCACCCCGTTGCCGTCGGGCAGCCGCACGTCCAGCACCGCCACGTCCGGGCGCAGTGCGGGCACCCTGGCCAAGGCCTCGGCCACCGACGAAGCCTGCCCGACGACCGTCAGGTCGGCTTCGTCGTCGACGAGTTCGGCGACCCCGCGCCGCACGAGTTCGTGGTCGTCGACCAGGAAGACCGTGATGACGGGCAGATCGTGCTGCGTGCGGTCGGCCACTGCCCCAGGCTACGCCCGCCCGCGCCGAACGACCCCGGAACAAAGGTCCCGCGACTCTGGGCCGCGCGGCCGGGAAGGACCACGGTGAACGGATGCCCCAGATCCGGCACCGGCCCTGCGCCGGCGTCGATCGCCACCTTGGGAGCACCATGAACGTTCTCGTGATCATCGTCATCGTCGCCGCGTTGCTGGCTCTCCTGGCGGGCCATGGCCCGGCAGGCCGAAGCGGAACGCGAGAAGCGCGCCAAGATCATCAGCGGCGAGGCGTCGGACACGATGATGGCGCGCCCGCTCGCGCTGCAGGGGCCTTCCTCGCCCGCGAGAGCGCCGCCGCGGTCAGGCCAGGACCGGCCGTCACGGCCGCGATCGTGCCACCACCGGCGGCCGTGAACGGGATCCGGGCCGAAGACCGCTAACCCGGAACTCCACGGTGTTCTATCCGAAACGGACAGAGCACTGTGGACGTCACCGGCGGACCTCGGTCGGCCGGCGGGGTTCGCGGTGCAGCAGTTCGAGTGCCTCGGTGTCGGCGACCGCGGAGAACTTCCGGTAGCTGTTGCGGACCGCGTGCAGCCAAGGGATCGGACGCAGGCAGGTGAACTGGTCCACCTCGCGGGCGAGCCGGTCGACGACGTCCGTCTGGGCGACCGGGACGGCCAGCACGATCCGGCGGACCTGCCGGGCCCGCAGCACGCGGATCGCCGTGTGCGCGGTCGTGCCGGTGGCGGCGCCGTCGTCGGCGAGGACGACCGTGCGGCCGGCGATCGGCACCGGTGCCACCGTGCGCCGGTAGACGGCGACCTGCCGGGCCAGTCCGGCTCGCGCCCCGTCGGCGAGCCGGGCGAGTTCGTCCGGCTCGATGTCGAACCGGCGGATGGCGTCGTGGTCCCAGACGGCCAAGCCGCCCTCGCCGACGGCGCCGAGCGTCGTCGGCGGCGGCCCGGCGGCCTCGATCCGGCCGGTCAGCAGGATGTCCAGCGGCGCACCGAGGACGTCGGCGATCTCGCCGGCCACCACCAGCCCGCCCTCGGACAAGCCGAGGACTACGGCCCGGTCGCCGCGCAGCGGACGCAACCGGAGTGCCAGTCGCTCGCCGGCTTCGCGGCGATCGCGGAACCGCATGGGAACTCCCTGCCGTCGACAGCCGGTCGGTGCGTCTTCAGCATCACGGCACGGCGTCTCCGCCGCGAGAGCCGTTGGTCACCACGGTGCGGACCGTTCGGCACCTTTCTCCGCTGTCCACAAAGGACCGATCAGGGCGAGTGGCTCGTCGCCGCGGGGGCCAGCACGACGGCTGGGCCGAGTTCGCGGTCGGCCAAGGCACGAGCGACGTCGCTGAGCCGGAGGTTGTTCCGGCGGGCGTAGCCGCGCAAAGCCGTGAAGGCCGCCGCCATGCTCAGTTGCCCGCTGACGGCGAGCACGCCCTTGGCCTGCTCGATGATCACCCGGCTGTTCAACGCCGTCTGCAGCTGCTCGGAGAGCACCTCCCCCTGGCGGACGGCCCGTTCGTGGAGGATGCCGATGGTCGCGGTGTCGGCCAGCCCTTGTGCCAGCGCCACGTCGTCCGCCGACAACTCGCCCGGGTCGAACCCGAACAGGTTCAGCGCCCCGATCGTCTGCCTGCGCAGGCGCAGGGGCAGCGCGTGCACCGACGCGAACCCGTCCTTGGCCGCCTCGGCGGCGAAGCGCGGCCACCGCCCGGCCTGCGCCGCGATGTCGGCCACCAGCACCGGGGTGCTGGTGGTGAAGCACTCGACGCACGGGCCCTCGTCGATGTCGAGCTGGAACAGCTCGATCAGCCGCGCCTGCTCGGTGGACGAGGCGAGCACCTGCAGGCCGCCCCGCTCGTCGGCCAGCGTCAGCCCGGCCGCGGCGACGTCGAGCAGCTGCACGCACTGCTGCACCAGCGTGTGCAGCAGGTCGGCGACGTCGTAGTCGTCGACCAGCGTGTCCGCCAGCGCGACGAACGCCCGGGTCACCTGTCGTTCACGGTCGGCCATGCCCACCATCTCCTCGTCCATCAGCTGCCTTCATGGTGACCCTCGCCCGAACTCCTCGTCCAACCGCAGCCGCCCGGCCACGACGTCGCCCGCGACCTCGAGCAGTGGACGCCCGTGCCCGAACGCATACGCCCGCAACCGGGCCAACGCGACCGACGCGGGCAGATCCAGCTGCGCGATCAACATTCCGGTGGCCTGGTGCACCTCCCGGTACCGCATCCCGGCGCTCTCCATCCACCGCCCGTCCCCGTCCAGCCAGCGGCCACCTCCGGCCCGCAGCCCCGACAACGCGAGCGCCGCGATGTCGGCCACCCGCAACGCCGTCGACAACTCCCCGGCGGTCAGCGAACCCGGTGTGGCGCGATAGGTGTCGAGGGTCGCCACCCGCACCGCCCCGATCTGCACCGGAAACGTGAACAGCCCGGCCACCGGGTGCGCCGCGGCCTCGGCGGCGAACACCGGCCACGCCGGTGGCGGCCCGGCGGCCAGATCCGGCACCAGGACGGGGCCGCCGACGACGTATGCCTCGAAACACGGCCCTTCACCGAGGGAAAACTGCAACTCCGCCAGCGCCGTGCTCACCGCGTCACTGGCGTAGACGACCTCGCGGTGCCCGGCATCGACCATCACCGACACCGCTGCGCCGTCCACCGGCAGCAGGCGCACACACGCCCGGCACACCCGCCCGATGACGTCGACCCCGCTGCCCGCACCACGCTCGCCCAGCGCAGTCAGCACGTTCTCCCGCAGGACTTCGATCTCAGCCACCGCGACCCCACGACCCGCGGGTTTCACCATCCCGCATCCGGTCCCCTTCGGGTCGGTGTTCGTGATCGCCACACCAACTCGGACAGGCTCGAGTCCGGATCAGCACCGCTACCGCGGCTGCGTTCGCCGATCCTACCCACGTCCTTCATCAGGGCACCGGGGGTCCGGCGAGGTGCCGCCGCAGCGAGGCCGGCGCCCGGTGCCGGCTCACCCGCAGATCGCCCGACACCGCCGACGCGAGGAGAGCGGTGTCGACCACCGGCCTGAGGCGCTCCCCTCGGTCAGTTCCGGGTCGTCAGGTAGGGCCCCGGATCGCTGCCGGCCTGCGCGCCGCTGTCGAGCCACCTCAGGAATCCGCGGCGGTCCCGTCGTTCGATCTCGTCGAGAAAGTCCTGGCGGCGCTCGACGACGAGCCGACGCGCCGGCCCGTCGGCGGCGAGCAGCAGCAGGAAGTAGCTGCGCCGCCAAGCCACGCACAGTTCCTCGGTCGCCATGTCGGCCACGAGGACGCGAGCCGCGGGGCGCGGCGCCGAAACGCTGTGCGGCTCGGGCGAGACGGACGGCGCGGGCCGGCGGTGGTAGCCGGCCCACACCCCGCCCACCACGAGCAGCACCAGGACGATCGCCGTGAGGCCGCCGCCTACGGTGGTGAGCAGGCCGGCGATGACCAGGCAAGCCGTGACGAACGCCGACGCGGTGGCCGCGCCCAGGCGCAGATCCGGACCGCTCGCCGTGACCCGCCCTGGCCGAAACCGCGGAGCGCCGACAGCGACGAGAAGTCCCGCCCCGGCTCCGAGCAGGACCCAGCCGATCAGGACGTTCCCCGGCAGCGTCAGGGCACCGATCGTGGCCAGGACGCAGACGGGGCCGACCAGGCCGACCACTGCCACGCGTCCCACAGTCGTACGCCTCACCGTCCCAGCACGGCGCCTGCCAAGCGGCAAGCGTGGGGAAGAACCAGGAACGCCGAGGTCCGGGGCGTCTTCACAGTCTAGAGGACGGGGTTCGAGATCGGGGATGAACCGTGGTTGGTGCCCGCGCTCGCCGAGCCTGCGGGGCGCTCAGCGGTAGCCGGGGTTGAGCTTGCCGGCCAGGTGTTCGGGCCTGGGCCAGCGGACATCGGTGGCCCAGCCGAGCTTTTCGAAGAACCAGATGACGCGCGCGGACAGGTCGAGCTGGCCGCGGCGGACGCCGTGGCGGGCGCCGGTGGGGTCGGCGTGGTGGCAGTTGTGCCAGGACTCGCCCATGGACGCGATGGCCAGCGGCCAGAAGTTCGCGGACTTGTCCCGGGCGGCGTACGGCCGGTCGCCGATCAGGTGGCACAGGGAGTTCACCGACCAGGTGACGTGGTGCAGCACCGCCACCCGCACCAGGCCGGCCCAGAAGAACGCCGTCAGCGCGCCCCACCAGGACAGCGTCACCAGCCCGCCGATCAGCGCCGGCGCGAGCAGGGTGACCACGGTGAGCGCGGGGAACCAGCGATCGATCCGGACGATGTCACGGTCGGCGAGCAGGTCGGGCGCGAAGCGCTGGGCGTTGGTCTTCCGCCGGTCGAACAGCCAGCCCATGTGGGCGTGCCAGAAGCCCTTCGCGAGCGCGCCCGCAGTGGTGCCGTAGCGCCACGGGGAATGCGGGTCGCCGTCGCGGTCGGCGTAGGCGTGGTGGCGGCGGTGGTCGGCGACCCAGCCGATCACCGGGCCCTGCATGGCCATGCTGCCGGTGACGGCGAGCGCGATCCGCAGCGGCCGGTTCGCCTTGAAGGCGCCATGGGTGAAGTAACGGTGGAACCCGATCGTCACCCCGAGCCCGGTCAGGAAGTAGCACCCGGCCGTCAGGGCGACGTCGGTCCAGCCCAGGCCCCACCCCCACGCGAACGGCACCGCCACGGCCAACGCGAGCAGCGGCACGACCGCGAACAGCTTGACCAGGAAGGTTTCGGTGCGGGTCTTCTCGCCCGCGAGCATCGGCTCCGCGGCCTTGAGCTGCCGGCCGGCCGGACGTTCCACCGTGTGTGTCATCGCGATCGCTCTTTCCGCTGACGTACCTGTCCGCCAGGGACCGGGGCGATCACCACAAGAGTAGCCCGCCGACGGCCACCCAAACCGTGGGATACCACGAGCGGGCCGCCGGGCTTCGCGAGATGACTTTCCGTGCACCAACTCTGCCGCCCGTGTGCAGGCGCTCTAGCGTGGGCGGGTATGGAGCACCCCGAACCCGACGCCCGGAACCTCGAACGCAGCCTGGGCGAATACGTGCGGGCGGTCGCGGCCGCGGTCGGCGTCCCCGACGAAAGCACCACGGTGGAGATCAGCGACACGGCCACCGCCTACCTCGGGCTGCCCCAGCGGTGGATCGACCGGCCCGACCACGACGTCATGCTGGTGTGGAACGAACGGCGGGGGTGGTCGCTCGCGGTGGAAACCGATCCCGCCGAGGACCCGGTCGTCATCGCCCACCACGACGGCGGCGACCTCGTACCGGACCCGCGCGCGGTCGCGCAGTTCGTCACCGACACCGCCGCCGGACGGCACACCGGCCGGAAGCGGCCCGGCCCGGTGGCCGCCACGACTCGCGGGGCACTGGCCGAGCGACTGAGTCCCTACGTCCACCACCCGCGGTGACCGCCACCAGCGAGGTGGTCGTGATCGCGACCGAGCCGGCGTGGTGACCGCGGCCAGGATTCGTGCGGTCCGGCCCATCCAGCGGAATCCGGCCGGGTGCGGTGCCCGGCCACGGCGAGCAGGACCAGCACGGCCGCGGTGACGCCGCAGGCAGGTCGGCGGTCACCGGGAACGTCGCGGGGCACAGCCTGCGCGACGAGCACACCAGCACCACCTGGGTGCCCATCCGCCGGCAGGGGTCCGCCGCCGATGAGCAGGTCAGCCTGGTGCGAGCCACCGACATCCTCGACGGCCGCCCACCCGGTTCCGGCGAGCGAACCGGGAACTGAGCCGTGCTTCACACAGATGCGGGCAGGCAGGGAACCGGGGTCCCGCGGTCAGCCGGTGTCCGCCGCCGCCCATCGCGGCGCCGCGATGGCCGCTGCCCGCGACGTGTGGACGTGCAGGCGTTCATCCGTGCGCGTGAGCTGCAGCGGCCGCCAGGTCGCGCGCGTCGTGGCGACCAGCCGCACATCGGTGCCCGGGGTGGCCCGGCGGTGGGCGTCGAGCAGCACCTCCAGCCCGGCGGTGTTCAGGAACCGGACGAGTGACAGGTCCACGACCACCCGCCGCGGCGTCCGGCTCAAGTTCGCTTCCAGGATGTCGTGGAGCATCGGCGCCGTGCAGAGGTCGACGTCACCGTCCACGGCGACGACCAGCGTCCCACCGAGCCACTCCACGGTGATCGTCAGATCCTGGTGCCGGTGGACCGGCGACCGGCGAGGGCGCGGGAAGTCGATGACGACGGGCGGCACGATCGGCTCGCCGGCGGAAATCTGTCCATCGTGGACGGTCATGACCCGGCACGCCCGCCCTGGTGCCGGATGGAGTCCCCGCCCTTGTGGTGGTCCATCCGCCCGTACACGCCTTCGAGCACGCTCTCGAGTTTGTGCACGGCACCCCGGCACGCCTCGGCGACCGAACCCGCGTGGTGGCTGACGGCCACCGTCCGCCGTCCGGCCGGCCAGGCCTCGAGCACGCAGCGGCGGTCCATTCCGTCGGCGGCGGCGGACTCTTCGCTGAAGTGGACTTCCAGCCGCGTGATGTGGTCGCTGAACCGCGACAGCTTGGCGGCCAGCTCCCCCTCGAAGTGCCGGATCAGCTCCTCGCCGCCGGGCACGGTTCGGTCCGTGCTGATCTGGATCTGCATGCGTTGCCCTCTCGCCGGCCGGCCGGGTCTGCGCGATGCGGGCGTCCGGCCTTCGACCATCGTGTCCACTTCGGCGACGGTCTGCCCAGGGTCACCCGTCCCCGGCCCGAGGGCCGAAGGAACCTTTCTCGCCTCCACCGCGCTGCCGTGCCGGCCGGGCTCAGCCGACCTGGACCTCTCCGGCTTCCACCCGGAACTCGGCGATCCGGGTCAGCAGCTCCCGGCAGGCACGGCTGGTAGGGCGGGCCGGAGCGCGGCCTACACCGGCCGCAGGCGTCCCTTTGCGCGCACCGAACGGTGACCAGCCGAAAAGGTCTTGCCCGACATCACTCGGCACCGCCCGACACGTCAAGATCACCACTCTTGACCAGCGAGTTCGTGCTCGCGTCCCCATACGGCGATCTAGCGCCTCGGCCTCGTGAGCACGCAACTTGCGTGGCATCGAACAGTCTCTCGAACTCGAAAACTCATGGCACGGATCCCGTCAGTGGAAGGAGTAGGTGACGTGCGTGAGCTTTTCGGACAGTTCCCACAACTGACGTCCGACGGCGGGGTCGGTGGCGGCCGGCGGCATCTCGGCGACATGCGGGGCCCCGCGCAGCTCGGCGCGCCCCTCCGGCACGACGAAGTCACCCGCCTCGACGCCGGGGGCGGTCGCGGCGTAGAGGGAAGGCCGGGCCGCGTCAGCCGGGCTCTGGCCCACGAACCGCTCGAGCACCATGGACGCCATGACCTGCAGGTACTTCGGCAGGTGCTGCTGAAGCCCCGTGTTGCTCGTGCCCGGGTGCACGGCGACGGCGGTGATCCCCGTTCCGGCCGCCCGGCGCGCCAGCTCCAGCGTGAAGACGACGTTCGCCAGCTTCGACTTCGTGTACGAAGCCATCCCCGAGGCGTAGGACACCTTGCTCAGCGGGTCCTCCAGCGTCGCCCCCTTGTTCCGCGCGACCTTCGCGCTCACCGTCACCACCCGGGCCGCGGGCGCGGCCAGCAGAGCCGGCAGCAGACGCCCGGTCAGCGCGAAGTGCCCGAGGTGGTTCGTCCCGAACGTCAGCTCGAACCCATCTGCGGTCTCCCGGCGCTCGGGCACAGCCATGATGCCCGCGTTGTTGATCAGCAGGTCCAGCGGCCGCCCGCCGGCGAGCACGGCGGAGGCGGCACCGTCGATCGAAGCCAGCGACGCGAGGTCGAGCACCAGCCCCTCCACCTTGGCGGCGCCGACGGCTTCACGCACCGCGGCGACCGCCTGGTCGACCTTGGCCTTCGCCCGTCCGGCGACCACCACCTCGGCCCCCGCCCCGGCCAGCGCCACCGCCGTTTCGAACCCGATCCCGCCGGTGCCACCGGTGACCAGTGCACGCCTGCCGACCTGCGAGGGGATGTCCATCCCAACTCCTAAGTGAACGTTCATTTAGTTCGGTGGGCTCAGGTAACCACGACCGCCCCCAGTTGTCAAATGAACGTTCACTCAATAAAGTGGGCCGCATGGCACCCCGAGACCCCGAGGCCAAGCGCCGCGCACTGCTGGAGGCCGCGCTGGCCGAGTTCGCCGAACACGGCATCGCCGGCGCGAGGATCGACCGGCTCGCCGGCCGGGCCGGGTGCAGCCCGGGCCTCGTCTACACCTACTTCGCCAGCAAGGAAAAGCTCTTCGAGGCCGTGTTCGACCAGGTTGTCGTGCAGGCGACCGAGGAGGCCCCGATCTCGGTGGACGATCTGCCGGAGTACGCGGGCGCCCTCTTCGACGGCCAGACCGCCCACCCGGACGTGATGCGCCTCGCCACCTGGCACAGCCTGGAACAGCGCGAAGGCAGGTCGGCGATCGAGGCCATCACCAAGGCGAACCAGGCGAAGGTCGACGCGATCCGGCAGGCCCAGGAGGAAGGCCGGATTTCCACCCGCTTCACCGCCGCGGAACTGCTGGTGCTCATCATCAACACCGCCTCCATGTGGACACTGCAAACCCCGGAGATCAGCGACCTGGGCCCGCGCGAGCACGCCGCCAGACGGGCCACGATCGTGGAAGCCGTGCGGCGGCTGGTCGAGCCTTAGCTGACCTGCTCATGGAGCTCGAACTCCCGCGGCCCGCATCCGGGGTGATCGTCGACGAGCTCTTTCTGCCCCGGCTGCGGAACCACCAGGCGGACCGGACGTCCATGGAGTGATCCCGTTCGTTCGGACGGAAGGATCGCGGGATGTCCCTCGTGACGAACCGGTCGCCGTGCGCGGTCGAGGCGATCACGGAAGTGGCGGCGGAGAAACGGCCGCGGCGGTGGTGGTTCGCGCTCGTGGTGGTCGCGCTGCTCGCGGAAATGGCGATCGCGATGATCACCACGGCCGTCGAGCAGACCCCGACGATCGACGAACCCGTCTACGTGGGCACGGCGGTGGTCTACCTGGAGCAGCACAGCCTGCGGTACAACCCGGAGCACCCGCCGCTGGGCAAGCTGATCATCGCGACCGGGCTCGCCTTCGCCGGCGCGCACCTCGATCCCGCCTTCGCCGGCGACCAGACGCAGCTCGGCCGGCATGTGCTGTACGAGTCGGGCGACGACCCGGGACGGCTGCTGCTGTCGGCGCGGCTGCCGGTGATCGTGCTGACGCTCCTGTTCGGACTGGTCGTCTTCGCGTTCGCCCGCGACCTGACCGGCCCGGCCGGCGGGGTGACGGCACTGGCCCTGTACGCGTTCTCCCCCGACCTCATCGCGCACGGGTCGCTGGCCACCCTCGACGTGCCGGTGGCCGGGTTCCTGCTGACGTCGGTCTGGCTCGTGTGGCGGGCGCGACGACGGCCGCTTCGGTACCTTCCCCTCGCGGGGCTCGCTCTCGGTGCGGCCGTGGCCACGAAGATGAGTGCGCTGGCCGCGGTTCCCGTGCTGCTGCTCCTGGTCGTGCTCTCCGTCTGGCACGCCCGCCGCGGCACCGGTCCACAAAGGATGGTCCTCGGCGTCGCGGCGGCGGTGGCCGTGGCCCTGCTCGCGGTCGCCGTGGTGTGGGCCTCCTACCTCGCCGTCGATCCGCGGCTGCACTGGACGACGCCGCCGAACCTGCCGGCCGTCCACGGCCTGCGCGCGGTCGCCGAATGGCTACCGCTGCCGAGGCCCTACCTCGACGGGATGCGCGTCCAGTTCGCCTTCGAAGACCGGACGTGGAGCACTTTCCTCTTCGGCACTTACCACGCCGGTTCGCTGTGGTACTACCTGCCGGCCGCGTTGCTGGTGAAGACGCCGCTGGGCGCGCTGGCCCTCGGGCTGGCCGGCGCGGTCGTGCTGGTGGCGATCCCCCGGTTGCGCCCGGCGGCGCCGTACGTCCTCGTCCCCGCGGCCGTGCTGCTGGCCGCGGCCATGACCAGCACCCGCGACCTCGGTGTCCGGTACGCGATCTTCGTACCGATGTTCCTGGCGATCGCGGCGGCCGGCGTCGTCGCGATCCCCCGGCGCCGGGCGCACGCCGCGGTGGCGGTCCTGGTCGTCTTCGCAGCCGTCAGCTCGCTGCGGACGTTCCCCTACTACCTGCCCTACTCCAACGAGGCGTTCGGCGGCCCGGCCCGGACCCACCTGCGCCTGCACGACTCGAACGTCGACTGGGGCCAGGACCTGGGCCGGCTGGCGGGCCGGCTGAGCCGGGACCACCCGGGCGAGCGGATTTGGCTCGTCTACAAGGGAAGCGGCGTGCCGTCCGCGTACGGCATCGCCGCCGCCGACCCGCTCGCCGTGCCCGCGGCCGAGGTGCACGGGCTGCTCGCCGTGTCGGATTCCGCCATCGCCAAGGCGGACGGCCGCCTGGCGGCGCTGATCTCCGGCAGCGCCCCGATCGACGAAGTCGGCCACTCCATCACGATCTACCGCCGCCCGTGACGAACGTCAGCCGGTGCGTACCCGGGGTCAGATTCCGTTCAGCAGCGCGTGGGCGAGCGAGTCGACGACGAAGCGTTCCCACCGCTCGGGCGGCCAGCCACGGTCGGCCAGCACCAGGTACATCTCCAGCCCCGACAACGCGCACAGGATGTCCACGGCTTCCTCGACCGGCACGCGCAGCGCGGACAGCGCATCCAACTGCCCGGCCAGGACGCGGAAGGCCGTCGCCGTCTCGGCCATGTTCGCCGTCCACTGGGCGGCCATGTCGGGGTCGACGACGGCCGCGTCGCGGACCACTCGCATGATCGGACCGATCCGCGTCAGGATGCCGCGCCCGTAAGCCGTCCACAGCTCGATCACGCGGCGCGGCTCCCGCTCGGCGGCGGCCTCCTCCAGCCAGGGCCGGCCGAGGATGCCGACCGGGACGTCGTCGCCGACCACCGCGAGGTCGACCGCTTCCTTGAGCAACGTCCGCTTGTTGCCGAAGTGGAAGTACACCGTCTGGACGGCCACCTCGGCCCGGCTCGCGATCTGCTCGAGCGTGGTGGCCGCGTAGCCGTCGGCGACGAACAGGTCGCCCGCCGCCGCCACGATGCGCCGTCGGGTCGCCCGGGTGCGGGCCGCGCGGGGCTTGACGTTCTCGGTCACACGTTGCACTCTAACTCTAGAGTTGGACTACAACGAAATGGGGTCGGCATGGAGATCGCCGGAATCCACCACGTCAAGCTGCCGGTGAGCGACATCGCCCGCAGCCGGGCCTGGTACGAGCGGGTCCTCGGCTTCGAGGTGGCCATCGAGTTCACCGAGGACGGCGAGGTCCGCGGCTTGGCCCTGCGCCGCGACGGGTGCTCGCCCCAGCTCGCGCTGCGCCACGACCCCGTCCGCGCCAAGGCACTCTCCGGCTTCGACGCGCTGGCCCTGCTCGTGCCGGCCCGGGCGGACGTCGAGACCTGGAAGTCCGCCCTGGACGAGGCCGGCGAACCCCACGGCGGTCTCGTGACCGGCCACGGCGGCGGAAAGGTACTGGTCGGGCTGCACGACCCCGACGGCATCGAGATCCGGCTCTACGCGAACTGAGGAGACGAGTCATGTCCACGACAACGATCGACGGCGTCACCATCGGCTGGACGGACACCGGAGCCGGCGACGCCACCCTGCTCGTGCACGCCGGCGTGTTCGGGGCGTGGTTCGAGCCGCTGGCCGGGCACCTGCCCGGCCGGGTGATCCGGATGCTGCGCGCGGGCTACACCGGCGGCGAGGTCCCGCGCGAGCCGATCGAGCTGGCCGCGCACGCGGCCCACGCCGCGGCCCTGCTCGACCTGCTCGGCACCGGGCCGGCCACCGTGGTCAGCCACTCCTCCGGCTGCGCGATCGCGCTCCAGCTCGCCGTCGACCGGCCGGATCTCGTGGCCCGCCTGGTGCTGTCCGAGCCACCGCTGATCGACGAGCTGCTGGACCCGGCCGACCTGCCCGAGGTGCGGACCACGATCGGCCCGGCGCTGGGCGCGGCGATGGCGGCCGCGGCCCGCGGCGACATCCCGGCGGCGTTCGACACGTTCAACACCGTCGTCTGCGGCCGCGGCTACCGCGCGGTGCTCACCGACGTCCTCGGCCAGGAGGGCATCGCGCGCGCCGAGCGCGACGCGGAGTTCTTCTTCACCAACGAGGTTCCCGCCCTCGGCCGGTGGACACCGCCCGACCCGGCGCGGATCAGCACCCCGGCGCTGCTCGTCCAGGGCGCGGCCAGCCCCGGCCCGACCCACCGGCTGATCGCCCGCCTGGCGGCCGCGCTGCCGGACGCCCGCGTCACGACGATCGCGGGCGCGAACCACCTACTACCGCTGACTCATCCCACCGAACTGGCCGGCGCGATTTGCCAACCGCAAATCACCGACACGCATGTCACGAGCTGAAATGAACGTTGCTCCGGACGCGGCCGCCGTGCGCGGCGTCCCCGATGCACAGCAAGCCCTCGACATGCCATCGGCGCAGCCGGTTGAGCCGGACATCGAGCAGTTTGACGTCGTCCATCAAGACCAGCTCGACGACTCGGTCGGCGTACTCCGGGAGGAGTTCGGCCACATCACACCGGAACGCATCGATGCCGCGGGCACGCAGCCGGCTGTCGGTACCCTTGCGCGCGACATACCCGATCTGAAAATAGCCCTCCCGAGGAATGACGATCGCAAAACGTCCCCGACCTGGCCGCCGGGTCAGCTGGCCGACCTGCTCGCCTTCACGACGCGAGAGCCGAAACCACCAGGGATCAGCGTCCAGCAGGGACCGCCGGGGATCGTCGTATCGCCGGCCGGCCCGGGATCAGGCGGCCGGTCGTGGCGTACCTCGCGCGGATAGCCGCGCGCGCCGCTTCTGCCCATGGGAAAGCCAAGCCCACCGCGGCGCCGCGAACAGGCGCGGAGGCGAACTTACGGATTCCTGGCTACTCGTCCTCGAGCTCGGCCAGCACCTCGGCCGCGGTCTGGCTGCCGTCCCTGGCGAGCCGACGGAGTTCGTCGAGGTCTTCCCGCTCGGTGGCGAGCTCCACGAGCAGGTCCACGGCGTCGGAGTACCCCTCGGCAGCCCACTTCCGCAGCTCGGTGGAATCGCCACGCTCGGCCGCCAGCTCGATGGCTTCCTCGGGATCGGTCACGGCGACTCCTCCGGGACGAAGCGGTACCCGATGCCGGTTTCGGTGATCAGGTACCGCGGGTGGGACGGCTCGGGTTCGAGCTTACGGCGCAGCTGGGCCATGTAGACGCGCAAGTAGTGCCCCCGGTCCGCGAAGTCAGGTCCCCAGACGGTGGTCAGCAGGTGCGTGCCGCTGATCAGCGATTCAGGATTGCGGACGAGCTGTTCGAGGATGGCCCATTCCGTGCGGGTGAGGTGCACGGTGACCTCGCCCCGGCGGACGATCTTGGCCCCGACGTCCACCGTGAACGCGGCTGTCTCGACGACGAGGGCCGGGTCGGGCGGCGCCCCCAGAGCCAGCCGGCGTTCGGTGGCGCGCAGGCACGCGAACAGCTCCTCCATCCCGAACGGCTTCGTGACGTAGGTGTCGGCGCCGGTGTCGAGGGCCCGGATCTTGTCGGCGGAGTCGTGGCGGGCGGAGAGCACGATGATCGGCATCGCGCTCCAGGTGCGCAGTTCGCGGATCACCTCGATGCCGTCGACGTCGGGCAGGCCGAGGTCGAGCAGGACCAGGTCGGGATGCTCGGTGGCGGCCGCCAGCAGCGCGGAGGCGCCGTCGGCGGCGGTGACCACGGAATAGCCGCGGGCGGTGAGGTTGATCCGCAGCGCCCGCACGAGGGCGGTTTCGTCGTCGACCACGAGCACGGACGTCAACGCACGGCCTCGCTTTCCCGGGTGGCGGCGACCGGCAGCGAGAGGACGATCGTCAGCCCGCCACCGGGGGTGTCTTCGGCGCGGATGGTCCCGTCCATCGCTTCGACGAAGCCCTTCGCGACGGACAGACCGAGCCCGACGCCGGTCGTGGTGTTGCGGTCCCCGAGGCGCTGGAACGGGGCGAACGCCGAGTCGGCGGCGCCCTTCGGCAGGCCCCGGCCGTGGTCGACGACGCGCAGCTCGACCCGGCCGGCGTAGGCACTGGCGCGGATGGCGATCGCCGACGGCGTCCGTCCGGTGACACCGTGCCGCAACGCGTTGTCGATCACGTTCGCGACCGCGCGCTCGAGCAGACCCGCGTCCGCCAGCACGGCCGGCAGCCCGTCGTCGACGTCCAGCTCGATCGGCTCGCGAGCGTCCAATGCGGACAGTGCGGTCGCGACGACCTCGTCGTAGCCGACCGGGCGCAGCACCGGTTGTACCGCGCCGGTGGCCAGGCGGGACGAGTCGAGCAGGTTGTCGATGAGACCGGAGAGCCGGTCCGTCGACTCCTCGCCGGCGATGAGCAGTTCTTCGACGTCCTTTTCGGACAGACTGACGTCGTGGGCGCGCAACCCGCCGAAGACGGCCTTGATGGAGGTCAGCGGAGTCCGCAGGTCGTGCCCGATGGCCGAGAGCAGCGCCGTGCGCAGCTCGGTGGTCTCCGCGCGGCGCTGTGCCTCTTGAGCTTGGGTGGCCATCCGCTGCTGCCGCAGCGCCAGCAGCGCCTGCCCCGCCGCCGCTTCCAGGACGCGCTGGTCGTGCGCGGGCAGCGTCCGGCCGCGCAGGGCGAGGTGGACGTCGTCGGTGACCGGGACGTCGACGTCGGCCTTGTCGGGGTCGTCGCACGGCCGCTCCCCCGTGCAGGCCGCGCGGACCCATTCGTCGTCCTGCTTCTCCAGCAGGGAAACGGACTCGAGCCCGAAGTTCTCGCGGATCTTCTCCAGCAGCCGCTGCAGCGGCTGGTCGTGCCCGAGGACCGTCCGGGCGTAGGAGGCCAGCAGGGCGGCCTCCGTCTGGGCCCGGGCCGCGGCATCCGCCCGGCGAGACGCCCGGTCGACGACAAGCGCGAACGCCACCGCGACCACGACCATCGCGACCAGCGTGATGACGTTCTGCTGAGCGTCCACGGTCAAGGTGTACAGCGGTGGCGTGAAGAAGAAGTTGAGCAGCAGCGCGCTGGCGATCGAAGCGAACAGCGCGGGTCCGAGCCCGCCGACCAGCGCGACGATGATCGTCGCGAGGAAGTAGTCGATGACGTTGGTGGACAGGATCAGCGTCTGCCGCAGCACCACGCCGATCACCGTCGCCACCGCCGGCAGCGCCAGCGCGAGCGCCCAGCCGAGGAGCTGCCGCCGCCGGGCCAGGGAGCTGCGCGGGAACAGCTTGGCACGCAGCCGCCCGCCGGATTCGTCGTGGGTGACCATGTGCACGTCGATCGGCCCGGACTCCTGCACCACCGTGGCGCCGATGCCCTCGTCGAACAGCCGCGCCACCCGCGACCGCCGGGACGTGCCCACCACCACCTGCGTCGCGTTCACCCCACGGGCGAAATCCAGCAGCGCGGTCGGCACGTCATCGCCGACCACGGTGTGGAAAGCGGCGCCGACATCGTCGGCGAGCTTGCGGTACTCGGCGATCGCCTGCGGGGAGACGCCGGCCAGCCCGTCACCACGCAGGATCTGCAGCACCAGCAGCTCGGCCCCGGCCCGCTTCGCGATGCGCCGCGCGCGCCGGATCAGGGTCTCGCTCTCCCGCCCGCCGCTGATCGCGACGACCACCCGCTCGCGGGCCTCCCAGGTGTCGGTGATATCGCGTTCGGAGCGGTACCGCTGCAGCGCGACGTCGACCTGGTCGGCCACCCAGAGCAGGGCGATTTCCCGCAGGGCGGTGAGGTTGCCGGGCCGGAAGTAGTTGCCGAGCGCGGCGTCGATCCGCTCGGCCGGGTAGACGTTGCCGTGCGCGAGCCGCCGCCGCAGCGCCTCCGGCGTGATATCGACGAGCTCCAGCTGCTCGGCGCGGCGGACGACCTCGTCCGGGACCGTTTCCTGCTGGGCGATGCCGGTGATCCGTTCGACGACGTCGTTGAGGCTCTCCAGGTGCTGCACGTTGACCGTCGAGAGCACGTCGATCCCGGCATCCAGCAGCTCCTCGATGTCTTGCCAGCGCTTCTCGTTGCGCGAACCGGCCACGTTGGTGTGGGCCAGCTCGTCGACCACGGCGACCTGCGGCGCCCGCGCGAGGATGGCGTCGACGTCCATCTCCTCGAAGGCGTGCCCGCGGTAGTCCACCTGCCGGCGCGGGACGACCTCCAGCCCGTCGAGCAGTTCGGCGGTCCTGCGCCGGCCGTGCGTCTCCACCAGGCCGACGACGACATCGGTGCCGCGGTCGAGCCGGCGGCGGGCCTCCCCGAGCATGGCGAAGGTCTTCCCCACGCCCGGGGCGGCCCCGAGGTAGATCCGCAGGCCGCCGCGGCGGCGTTTCCGGTCAGCGCCGGGCGGTCTCGCGTCCTCGGTCGTCACGAGTCAGTGCCTGGCCGCCGCGACGGCGAGGTTGAGCTGCAGGACGTTCACGGCCGGGTCACCGAGCACGCCGAGACCGCGGCCGGTGGTGTTGTCCGCGACGAGCTTGCGGACTTCGTCCTGGCTCACGCCGGTCTCCCGCGCGACCCGCGGTACCTGCAGCTCGGCGTAGGCCGGGCTGATCTGCGGATCGAGTCCCGAGGCCGACGCCGTGACCGCGTCCGCCGGGACCTGCGACGCGGGCACGCCCTCCCGCTTCGCGATCAGGTCCTGCCGCTCCTTGACCAGCGCGAGGAGGTCCTGGTTCGCCGTGCCCTTGTTCGAGCCGCCCGAGGTGGCCGGGTCGCCGGGGCCGAGCGGGTCCTTCGACCCCGCCGACGGGCGGTTGTGGAAGAACGGGTCGTGCGCCGGGTCCTTCGCCACCGGGTCGACGCCGATCAGGCTCGACCCGACGGCCTGGCCGTTCCGGTAGACGACAGAACCCTCGGCGTTGTCCGACAGCCCGGGGATCCGCGCGACCGCCCACACGCCGAGCGGGTAGAGGATCCCGGTCAGCACCGTCATCACCAGCAGGAGCTTGAAGCCGGCCACGGTCTGCTTGAAGAGCACCTTCATGTCACATTCCCGGGATGAGTCGGACGAGCAGGTCGACGAGCCAGATCCCGGCGAACGGCGTGACGATCCCGCCGAGGCCGTAGATCAGCAGGTTCCGCCGCAGCAGGGACTTGGCGCCCGACGGCTTGTACCGCACGCCGCGCAGGGCCAGCGGGATCAGGCCCACGATGATCAGCGCGTTGAAGATGACCGCGGACAGGATCGCCGAGTCCGGCGAGTGCAGGCCCATGACGTTCAGCCCGCCCAGCTGCGGGTAGATCGCCGCGAACATCGCGGGCAGGATCGCGAAGTACTTGGCCAGGTCGTTGGCGATGGAGAACGTCGTCAGGGCGCCGCGGGTGATGAGCAGCTGCTTGCCGATCTCGACGATCTCGATCAGCTTGGTCGGGTTGGAGTCGAGGTCGACCATGTTGCCGGCTTCCTTGGCCGCCATCGTTCCGGTGTTCATCGCGACCCCGACGTCCGCCTGCGCCAGCGCGGGGGCGTCGTTGGTGCCGTCGCCGGTCATCGCGACCAGCCGCCCGCCCTCCTGCTCCTTCTTGATGAGCGCCATCTTGTCCTCGGGCTTGGCTTCCGCGAGGAAGTCGTCCACCCCGGACTCGTCGGCGATCGCCTTGGCGGTCAGTGGGTTGTCGCCGGTGATCATGACGGTCTTGATGCCCATGGTGCGCAGCTCGGCGAAGCGTTCCCGCATGCCGGGCTTGACGACGTCGGACAGCCGGATCACGCCCCGCACCACGGCGACGCCTTCGACCTGCTCGGCGACGACGAGCGGGGTGCCGCCCTCGGCGCTGATCAGGTCGACGGTGGTGTGCACCTCATCGGGGACGGTGCCGCCGTTCTCGGCGACCCACACGCGCACCGCGCTGGCCGCGCCCTTGCGCACGATCCGGCCGCCCAGGTTGATGCCGCTCATCCGGGTCTGCGCGGTGAAGGGCACGAATTCGCCGGACTTCTCGGCCTCGCTCGCTTCGGTGGGCAGGACGTGCTCGCGGGCGCACAGGTCGATGATGCTGCGGCCCTCGGGTGTGCCGTCGGCCAAGCTGGACAACCGGGCCGCGATGGCCAAGTCGTCCACTGTGGACGACCCGACGGGCAGCAGCTCGGTCGCCTGCCGGTTGCCGAAGGTGATGGTGCCGGTCTTGTCCAGCAGCAACGTCGAGACGTCGCCGGCGGCCTCGACCGCGCGGCCGGACGTCGCGAGGACGTTGCGCTGCACCAGGCGGTCCATCCCGGCGATGCCGATCGCCGACAGCAGCGCGCCGATCGTCGTCGGGATCAGGCAGACCAGCAGCGCGGTCAGCACGATCACCGACTGCTGGGAGCCGGAGTAGGCGGCCATCGGCTGCAGCGCCACGACGGCGAGCACGAAGATGATGGTCAGCACGGCCAGCAGGATCGTCAGCGCGATCTCGTTCGGCGTCTTCTGCCGCGAAGCGCCTTCCACCAGCGCGATCATGCGGTCCACGAAGGACTCGCCCGGCTTGGTCGTGATGTGGACGACGATCCGGTCGGACAGCACGGTCGTGCCGCCGGTGACCGCGGACCGGTCGCCGCCGGACTCGCGGATCACCGGAGCGGACTCGCCGGTGATGGCCGACTCGTCGACGGTCGCGATGCCCTCGACGACGTCGCCGTCACCCGGGATCACCTGACCGGCCTCGACGACGACGCGGTCGCCGATCTTCAGCTCGGCCCCGGGCACCTCCTCGATGGTGCCGTCGGCCCGCAGCCGCCGGGCCACGGTTTCCTTTTTGGTACGCCGCAGGGATTCCGCCTGTGCCTTGCCGCGGCCTTCGGCGACGGCCTCGGCGAGGTTGGCGAACAGCACGGTGAACCACAGCCAGAGTGCGATCCCGATGTTGAACACGCTGGGGTCGGCGATTGCGAAGACCGTGACGAGCGCCGAGCCGACCCACACCACGAACATGACCGGGTTGGCCAGCTGGTGTTTCGGATTGAGCTTGCGCAGCGCGTCCGGCAGCGACGTCCAGAGCTGGCGCGGGTTGAACACGCCCGCGCCGACCCGGCCCGCGTTCTCGACGTGGTGCTGCGTGTCCTCCTCCGGCGTGCGCCGTGGGGACTGTTCGGTGGTGGTCATGCGAGTGCCTCCGCGATCGGCCCGAGAGCCAGCGCCGGGATGAACGTGAGCGCCGCGACGAGCACGACCGTGCCCGTCAGCATCGTGGCGAACAGTGGGCTGGTGGTCGGCAGCGTGCCCTCGGTCTCCGGAACTTTCCGTTGCGCGGCCAGGGAACCGGCCAGGCACAACACGGCCAGGATCGGGACGAACCGGCCGAGCGCCATGCACACGCCGAGGGTGGCCTGGTACCAGTCGTTGGTGACGGTGATCCCGGCGAACGCGCTGCCGTTGTTGTTGCTGGCCGAGGTGTAGGCGTACAGCAGTTCCGAGAAGCCGTGTGCGCCTGGGTTGTTGAGCGCGTCGGTGTTGCCGGGGATCAGCAGCGCCGCGCCCGTGCCGAGCAGGACCGCGGCCGGCATCGCCAGCATGGCGATCGACGCGCAGGTGACCTCGCGCTTGCCGAGTTTCTTGCCCAGGTACTCCGGCGTCCGCCCGACCATCAGCCCGGCCAGGAACATCGCGATGATCGCCATCACCAGGATGCTGTAGAGGCCGGTCCCGACGCCGCCCGGCGACAGCTCACCGAACATCATGTTGAGCAGCGGCCCGAAGCCGCCGAGGCCGGTGAAGCTGTCGTGCATCGAATTCACCGCGCCGGTCGACGTCCCGGTCGTGGAGTCGGCGAACAGCACCGACGCCGGGATCCCGAACCGGGTCTCCTTGCCCTCCATCGCCGCCCCTGCCAGCAGCGCGGCCGGGCCGTTCGGGTGCGTCTCGGCCCACCACATCAGGGCGAGCACGCCCGACCACAGCACGCCCATCACCGACAGCAGGACGTAGCCCTGCTTGGTGTTGCCGACGAGCTTGCCGAAGGTGCGGGTCAGGCTGACCGGGATCACCAGCAGCAGGAAGATCTCGATCAGGTTCGACCACGAACTGGGGTTCTCGAAGGGGTGCGCGGAGTTGGCGTTGTAGATGCCGCCGCCGTTGGTGCCGAGCTCCTTGATGGCTTCCTGGCTGGCGCTCGGCGCGAGTGCGATGGTGCTGCTCGAGCCGTCGATGTTCGTGACGGCGACGCCCGACTTGAGGCTCTGCACCGTGCCCAGCGCGACCAGCACGATCGCGAACAGGAACGACATCGGCAGCAGCAGCCGCACGGTGCCGCGGGTCAGGTCGACCCAGAAGTTGCCCAGCCGGTCGGTCTTGGACCGGATGAACGCGCGGGTGAGCGCGATCGCAACGGCGAGCCCGACCCCGGCGGAGAGGAAGTTCTGCACGGTGAGGCCGGCCATCTGCACGACGTCGCCCATGGTCGTCTCGGGGACGTAGGACTGCCAGTTCGTGTTGGTGACGAAGGAGATCGCGGTGTTGAACGCGACGCCCGGGTCGACGGTGCGGCCGAAGTTCAGCGGCAGCAGCGGTTGCAGGCGCTGCAGCAGGTACAGGAACAGCACCGAGACGAACGAGAAGCCGAGCACGCCGGAGGCGTAGGTCTTCCAGTGCTGTTCGGTGCCCGGGTCGGCCCGCACGATCTTGTAGACGACCTTCTCCAGCCGCCAGTGCTTCGTGCCGGTGAAGATCCTGGCCATGTAGTCGCCCAGTGGCCGGTACGCCACGGCCAGGGCGAGCAGCAGGAGGCCGACCTGTCCCAGGCCGGCCCAGGTCGAGGACATCAGAACTTCTCCGGTTTGATCAACGCGATGAACAGGTAGACGATCAGGGCCAGCGCCAGGACTCCCCGACGACGTTGGCGAACACGCCGGTGCCGCTCACAACCGCTCCAATCCACGCAGGGTCAAGGCCAGCACGGCGAACACGACGATCGCCAGCAGCACATAGGCCAGATCGGCCATGCGACTGCTCCTTTCTCATCCAAGACAGGCCGAGGCCGACCGAATGGTGACCCAGCTGGCGGAAGCGTGCCTGCCGGAATTCCTGACCATATGCCACCTGACAGACCCTTGATGCGTCTTCAGCGCGCATTGACGCGTCCTTGACGCGAGTGGCTACGCAGCGGATCGACGGTCGCCCGATCGAGGTAGTTCAAGCGAGCAAATCGATTCGCCGTGCACACTCCCCGTGTCCGTTCCGTACTCGCTACAACTGGGACTCGGAAGGTCAACGGCTGGCCGCGACAGAAATTCGAGGCCGCTCTTGAACGACCACGCCTTCGCCTGTCCCGATCCGATTCTCGTCCCGGGAGTTCTTCTTGGCAGCCGACCCCGACATCCACACGTCCGCTCCCGCCGAAGCACCGTCCAGGTGAGCCACGACGGCGCGATCGCCGTGGTGGTCACCCACGACGGCCGGGTGCGCGACCTGCAGCCGGCCGACACCGTGACCGCCCGCCCCGCGGTTCAGCTGAGCCGCGACATCCTCGAGTGCATCCACTCCGCCCAGGCCCTGTTCGACCCGGGCCGGCCTCAGCCGTTGAGGTAGTCGTCGTCCACCGCCGCACGAACGACGACTCATGCGCGGGCTCGGGCGACCAGAACACGATATACGCATATTCGATATGTCTGATATATTCGGTGGATGGAGGAAGTCGCTGACCTCGCGTTCGACATGCCGCGGCGTGAATCGCGGGCGGAGGCGACCGCACAGGCCGTCGAACGCAGGATCGTGCAGGACCGGCTCGAGCCCGGTGTGCGGCTCGGGACCCGACGGGAGCTCGGTGAGCTGCTCGGTGTCGCGCCGCAGACGGTGAGCGAAGCGATCAAGCTGCTGGAGGACCGGGGCCGGGTGGTCACCAAGACCGGGCCCGGCGGGGGCGTCTTCGTGGCCGAGCCGGCGGTCGGGGTCCGGCTGGCGCGCAGCATGATGGCGGTGTCCGGGTCCGAGAACCAGGTCGTCGAAGCGCTGGAAGTGCGCGATATCCTGGAAAGTGCGGTGATCGTCCACGCCGCCCAGGCGGGACATCCTGCGCCCGGGCTCGACGGGATGCTCCGCGCGCTGGATCGAATGCGGGCAGCGACGGACACCGCCGAGTTCTATCGCCGTAACCTCGAGTTCCACGCCGAAATCGCCGAGCTGTGCGACAACGAAATGCTCCGCACCCTGTACTGCGGCCTGCTTGAGATCGTGCAGGCCAGCGCCCCACGGCTGACACCGTTGCCCGGCCAGGACCCGCAGAAGCTGCGCGACGGGCGGACGAAGGTGCACGCCGACATCGCCGACGCGATCGTCCGCGGCGACGTGAAGGCGGCGCAGGCGGCGGCCCGGGCGCACGCGAAACACGGTCGCGCGGTCGTCGCCCGGCGCCTCTGAACCAGTCAGCGGGAGCCCGGAAAGTACTCGCACACGACCCTGATCATCGCCTTCGCCGCATCGGCCGAATCCGTGGCGCCGTGCACGTACCGGTCCGGCCGCACGAGGGCGAACCGCGCACCGTGCCGGTCGAACCACTCGCTGACCGACTGGTCCACGGTGAAGAGGTGACCGGTGCCGGGGTCGCCGACGGCCACCAGCGGAATTCCGAGCTGATCGGTGACGGCCCGGATCTCGGGCACCGCCGCACCGCGCGCCACCACCACGACCTGCGGCGGCACGACGTCGTCGAACATCCCCAGCCATCCCTGCCCGTCCAGCACCGAGGGCTGCGGGAACTGTTCCCCCGCCCCGGGTGTGCCGTCGAACAGTCCGCCGGTGAGTGGTGGCATGCCTTGGAACGTGGTTCGTGGCAGGTCGCCGGACTGCGCCGCCTGCCGCAGCCGGCGGTCTCGCTTCTTCGCTTCGGCCGGGTCGAGCACGCAGATCTCGAGCCCGGCGGCGACGGCCATGCCGATGATGCGTTCGACGTGCGGACGCCGCTCCGCCTCGTAGCTGTCCAGGAGCTGCTGGGACGGGCCGCCGGCTCGGGCCGCGGCGAGCTTGCCGACCAGGTTCTGGACGTCGCGCAGGCCGTGGCAGAGGCCTTGACCGAGGAACGGCGGGGTCTGGTGTGCGGCGTCCCCGGCGAGGAAGACGCGACCACGCCGCCAGGTCTCGGCGATCAGCGAGTGGAACCGGTAGACCGACGCGCGGATGATCTCGACCTCGTCCATGCCGACCCAGGGGGCGAGCAGATCCCGGATGCGCTCCGGGCGTTGCATCTCCTCCGGTGTCTCGCCCGGCAGCAGCATGAACTCCCAGCGGTGGTGGCGGCCGGGGCCGGGCACCCGGGTGGCCGGCCGGGCCGGGTCGCAGAACATCTCCGACTCGTCCGGCCGGCCGATCTCGCGGGCGCAGCTCAGATCCACCACCAGCCACGGTTCGTCGAAATCGCCGTCCAGCAACCGGATTCCGGCGCTGCTGCGCACGAAGCTCGAGGCTCCGTCGGCCCCGATCAAGTACCGCGCCGACAGCGTGCTCAGCTCGCCGCCGGGGTCGCGGATGGTCACCGTGACGTGGTCGTCGAGCTGATCGACGGCGACGGCCTCGACGCCGAGCTGGACGTCGACGTCGTCGAGTCGGGTCAGTCCGTCACGAAGCACCGCTTCCAGTGTCGGTTGGTAGAACAGGTAGTGCGCGTCCCAGCCGTAGGGTTTGTCGCTGGGCCAGTCGTGTACGCGGATCGGCTCGGCGTCAGCGCCGTAGAAGGTGCTGCGTTTCCACACCCGGACGGCCGGCAGGACTTCGCGCGCCAGCCCGACCTGTTGCAGGATCCGCATGATGTGCGCGTCGAAGTGGATCGCCCGCGGCAGGTCGAACACGCCGGGCGCGCGGTCGAGGACGGCCGTGGTGAGCCCGGCCTGGCCGGCCAGGTTGCCGGCCATCGCGCCGACCGGTCCGCACCCGAGGACGAGGAGATCCAGCACCTCAGCTACCCCTGGCGACCTTCAGGTGGGAGTAGAGCGGATCTCCCGCCCCGAACTCGCCGCGCAGCAGCTTCGTTTCGTCCAGGCCCATCAGGTCCCAGTACGGCAGGCCCGAATCGTCCACCCGGCTCCAGTCGAACACGACGTCGCGGTGCGCGATCCCCCAGCGTCCGTCCCGGAATTCCATCTTGTCCAGGTAGCGGCCGCCGATCCGGCTCTGCGTCTCGACCCCGTCTTCCTCCCGGATCACCACGGCGATGTGGTAACTCTCCACGTCGGCCTGGTCGCCGTCCAGCTCGATCAGGACGTTGGAGATGAAGTGCCACAGCCCGGTCACCGGCGCGGTGGAGTTCGGCGAGATCATCGAAACGTCGCGGATGAAGCCGGCCGCGGTGCCGTCGAATCCCTCGTGGTTCTCGGTCGCTCCGGGGTGGTAGCAGCTCAGCGCCAGGTCCACGTCGCGGCGGTCGCCGGCGCGGGCCCGGCGGTACAGCAGCTCGGTGATCTGCTGCTTGGCCACCAGTTCGGCCACTGCGGCCGCGATATCGGTAGTCGTGTCCCCGTCGGTCGTCATGCGTCCTCCAGCGGAAGGCGGCTGTGGGTGGGTGCCGGTCGCGAGGCTCGCTCGGGACCAGTCGTAGACGACGGTGCGACTGCGCAGCAGCCAGCGCCCGTCCAGGTGCTCGCACACGTCCAGGTAGCGGCCGCCGATGTCCACGTCGTACTCGCCGGAGTCCAGCACCAGCCGGTGATAGGCCCAGTGGTAGGACTCCACGCGCGCGCTGTCCGGCGAGTCGAAGTCGGCCAGCACGTTGGAGATCGTGTGCCGCTGCAGCCCGTACCGGCGGTCGCGGTAGTTGTTGCGACGCAGGTATTCTGCGAATTCCTCGATCGTGCCCCCGAAAATGCCGTGCTCGTCCCGGGAGCCGGGCACGTGCTCGGCCACGATCGCGTCCGGGTCCTTCGCGTCGGCGGCCCGGCCGCGCCGGACGAGCAGCTCCTCGATCTGCCGGTGGGCAAGCAGCGTCTGGACGGTGGAGGAGGTCACGGCGCCGCTCATTCCCACGGCCCCAGGAACTGCTGGCCGCCGAAGACGTCGCCCGGGGGGTCGATCAGCTCGGGCCAGCCGTCCGCCGCACCGGACACAGTCGCCGGAAACGGATCATCGGGCGCGCACTGGCGCTGGTAGTAGTACAGCTGCACGAGGTTCCCGTCAGGGTCGCGCAGGTGAGCGACATAGTCGAAGCCGGGCACCAGCTCGCCGGGAATGTGGATCTCTTCGGCGCCCCTGGCCACCATGTGGGCGACCGCCGCGCGGAGCTGGCGGTAGTTCGCCAGCCGGAACCCGAGCGCCAGGGAGTCCGCGCGAGGGTCGAGACCGAGGGCGTCCCGCAGGCTTGCCTCGTACAGCGCCAGGTTGTGGTGGTCGGTCCCGCAGCTGAGCAGGACGCCGCGGTGGCCGTTCCATTCGAGGGTCCGCCGGACCTCGAAGCCGAGCACCCGGGTGTAGAAACGTCGGGCCTCGTCGAGATCCGTGACGAACAGGCTGACCGGCCCGATGCCGACGATCTTGAACGGACGCTCCATGAGCACGCCGTCCACCGGGAAACCGGCCGGTGCCGTCGTTCCCGCGCGGTGGCCGGACAGGATGTCGACGCCCGCGTCCCGGGCGCCGGCGATCTCGCTGGCTTCCGACGGCTGCGGCAGGGACGGACGTTCGTTGAGCACCCCGGTCCACATGGGACGAGGCTTGCTCAGCCCGTCCCAGCCGATCTGTTCCATGCCGTAGAACAGCTCGTTGATGTGGCCCTCGGGGTCGAACAGGTAGGTGTGCCAGTTCGAGCCCGGCATGTCCCGCCCCGAGCGCAGCAGCCGCTCGCCGCGGCCCCAGATCCACTCCGCGCCGTCGACGACCTCGGCGAGGCTGCCGACCTGCCAGGTGACCTGGTTGATGGACGCGCCGGCCGAGCCGTTGGCCTGGCCCACCCAGTCCCACACCCGCTGGCTGATGAACACCAGCTGGTGGTGCTCACTGCCGAACCGGGTGAAGTGCAGCAGCCTCTCGTTCGGGGTGAGGTTCGCCTGCTCCTCGGCCGGGAGCCGGGACGGCATCGTCCCGGACTGGTCGGAGATGATCAAGCCGAGGCCCTCGACGTAGAAGTCGAGCATCGCGTCGAGGTCGACGCAGTTGTACCCGAAGTGCCCGAGGCGGCGGATCTTGAAGGGCCGCTCGAGCCGGACGCCGCCGACGTCGTACGACTCGCCGGTGCGTGCGGAGCGGTCCGGTTGCCGCTCCACCGGGTCCGGGGTGCGGGTCGGTGTCCCGGTCACGGGGTCTCCTCTCGGACGACGGGGTTGCGCAGCAGGCCCACCTGGTCGATCTCGACCTCGACCACGTCGCCGGGGCCCATGAACACCTGCGGGGTCTGGCGCGCGCCGACGCCGCCGGGGGTGCCGGTCACGATGACGTCGCCGGGCAGCAGCTCGGAGATGGTGGACAGGTAGGCGATGAGCTCCGGGATCCCGAAGATCATTTCACCGATCTTCGTCTGCTGCATGACCTTGCCGTTCAGCCGGGTGGTCAGCTGGACGTCGTCGATGTCGGCGACTTCGTCCCGGGTGGTCAGCCACGGACCGAACGCGCCGGTGCCGGCGAAGTTCTTGCCCGAGGTGATCTGCGCGGTGTGCCGCTGCCAGTCCCGGACCGAGCCGTCGTTGAAGCAGGAGTAACCGGCGATCACGTCGTAGGCCTCCGACGGGGGAACGTGCCGGGCCCGGCGGCCGACCACCACCGCCAGCTCTCCTTCGTAGTCCAGCCGGTCGGACACCGTCGGCTGCACGATCGGCTCGAGGTGTCCGCACAGGCTGCCGGCCACGCGGAGGAAGAACGGAGGTCGCGTCGGCGGTTCCCAGTTCCCCTCCGCGACGTGGGCGGGGTAGTTCAGCGCGGCACACCACACGGCTTGGGAATGCGGGATCACCGGCCGGAACCGGACCTGCTCCGGGCCGAGCCGCGTACCGCCGGCCAGGGCGCGTTCGCCGATGTCGGCCAGGGCTGCCGGGCCGAGTTCGAGTACCTGGCGCAGGTCGGCCGGTGTCTCCGTATCGAGAGATCGGACGTCGATCACCGAGCCGTCGCCGTCGCGGATGCCGAGGGACGGCCCCTCATCGGTCACTATGGACGCAATCTTCACCGTGACGTTCCTTCCGCTAGGGGATGGTGACTCGGCAGCGTGGTTTTCAGCGACAGCGCGCTGCCGGTCATGCGGGCGAGCAGTGCCTCACCCGCGAGCTGGGGGTTGCCGGCCGTGACGTGGCAGGCGACGGCGTGTCCGTCGGGCCCGGTCCGCAGCGGCGGTTTCCGCTCGGCGCAGATCGGCTGGGCGAGCGGACAGCGCGGGTGGAACGCGCACCCGGTCGGGGGTTCGACCGGGGACGGCGGATCCCCGGCGAGGACCACCCGGCGGCGCGACCGCTGCGCCACCGGATCGGGCGCGGGCGACGCTGAGACCAGCGAAGCGGTGTAGGGGTGGCGGTAGCGACGGGCCACGGCTTCGGCGGGGCCGACCTCGATGATCGAGCCGAGGTACATGACCGCGATCCGGTCGCTGACCGCCTCCACGACGCCGAGGTCGTGCGAGACGAACAGGTAGGTCAGCCCGAGCTCCCGCTGCAGGTCCCGTAGCAGTCCCAGCACCTGCGCCCGGGTGGAGACATCCAATGCGGACACCGGCTCGTCACAGAACACCAGGCGCGGCCGGGTGATCAGCGCCCGCGCGATCACGATCCGCTGGCGTTGTCCGCCGGAGAACGCGCCGGGCCGCCGATCCGCGGCGTCGCCGTCCAGCCCGACGAGGCCGAGCATCTCGACCGCGGCGGCGCGTTGCTCGGCCGCGCTCGTCGGGCCGGCGACGCGCAGGGGTTCGGCCACGATCCGCCCGACCGTCCATCGTGGATCGAGAGCGGAGTACGGATCCTGGAAGATCATCGTCATGTCCGGTCGTAGCGCGCGAAGCTGCCGCGGCGGCAGAGCCCGCAGATCTCGCCCGGAGAAGGTGATCCGGCCCTCGTCGGCCTCGATCAGCCGCAACGCCAGCCGGCCGAGGGTGGACTTCCCGGAGCCGGACTCGCCGACGATCCCCAGCGTCGCACCGGCGTCGACGTCGAGACTGACGTCGTCGACCGCGTGCACCAGCTCGCGCGCCCGGCCCAGAATGTCCCGGCGCACCACGAAGTTCCGGCTGACATTGCGCACCGACAGCAAGGGGCTCATGCGCCGACTCCCATCAGGTCCAGCTCGGTCGTCCGGACGCACCGCGCGGCCCGCGCGCCCTCCAGCGGGCGCAGCACCGGAACGTCCACGGTGCACTCCGGTGTCGTATAGCCACAACGCGCGGCGAAACGGCAACCAGGCGGGAAGTTCCCGGCCCGCGGTGGCTGGCCGGGGATTCCCACGAGGTGCCGGGCGGCGCCGACCCGGGGCAGCGACTGCAGCAGGCGTTCGGTGTAGGGGTGCCGGGGCCGGTGGAACAGCTGCTCGGTGCCGGCCTGCTCGACGACCTGACCGGCGTACATCACCGCCACCCGGTCGCACAGCTCGGCGACCACGCCGAGATCGTGCGTGGTGATGAGCGTCGACATCCGCATCGTCGCCGCGAGACTCTTGATGAGCTCGAGAATCTGGGCCTGGGTCGTGGCGTCCAGGGCGGTCGTCGGTTCGTCGGCGATCAGCACCTTCGGCTCGCAGGCGATGGCCATCGCGATCATCACGCGTTGCCGCATTCCGCCGGAGAGCTGGTGCGGGTACTGATGGACACGGCGGCGTGGGTCGGCGATACCGACCAGCCCGAGCAGCTCCAGGGCGCGGTCGCGCGCCGGGCGGCGCCCGAGGTCGGTGTGCCGCCGCAGCACCGACGTCAGCTGGTAGCCGGTGGTGAAGGCGGGATCCAGCGAGGTCATCGGGTCCTGGAAGATCATGCCGATCTCCTTGCCGCGGACCGCGCGCATCGCCGGTTCGGGCAGGTCGAGCAGCTCCCGGCCGAACAGCTTGACCGAGCCCGAGGTCACCCGGGCCACCAGCGGATCGAGCAGGCGGGTGATGGCCAGGCTCGTCAGTGACTTGCCGGACCCCGACTCGCCGACCACGCCCACGATCTCCCGGTCGGCGACGGTGAGGTTCGCGCCGGTCACCACCTGCACCGGCCGGTCGCCACCGACCAGCGAGATCTCGAGGCCCCGCACCGAAAGTGCCGTGTCGTCCATGTCAGCGACCCCCTTCGGCCGAGGTCAGGGACTGCACGGCGTCACTGACCAACGAGACGCACAGCACCAGCAGGACGATCACCAGACCGGGCTCGACGGTCAGCTGGGGCGCGGAGTTCAGCAGGTTCGCCGCGCTGGTGAGCATGCTGCCCAGGCTGGCGCTGGGCGGTTGCACGCCCAGGCCGAGGTAGCTCAGCGCGGCCTCGGCGAGGATCCCGAAGGCGAAGGTAGTGGAGATCACCACGACGAGCGCGGCGGCGACGTTGCCCAGCACGTGGTCGGCCACGATCCGGATCGTCTTCTGGCCCATCGCCCGGCTCGCCTCGACATAGGTCTCCCCCGCGACCGTCGACGCGGCGGCGCGCGAGACGCGGTAGAACGTCGGCGAGAACGCGATCCCGATCGAAATCATCGCCGGGGTCAGCTGGCGGCCCAGCACCGCCACGACGGCGATGGCCAGGATCAGCGCGGGGATGCTCTGGATCGCGTCGAACGCCCGGCTGAGCACGGCGTCCAGCCGCCCGCCGACGGTGCCGGTGAGCAGACCCACCGGCACACCCAGGACGACGCCGACCACCGTGGCCTGCAGCGCCGCCCACAGCGAGATCCGGGTAGCCGACAGCAGGCGCGCCAGCTGGTCGCGCCCCAGCTCGTCGGTGCCCAGCAGGTGGTGGGGACTCGGTGCTTGCAGGCGATCGAGCAGGACCTGGGCGTTCGGATCGGGCAGCGGCAGCACCGTCGACAGCAGCGCGGCCAGCACGACCACGGCGAACACCACCAGGGCGGTCGCGGCCAGCCGATGGCGCCCGAAGGCGCGCCAGGCGCCGGCCGGCGTCGACGTCGTCACCAGGGCGGACGGACCGACTGCGTTGTCGATCATGCTTTCCTCGCCTTCGGAGCCAGGTAGTGGCAGGCGACGTCGGCCAGCAGATTGGCCGCCATCACCACGCCCGCGGTGACCAGCACGATGCCGAGCACGGTCGGCAGATCGGAGCTCAGCGCGGCCTGCACCGCCATCGAGCCGATGCCCTGCATGCCGTAGACCGACTCGACCACCGCCGCGATGCCGATCATCCGGCCGAGCTGCAGGCCCAGCAGAGTCACCGAGGGCACGAGCGCGTTCTTGGCCACCCGCGTCCGGAGCAGTTCGCCCTCGCCGATGCCCCCGGCGCGCGCGGTCCGCACGTAGTCCTGCCGCGCCACGGTCGCCGCCGACGCCCTGGTCTGCCGGTACAGCGCGCAGATCTGGGGCAGGCTGATCGCGATCACCGGGATGGCCAGGAACTGGCTGTCCCGCCAGACGTCCGCGGTGATCACCGTGGTGCCGGTGCCGGGCAGCAGGTGCAGCTTCTGGCTGAGGATCAGCACCAGCAGCAGGGCGACCCAGAACTCCGGCATGGCAAGCAGGAACCCCGCGGCCGCACCGGCGACCCGGTCCACGCGGCCACCGGGCCGCATCCCGGCGTACAGGCCGAGCGGCACGGCGAACGCCGCGGTGACCACCAGGGACGCCAGCACCAGCGCCGCCGTGACCGGCAGCCCCTGGGCGATCTTCGTGGTGACCGGGACGTTGCCGTACCACGATTGACCGAGGTCGCCGTGGAACAGCTGCGCCAGCCAGTGCCCGTATCGCTGCAGGGTCGGCTGGTCGAGGCCGAGCTGGTGACGCAGCCGGGCGACCGAGTCCGGCGTCGCACCTTCCCCGAGGATGGCTCGCGCCGGATCGGTCGGTGACACCGCGGTCAGGGCGAACACCAGGAAGCTGACGACGAACAGCAGCGGCACCGCGATGGCGACCCGGCGGCCGATCATCTTCACCATGGGTGCCTCCCGCAGGAGGCCCCGGTCACCAGCGCGACCGCGTTCATGACACGCTCGCCGCGCTGGTGTCCAGCACGAGCGGGTCGCGCGCGCTGACCCCGGAGACGCCCTTGGCCGTGGCGTACTGCAGGTTCTGGTTCAGGATCACCACGTTGAACGCCGAGTCCTGGTAGGCCGCGGATACCTTTTGGTAAGCCGTGGCCCGGGCCGCTGGGGTGGTGGCCGCGTCGGCGGCGGCCAGTGCGCTCGTCAGGGCCGGGTCGTGGTAGCCGCCCGGGTTGTAGGCGGGCGCGGACATCGTCGCCAGTGGGATGGCCGGGTCGGCCCCGCCGGTGTTCACCGAGTAGTACGCCTGCGCTTTACCAGCGTCGAGGGTCGGGAGCAGCTGCGCGACCGGCATCGGGGAGATGGTCATCGTGATACCCGCCTTGGCCAGCATCTGCTGGATGGCCGTGAGCTCGGTCTGCAGCTGGGTCCCGGCGGAGGAGACCACTGCGGTGAAAGAGATCCCGCCGGGATGCCCGGCCTCGGCGAGCAGCGCCTTGGCCCGGTTGACGTCCGGCGTCGGCGCGGCCAGTGCGGAGTCGTAGGCCCACGACTTCGGTTGCACCGGCTGCGCGGTGACAGTGCACGCGCCGCCCAGCAGCGAGTCGCAGATCGTCTTGCGGTCGACGGCCAGCGAGACGGCCTCACGGACCTTCGGGTCGGCGAACACCCCGGACTTGTTGAGGTACAACAGATGCAGGTAGCTGAGGCCGGAGTCGGCGACGGGCAGGCCCGCCGCGGACAGCGTCTTGCCGTCGGTGGGCGCGCCGGTCAGCATCACGGCCTGGACGCTCTGCCCGGTCAGGCCCGGGACGAAGGTCGACTCGGCACCGACGCGGACGTGGATGGTCGGCACCTTCTGCACCGACGGGTTCCAGTAGCCCTGGTACGCCGTGTAGACCATGTCGCTGCCCGGCTGGGAGCTGTCCGACACCTGCCAGGGCCCGGTCCCGACCGGATGAGTTGCGTAGTTCGCGTTCGGCCAGGCCTTGGGGCTGCCCATCATCCCGGCGGGGCCGGCGAAGAAGCCGAGCAGCGAACCGGCGGCCGACTTCAGGTGCAGCACGACCGTGGCCGGATCCGGGACGTCGACCGAGCCGATGGCACCCAGCTGGCCGCCGATCACCGACTTCGGGTTGGTCTTGCCCCGCTCGATGTTGCTCTTGACCGCGGCGGCGTCGAAGGGAGTTCTGTCCTGGAACGTCACCCCGCCACGCAGGGTCAGGGTGAGCGTGGTGCCGTCCGGGGAGTACTTCCAGGCGGTGGCCAGCCCCGCCGACAGAGCGCCCTGGGCGTCTTCCTTCAGCAGGGTGTCGAACACCGGCATCATGAACTCGCCGCTGGACGGGGCGGCGTTCGTCTGCGGGTCGTAGTTCTGCCCGCCGTCGGCGGCCACCAGGACGGTGAGCGACCCGCCGCCCCCACTCGGGTTCGACGCCTCCCCTGCCGCCGTGCATCCGGCGGCTGTCAGTGCTGATACGGCGACTACGACCGCGGCGGTGCGGCGAGACTTCATGGTTGCCACCTTCTCCGGACGGGTTCGGCCCGACGTTGGACCCGACCCCCGAACGGGCATAGTCGATATATTAAACATGCATGATTAGTTCCCGCAAGAGGTACGTCGAGTTCTTCTCGGAACAGCCTGACCTGCTGGGATCCCCGGAGCGCACCGGTAACCTTGCCGTGACCAAGCCGGGCACCGCGAGCCACAACGCTCGCGGTGGCCAGTTCACCTTGTCGTCGGACGCGGTTGGACCCCGCCGGGCATGTTCCCGCGCTGGGCGTAGATCACGCTCGGGGCCGACGTCGTGGTCATCATCCGGCTGGTCTCGTAGGAAAGCCGCTGCAGCGCCTGCGCCTCCGGCTTGCGCATCCGTTCGAAACTGGCGAGCGCGGTCGCCACGGCCATCCCCGGCGTGGTCAGCAGCTCCGCCAGCATCGCGGCGTCCTCGAACCCGGCGCCCGCGCCCTGCCCCAGCACCGGGGACATGGCGTGCGCGGCATCGCCCGCGAGCGCGACCCGGTTGCGGGCCCAGGTGTCCACCACGGCCTGGTTGATCCCGGTGAAGTAGCTCTCCGGGTTGGTGCGCATCACCTCGGTCAGCAGGCTCAACGGACCGGGCAGCTCGGGGAACAGCGTCGCCAGTTCCGCGGGGGTGAGTTCGGCCCGGTTGCCCTCCTCGCCGTGCAGGAACACGATGCCGTGCATCTTCTTCCCGCCGTCCACCAGGAAATACGCGATGGTCGCGTCGTCCCCGCCCGCGGCCATCGCCGCCACCGACAGCGAGGAGTCCGGAGACGGCGCCTGGAACCGCACCACCGAGGTTCCGGTGTAGGTGGCTTCCGGTCCGCCGAACACGTGGTGGCGGGTCCACGAGTGGATACCGTCGGTGCCGATGACCGCGTCGAAGGTCCCGCTGGTGCCGTTGTCGAATTCGACGTCGACGCGGTCACCGTGGTCGTTCAGGTCGCTGGGCCGGACGCCGGTTCGCACCAGGTCGGAAACCCCGTCCAGCAAAGCCAGCTGCAGCGCCGACCGGCTGAACATGAGCGGAGCCTCCGTCACGATCCCGTCGAGCAGTCCCGCCTTGGCGTCGAACATCAGGTACCGCTTGGCCTGGTAAGCGGGCCAGGCGGTGCGGTCGGTGACGCCGAGCCGGTCCAACGCCGCGAGATGGCGTGGGCTCAGCCCGATCGCCCAGCCCGCTTCGGTGATGATCGGCGCCTGCTCGACCACCACCGGGTCCACCCCGTAGTGGCGAAGCCCGTTCGCCAGAGCCAACCCCGTCAAACCGCCGCCGATAATGAGAATACGCATTTCGAATCCACCCCTTGATAGTGATTTTCCTTGGTATTACCGAGAAAACGCGTCACGCTACGGCCATTCCGCCGTCCACCGCGACGATCTGTCCGGTCACCCAGTTCGACGCCGGCTCGGCCAGCAGATAGATCCAGCGCGCCACTTCGCCCGGCTCGCCCATCCGCTTCAGCGGGAGCCGCTCGGCCTGGATCTTCTTGCTCAGCGCCACACCCTCCGGCGACCCGGCGTTGTTCTGGATGGGCGTGTCGGTCGGGCCGGGCGCGACGGCGTTGACGCGGATCTTGTCTCCCGCCAATTCGGCGGCCCAGGATTTCGACAAGTAGTCGAGAGCGGCCTTGGACGCACCGTAGAACGCCGCCCCCTTACCGTGTGGGCGTTGTGCGACGGCACTGGTGACGTTGACGACGGATCCGCCTGCCGCCTTGAGATACGGGAGCGCGGCGCGCACCAGCTGGGTCGGCGCGAGCACATTGGTCCGGAACAACCCGGCGACGTCGTCGGGATCGGCGTCCTCGAGGGTCGCGACGGCGAGCAATCCTGCGTTGTTGACGACGGCGTCCAGCCGCCCGAAGACCGCGATGGTGCGTTCGACCAGTGCTTTCGCCTGCCCCGGCTCGGAAATATCACCGACGAAGTAGTTGGCCCCGTTGTGCGCGGCGGCTTCGGCGAGCGGGGCCTCGCGCCGGCCGCCGATCATCACCCGCCAGCCGCGCTCGGTGAACAGGTCCGCGGCAGCCTGGCCGATGCCGGACCCTCCCCCGGTGATCAAAACGACTTTTCCGGTCATTTCGACGCCCCTTCCCCGGTGAAGGCGACGATGGGGATTTCACGGCCGGCACCGGCCAGATAACCCACCAGGCCGGGGTTCTGCTCCTGGATCACACCCCACAGATCGTCCCGCTCGTCCCCGCTGAGCACCGTCGCCACGGCGACGTAGGATCCCTGGGCGTCTTCGATCCGCACCCGCGGTTCGGCCACCAGGTTGAGGTACCAGGCCGGATTCGACGCCCGGCCGCCGTTGCCCGCCACCACGATCACCCGGTCGTCCTGCTTGAGGAACACCTTCACCGGGGTCGTCCGCTCGCGACCGCTCTTGCGGCCGACCGTGGTCAGCAGGATGTGGTTCTCCCGGCCGACGCCGGGCGCGGCCACGATCTCACCGCCACCGCGGAACTGCTCGATCACCTGCGGGTTGACTGTCTTGAACTCCACTGAAGCCCTCCTGTCGGCACCGGCCCCGATCAGCCCGTACAGCACAAACGAAAACGTACGTTTTCGTAACCAGGACACTACTGCCCGGTTCGCCATAGCGCAACGCTCGTTTTCGTTTGACTCCGGAACAGTCAAGAGAAGGGCCCTCGATGCCGGCCGTTCCGCCGAAGACGGAGTCCGGGACAGCGGCGCGTCCCCGGAATTTCCCGTGGCAAGCCGCCGCGCCCACGGCGCCGACACTCGCACGCCGATCGCCGCGGTCCCGCAGGCATCACGCTCGCCGCGATCAGGATCCGCGCACTCCCGGCCGGCCGGGCTCATCGACGCCGGGCTGCGGCCTGGCGACGCAATCGGCTACGCCGCCAGGCCGGCCGGGACCTCCGCGTCTGGGTCGTCGGTCAAGGCGAACGTCAGGACCCCTTCTCCGGAAGCCGCAAGATCGCCGTCTCCCGGCCGCACCGGCGAAGGTGGCCGACCTGCCCGCGCTCGACCGATGGCTCACCCCCGTCGACCGAACCCCGCGGGTTCAGCCTTTCGCCAGTGCCACCCCTAGCGAAGCCAACCCACCGATCAGGTGATCCGCGGACACCTCCGCCACCAGGTTGTGCCCGACCAGGATCCCCGGCATCAAGCTCATCAGGACGGTCGCGAGCTGCGCGTCGTCCGTCCCCTCCGGCACGACGCCTTCCGCTCGCCACCGAGCGGACAACTCGGCGAGTTTCTGCTGCACACTCAGATAGAACGACCGGGTACGTTCCCCGTGCGCCGGGCGGCGCAGCGCCTCGCCCCAGGCCTGGATCGCGATCCGGGTCAGGTCGTAGTCGGAATTGGCCGTCCGCGAGGCGACCCCCACCAGCATCGCCTCGATGACCTCCGCCGGCGTCGGCGTCGGACGCCGCTCCAGCAGCCGGTCGAACATGTCCCGGACGAGCACGAGCGCCTCGTCGGCCGCGGCGTCGATGAGCTCGTCCTTGCTGCGGAAGTACCGGTAGACCGCGCTCGAGGACATTCCGGTCGCCGCGATGATGTCGTCCATCGAGGTCACGTGAAAACCGTTGCGGGAGAAGCAGCTCCAAGCGCTGACCAGGATGTGCCGGCGGCGCTCCTCCCGGAGTTCTTCGCTCAGGCGGGGCATTCGCCCAGTCTAAACGAAAACGTTGGTTTCCGTCAGCCGGGGTGGTCCGGAAGAAATCGACCGTGACGACCGAGGACTTCCGGTATTTCCTGAAGAACGTCTACGGGCCGGCCTACGAACCGCCGATCGACGCGATCGTCCAGATCAGCTTCGAATCCGAAGAGACGATGCGCGAAGCGCTGCACCGCGCTCCCCTCGTGACGCCTTGAGGCGGTAGCTCAGCCGTAGCGCAGGGCGGCGACGATGAACGAGCGCAGGATGTCCTGCTTCCGGTCGATCAAGGGCTTGTCGGTCAGGTTGCTCACCCTGACTTCGTAGGAAGACTTGGTCAGCGCGCCCACGGCGAACAGGTAGGCCCAGTGGTGGAAGCCGTCCGGCTTGCCGGGCAGCGCTGCGCGTAGGGCCTTGATGAACTCGCGTGCCATCGGGTCGAACAACTCCGCGATGACCGGCCGCTCCTGACTCGAGGGGTCGGAGGCCTCGCGCATCACGAGCCGGGCGAACCAGATGTCGTCCGGGTCGTCGTGCAGGGCCAGCACGGGGTCGGCGAAGGCGTGCACGATCTGCTCCACCGCGTCCTCGGCACGCAGGTCCGGAATCGCTGCGAGGCGGGCGAGCCGCTCCTCGTTGACGTACTGCCGGTTCTCGAAGATCGCCACGTAGAGGCCGAGCTTCGAGGTGAAGTGGTAGACCACCAGGGAGAGCTTGGCGTCCGCCTCCGCGGCGATCTGACGCATCGTCGCCCCGTCGTAGCCTTCTCGCGCGAACACCTTTTCGGCCGCTCGCAGGATCGCCGCACGGCGTCCGCCGTCACTCGTCACCGGGCACATCCTTACCGATCGCCGAAACCCGCTCTTGCCCCATCCTACTGTACGTACGTACAGTCAGTCGCCAACGGGGACGAAGAAGTTCACCGAAGGGACTGGTCCGTTATGAGGACTTCCATCAGAGGGGTCGTGCTCGCCGGGGCGTTCGTGGCCTACATGTTCGACGCGCTCGAGATCCTGCTGCTGTCCTACGCGCTGCCGGACATCCGCGCGACGTTCGGGCTCACCGCGGCCCAGGGCGGCTTGCTCGCGACCGCGACACTGCTCGGCATCGGGGTGAGCAGCGTGACCGTCGGCTGGCTGGCCGACAACCACGGCCGCAAACGGGCGCTGCTGCTCTCGCTCGCGGTGTTCGGCGTTTTCACCGCGGCGCTCCCGCTGGTGCCGAACTTCGCGGTCTTCCTGCTGCTGCGCTTCGCCGCGGGACTGGGACTCGGCGGGGTCTGGGGCGCCGTCTCGACGTACGTGGTCGAGACGTGGCCCGCGGCCCAGCGCGGCCGGGCGGTCGCCTTCGTGCTGAGCTCGTTCCCGATCGGCGGGGCGATCGCGGCGCTGCTGGCCGGCGCGCTGCTGCCGGACTGGCGCCTGCTGTTCTTCCTGGCCGGCGCCGGCGTGGTGGTACCGATGCTGATCGTCGGCCTGTTCTTCACCGAGTCGGCGGAATGGGCCGAGCAGAAGAGCACTCCGGTGAAGATCGCGGAGATCTTCTCCCCCCGCGCTGCGGCGGCAAACCCTCCTCGGCACCGCGGTGGCCGCGCTGGCCCTGTTCGGCTGGTGGGGCGGCTCCACCTGGCTGCCGACCTTCCTGCACACCGACCGCGGCATCCCCGCCGCGACCGTCGCCCTGTTCATGACCGTCCTGAACCTGGGGATGTTCGTCGGCTACAACGTCTTCGGCCTGATCGCCGATCGGATCGGCCGCAAGTACGCGCTGCTCCTGTCCCTGGCCGGCGTGGGGCTCACGCTACCGCTGTACGTGGTCGCCGCCGACCGCACGGCGCTGCTCTGGCTGGGCCCGCTGTTCGCGTTCTTCGCCGCCTTCAGCGGGATCTTCGGCGCCTACCTGGGCGAACTGTTCCCGACCCGGGTCCGGGCGACCGGCGCCGGGTTCTGCTTCAACGTCGGGCGCGGCGTGTCCGCCTTGGCGCCTTTGGCACTGGGCGCGCTGGCGACCGGCGCCGGGCTCGGCACCGGCCTGCTCGTGTGCGCCGGGATCATCCTCTGCGCGGCGGTCGTCATGACCTTCCTGCCCAATCTGCGCAGCGCGGCTCCGGTCCCCGCGCTGGCCACCTGAGACCCCGGGAGAACCCCATGCCCACGTTCGTCGACATCTCCGTCGCGCTGCGGGACGGCATCGCCTCCGACCCACCCGGGTCGCGCCCGCAGATCGAGTACCTCAGCCACCGCGACACCGTCGACGGCATGCTCGCCCACTTCCCCGGCGCGGGCCCCGACGTCCTGCCCGACGGCGAGGGCTGGGCCATCGAGCGGATCCAGCTGACCACCCACTGCGGCACCCACCTGGACGCGCCGTACCACTACGCGTCCACAATGGACAATGGACAGCGGGCCATCACCATCGACGAAGTACCGCTGGAATGGTGCTTCCAGCCCGGCGTGAAGCTCGACTTCCGGGCGCTGCCCGACGGCTACGTCGTGACACCCGACGACATCGACCTCGAACTCAAGCGGATCGGGCACACGCTCAGCCCCCTCGAGATCGTCGTCGTCAACACGGCCGCCGGGACGCGCTACGGCGAGGGCGACTACCTCGCCCGGGGCTGCGGCATGGGCCGCGACGCCACGCTGCACCTGCTCCGCCAAGGCGTCCGGGTCACCGGGACCGACGCATGGAGCTGGGACGCGCCGTTCGTCCACACCGCCCGCCGGTTCGCCGAAACCGGCGACGGCTCGATCATCTGGGAAGGCCACCAGGCAGGCCGGGAGATCGGCTACTGCCACCTCGAAAAGCTGCACAACCTGGAAGCGTTGCCCGCCAGCGGGTTCCGGATCTCCTGCTTCCCCCACAAGATCCACGCCGCCTCCGCCGGCTGGACCAGGGCCGTGGCCATCATCGACGACACCCCTTCGCACCACGAGGAGAACGCATGAAGTTCGCCGCACTGCAGATCGACGGCCGGTACCGGCAAGCGCTCGTGCACGACGACCTGCTGCACCCGCTCCCGCCCGGCACCGACCTGTTCGAACTGCTGGCCGCCCGCCCCGGCGAAGACGAGGTCGTGCGCCGGTGCGCTGCGCCCGTCGCGCTCGCCGGGCAACGGCTCCTGCCTCCCGTCCAGGCCGGGTCCATCCGCGACTTCATCACGTTCGAGCAGCACGTCGAAGGCTCGTTCAAGGGCAGCCGCGACCCGGCGGTCGTCCCGGAGTGGTACGAGATCCCCACGTTCTACTTCACCAACCCGTACGCGCTGATCGGCCCGGCCGACCCGGTGCCGATGCCACCAGGCTGCACCGTCTTCGACTTCGAACTCGAAGTCGCCGCCATCATCGGCACCGGCGGCCGCAACCTGCGCGTCGAAGAAGCGGAAGGGCACATCGCCGGCTACAGCATCTTCAACGACTGGTCGGCGCGCGACCTGCAGATCCACGAAATGCGCATCGGCCTCGGCCCGGCCAAGGGCAAGGACACCGCCTCCACGCTCGGGCCCTACCTGGTGACCCCGGACGAGCTCGAGCCCTACCGCCAAGGCGACCGGTTCGACCTGACCATGTCGGTGTCGGTCAACGGCACCTCCATCGGCAAGGACTCGCTGGCCAACTCGGCGTGGTCGTTCCCGGAGATGGTCGCTTACGCCAGCCGCGGCACCGAAGTGCGCGCCTCTGACCTCGTCGGCTCCGGCACCTGCGGGAGCGGCTGCCTCGTCGAACTGTGGGGCCGCAACGGCGGCGAGCGCGTACCCCCGCCGCTGGCGATCGGCGACACCGTGACCATGGAGGTGACCGGGCTGGGCACCATCGAGAACTCCGTCATCGCCGGCGATCCCGTGCACCCCGTGCCCACGGCCCGCCGCACCCGGTGAGCTCGGTTCGTCCCAGCTGTCCGGCGGTGCCCCGAGGCGCACCCGGGCCTGCATCTGACCGCTCTCACGATGCTGGTCCACGGGCGGGGGCGCGCTCGCTATGACTTACGTCGGCGTGCCCAGCGGGTTGCTCGCCTCCGACTGCCGCGAGCATCTGGGCGGGCTACGCTCCGCGAGCGGCGCGCGGGCCTGTACAGCGAGATCTTTTCGGCCCACGCCAGCATTTCCGCGACGATCTCGGCGCGGTTCGTCTCGTTGAGGATCTCGTGCCGGGCGCCCGGGTACACCCGTACCGTCAGGTCCTTGATCCCCGCGTCCCGGTACCGCTGCACGAGCACGTCGAACAACGCGAGGTTGCCGTTCACCGGGTCCTGATCCCCCACCGCCAGGTACATCGGCAGATCCGGGTGCATCCGGGAGACCGCGGCCGGGTCGGCGAGCCAGCGGGCGCCCGCGAACATCGCCTTCGTGTTCACCGGATCGAACCCGCACAACGGGTCTGCGACGTAATCGTCCACTTCGGACTCGTCCCGGTCGACTTCAGGGTGCGTTCCTCGACCGGCGGCCCGCAGGTCGGCGCGCTCATCATGCCTGCCCACCCTGGCCGTCGAGCCGGAAACTGCCCTCGACGGCCAACGTACCGGCAGAAACCGACCGCTCAGAGGCGGGACAGTCTAGGTGGCGCCATCCCAAAGACTCGACCCGGTCCGCCCTGCACACCGCGCGCTCCTCCGCGTCCGACGCTCCATCGTCAGCAGCACGTCGACTCGGATCAGCAGCCCGAACTCAACAAGCCCAGGCCGTGCGGCCGGGGCTTGTCTCCCGAATTGGGGTCCACCCAAGCACTCTCGGGTTAACGCAGTCGAGTCACCGCCAGCCCGCCCGACACCTGATCGGCGGTTACGAGCATGCGTTGCACTGGCAGCACCAAATTTGCCTGGCGATCGTCCGGCGACGGCGCCCTGAACTAATGACGCTGAAGCCGCCCCTTCGGGAAGGAACGAGAGCGCACGACCTGCGCGGCTACGCGTTTGACCTGGTCCAGCCACGTGGCCCACTTCCCTGACGCGGAAGAGGTCATCCGACGACGCCGACCTTCGCACGCGAGTTGAGCCGCAGGTCGCAGTCCCTGGGCGTCGTCGCGGAGCAAGGGCCTTGCGGTCGGATGGAGACGAAAATGTTGATCGCGTCCGAACTAGGTCGGCCACTTAGTGTTAGACGGCCGCGCCGCCGAACCAGATGATCTTACAACTTGGTGTCGTGGTGTCTCCTTTGCTTCTTGAGCGGAGTTGGTCGTCGAGACGCGCGCCGTCGAAGTCGACCTGAGCGGGTACTTCCGCTCTGGGAGCGGTCAACAGCCTGCTCTGGAGTCTCGGTCCGGGGGGCTCCAGTAGTCCTCGACGTGCGCCGGGTCCTCGGCGTCGTGCAGCGCGGCAGCTCGGCCGACAGAGCGGGCAGCGCGCCGAACGTGGTGACGACCCGCGCGTTCACCGGCCCGCCGAGCAGGCCGCACGCGAATCCACAGATAGCCGCCCGGAATCCGCAGTCCCGCGGGATCGGCTGCGGCCTACCGTGGAGCTCTGGGCCGACGAGGGTCCACGGACGGGAGGCGAACGACGTGACGGACATGCTCCGGCCCCTCGAAGAACGCCACACGGCAGGTGACCTGCTCGCCGAAATCGCGGACCGCGCGCCCGCACTCGGTGGCAACCCCGGTGGCTGGCCGGGCCTGACCTTCTACCGCTACACCCGGCCCGTCGCCCCGCAGTGGGAAGAGGTGCGGTCCCTGTCGCTGTGCATCATCGCGCAGGGGCGCAAGTGCGTGGTCGCCGACGGGCGCGCACACGCGTACGACCCGTTCAACTACCTGGTGCTGAGCGACCGCCAGCACTTCACCGCGGAGATTCTCGAAGCCACGCCGGCCAGGCCGTTTCTTTCGCTGGTGCTGCAGGTGGACCCCGCGCTGGTGCGGCGGGTGTCGGCCGACGTCCTCGACCGGCGGGCCACCACGTTCGACCGGGTGGCCCACAACCAGTCCGAGCGGGCGTTCGTCACCCCGCTGGACTGCACGCTGATGTCGGCCACCCTGCGGTTTCTCCGCGCGACGGGCACCGGCGCGGACCGCCGGGTGCTGGCGCCGATCTACCTGGCCGAGATGGTGTACCGGATCCTGCAAGCCGAGCAGTACTCGCGGCTGCTGGAGATCGCGGCGTCGGAGGTGGCGCGCAACCCGGTGAGCGAGGTCGTCTCCTACGTGCAGGACAACATGTCCGAGCCGCTGACGGTGAGCGACCTGGCGGAACGGGTTTCGCTCAGCCCATCGGCGTTTTCGCACCTCTTCCGTGAGGTGACGGGGAAATCGCCGTACCAGTTCGTGAAGGAGATGCGGCTCCACCGCGCGCGCGACTTGTTGATCGAAGGAAGGCTGAGTGTCACGCAGGTGTCGAAGGCGGTCGGCTACGCGAGCGCGTCGCATTTCATCAACGAGTTCCGCGCGCGATTCGGGGCGACCCCGCGCGCGTATTCCGATCTTCGCGCGCTTCGCGAGGAGTTCGACGTCCGGAACGGGTGACGGGGGTGACCCCGCGGGCACCCCCGTCACGGCTCAGTGGACGGTCTCGACCGGTTTCAGCGCCTCGGCGAGCCGCTCGGCCAGTGGGGCCGACGAGGCCGGGTTCTGTCCGGTGTAAAGGTTTCCGCACACCACCACGTGGGGTTCCCAAGCGCCGGCGCTCTTCTCGAACCGTCCGCCTCCGTCGACGAGACGATCTTCCAGCAGCCACGGTGCCTTGTCGGCGAACCCGACCTGCCCCTCCTCGACGTTGCTGAAGCCGGTCACCCGGCGGCCCGCGAACAGCCACCGGCCGTCGGCGCCCGTCGCCGGCAGCAGCGCCGCCGGCCCGTGGCAGACCGCGGCCACGGGCTTGCCCGCGGCGTCGAACTCCGCGATCAGCCGGCCGAACTCCTTGCTGGCAGCCAGGTCCTCCATCGGCCCGTGTCCACCCGGGACGAACACGAAGTCGAACTCGGCGGGGTCGGCCTCGTTCAGGTCGGCGGGTGCGCCGAGTTCGCTCGCGATGCTTTCGAGGTAGGCGCGGAACCGTTGTCCCGGCTCGGCCGAGCCGCCGTTCATCTCGGGGCTGAAACCGGCCTCGTCGGCCGTCGGGACCACCGCGCCCGGGGTGGCGATCACGAGGTCGAAACCGTTGTCGCGGAAGATCTCGTGCGGCACCGCCAGCTCCTCGGGCCAGAAGCCGCACGGGTGCCGGGTGCCGTCGGCCAGTGTCCAGTGGGCCGAGCCGGACACCGCGAACAGTACGCGTGTCATGGGGAAGACCTCGCTCTCGATGAGGATTGACTCCGGCGCCGTCGGCCGGAAAGACCGCCCCGAAAGTAGCCGCCGCGGCCGTACTGCGAGCCGGTTCGTGCACGAATCTTGCAGACCTCGACCGGAACCCGCACCGGTTGCCGGAATCCGCACATCTTCCGCAGGAATCTTCGATGCGGCCGGGATCACCCGGCGGCTAGCGTTTCGGCACGCCCACCGAAACCGCACGTTCACCTGGAGGTCACATGGCGCGCATCGCCTACCTCGTCTCGAGTGCGAAGGAGATCGAACTCGCCGACGGCAGCCGGCACACCACTGGCTACTTCGCCGAAGAGGCCGTCAAACCGTACGACCGGTTCGTCGACGCCGGGGCCGAGGTGGTGGTGCTGACGCCCGACGGCGAGCCGCCGTTCGCGGATCCCTACGGGCTGGAGTCGTTTTTCCACTACCCCGAAGAGGACCAGGACTTCTTCGCGTCCGTGGCCCGCACGTTCCACCACGACCCGGACGACATCCGGATCACGCTGCACCAGAACACCGAGCTGGGCCTGGTCGCCGCGCGGCGGATCGCCGAGCGGCTCAAGGCCCGCGGGCTTTCACCCGCCGAGGCCCACGCACTGGTCAGCAAGGCCGCCAAGATCGCCTGGCGCCAGGACCGGCAGCTCGCCGACGTGATGGTGGACGACGGTCTCGACGGCGGCCTGCCCGCGGAGGAGATCCGGGCCGCGGTCGCCGAGCTGGACGCCGCGAGCCGGCAACTGGCCGCCGACCGGAAGGCCAGGCTGGACGCCATCCCGGGTTTCCGGCAGCCCACCTCGCTGGCCGGCTTGAGCGACGCACAGCTCGCCGAGTTCGACGCCGTGTTCGCCCCGGGCGGCCACGGGCCGATGGTCGACCTCGCCGACAACCCCGACGTGGCAAGGCTGCTGAAGGTGCTGCACGACAAGCAGGCCCCGATCGCCGCGCTGTGCCACGGGCCCGCGCTGCTGCTGTCGGCCCCCGAACGCGAAGACGGGCAGTGGCTCTTCGACGGGTACCGCCTCACCTGCTTCACCGACGAAGAGGAGGACCAGACGGTGCCGGGCAAGCTGGGCCTGCCCTGGTACGTCGACACGGCGCTGAAGAACGCGGGCGCGGTGTTCGACGACGGGCCGTCGGCGTGGGTCTCCCACGTGGTCGTGGACCGGAACCTGATCACCGGCCAGAACCCCGCCTCCACCGAGGCGACGGCCGATGCGCTGCTGAAGGCGGTGGGACAGCGATGAAACTCTTCACCCGCAGGGACCAGGCCGAAGCTCAGGCCGAGACCGCCGCGGAAGCGACCCCGGCGCAGACCGTGTCGGCCTTCCTGACCGCCTTCGGCAGTCTTGACGTCGAAGCCGCGCTGTCCGTTGTGGACGATTCCGCGCGCGTGGACATCCACCCGACCGGGCTGCGCGAAGGCGGACCGGCCGATCTGCGGGCCTTCCTCACCGAGACCGCCACCGCGTTTCCGGACCTGCTCGTGACGGTGAAGAACCTGATCGAGACCGGCTCCGTGGTCACCGCGGAGCTGAAGGTGGAGGGCACGCAGGCGGCGGGCTACCTCGGCGCGATCAACCAGGAGAAGCACCTCGACGTGGACCAGGCCTGGCGGTTCACCGTATCCGGTGACCGCATCACCGGCGTCGACGCGTACTGGTGCCAGAACCAGCTGTACCGGCGGCTCGCCGTGAAGCGCCTCGACCAGATCTCGCTCGTGTGAGGGGAATCCGATGACGACAACCGAACCGCGCAGCCGCAGCCGGGAAGCGGCCGGCCGGGTCACGGCCTTCTTCGACGCCTACCGGCGCCACGACGTCGACGCGATGACCGACCTGTGCGCCGACAACGCCGACTTCTTCTACGTGCCGTTCGAGTTGTGGGGGAAGCAGCGCGTGCTGCGCGGCGACGGCAAGGTGAAGACGGTCGGCAAGACCATCTGGGTTGGGCTGATCGCCTCCTTCCCCGACCTGTTCACCGACGTCCACACCGTCGACGCGAACGACACCGGCGACGTGGTGGTCCGCTGCGACATCGGCGGCACCCAACAGCTCGCCTGGGGTGCCGCCGAACCTCGCGGACAGAAGTTCAGCGAGCCCCACCTGTTCCTCTTCCACGTCGATGGCGACGGGCTCATCGACCGGATCTCCGCCTACTGGGACGGGGCAGGCATCAACCGCCAGCTCGGCCACCTCGAAGTCGACTGAGAAGGGAAGCACCGATGACGCTGCTGAAGCGGGAAGAGTGGCAGGGGTTCGTCCGCGACGTCGACTGGACCTACAGCTACGTCGACGACGAAGCCGTGTTCCCCGAATGGCACAGCGGAACCGGCAAGGTGCCACGGGAAGCCTGGCTGGGCTGGGAAGAGGACTACAAGGTCACCTACCCCGACTACGTGGCGACCCAGCGCGACAAGGAGCAGTCCGCGTACGCGGTCAAGGCCGCGCTCCAGCGCTCGACCACGTTCGACCACCTCGACGAGGGCTGGAAGTCCTCCACCAAGATGCACTTCGGCGGCGTGGCGCTGGTCGAGTACGCGGCCGTGCTCGGCGAGCTGAAGATGGCGCGGTTCGGGCTGAACGCGGCCTGGCGCAACATGGCCGCCTTCGGCCAGCTGGACGAGCTGCGGCACGCGCAGATCACCACGTTCTTCGGGCACGAGTTCATCAAGAAGGACCCGCAGTACGACTGGACCCAGAAGACGTTCCACATGGACAACTGGGTGCCGATCTCGCTGCGGAACCTGTTCGACGGCATGATGATCGCACCGAACGTGGTGGACCTGGCGATCGCGCTGCCGTTCACCTTCGAGACCGGGTTCACCAACCTGCAGTTCATCGCGCTCTCGGCCGACGCGCTGGAGGCCGGCGACGTCAACTTCGCCAACATGATCTCCTCGATCCAGACCGACGAGGCCCGCCACTCGCAGCAGGGCGGCCCCACGATGGAGATCCTCGTCGAGCACGACCCCGTGCGCGCCCAGTGGATCATCGACAAGAACTTCTGGGGCTCGGCCCGCGCGTTCGCCGCGCTCACCGGCCCGGCGATGGACTACTACACCCCGCTGGAACACCGGAAGCAGTCCTACCGGGAGTTCATGGAGGAATGGATCGTCGACCAGTTCGTCCACACGATCGAGGACTACGGGCTGAAGAAGCCGTGGTTCTGGGACGAGTTCATGCGCGGCCTCGACACCTGGCACCACGGGCTGCACATGGGCCTGTGGACCTGGCGCCCGACGCTGTGGTGGCGCCCGAAGGCCGCCGTCAGCAAGGACGAGCGCGACTGGCTGCGCGAGAAGTACCCGAACTGGGAGCAGGTCTACGGCGACAAGTGGGACGTGATCATCGACAACATCAACGCCAACAACGTCGAGGCCACGCTCCCCGAGACGCTGCCGTGGCTGTGCAGCATGTGCAACCTGCCCTGCTGCAACGCCGAGCAGACCCGGTCCGGCCGCTGGCGCATCCCGACCTACCAGCTGGACTACGACGGCAAGACCCACCACTTCTGCACCAACGCCTGCCGCCAGATCTGGTGGAAGGACCGGGACAACGTCAACCACGAGACGCTGATCGACCGGTTCCTCGCCGGGCAGATCCAGCCGATGGACGTCGGCGGCATCCTCACCCACATGGGCCTCACGCCCGAGGTGATGGGCGACGACCCGGACTACGAGGCCTGGACCAGGGACTACGTCGGCCGTCCCGCGACGGGCCTGGCGCTGGCCGCCGGCCACGGGGAGGACTGAGCCATGGCCGGAACCGTCGAGCTGGGGCCTGAGGACCAAGCCCCGCAGCTGGTGCCGCTCAACGCCATCTTCGCGGACGACTTCGTGCAGATCCTGGTGCCGGTCACCACCGCGGACACGATCCGGGAGGTGGCGGCCGCGGTCGCCCACCACGTCGAGGGCAAGCGCGTGCGGGCCCGCGACGCGGAGAAGGTCGTGTTCCACAAAGGACGGCGACTGCCGCCGGAGCTGACCGTGGCCGAGGCGGGCATCGGGCCGCTGGACCACGTCCGCGTCGAGTACGACCTGCAGGAGGGAGCACGGTGAAGAACCCAGTGGGCCCGATCCTGCGCATGGGCGACGAGGTGGAGCAGGTGATCGCGGCGATCGAGGACGACAACCCGGACCAGGAGATCGAAGTCATCGACCGGGGTGCGTACGTCCGGATCCAGGGTGAGGACCGGGTGGTGCTGACCGAGGAGACGCTGCGGCGCTACCTCGGCAGCGAGTTCGAGATCCGCTCGCTCGAAACCATGATGTCGTCCTTCGCCGGGCGTGCCATCACCACGAGCGGCTCGATCGTGTGGGAACGGATCTCGGCGCGCAAGGCCGCGTCGGCCGGTGAAGAGGTGAGGGCATGACACAGCCGAAGAAGGCAAGGCCGCGCAAGACGTTCAGCGCGTTCGGCGACATCCGCCGGATGCCGAGCGACTACGAGATCGTCACGCACGCCCAGAACTGGACGCTGCGCAAGAACCGCACGGGCGCGTTCGAGCAGAACCCGTCCTCGCCGGCCAACCTGTGGTTCCTGACCTACCGCGACAAGTCGCCGTTGCAGGTCGACGACTGGGACGCTTTCCGCGACCCGGACGCGTTGACTTACAAGACATACGTCACGGTGCAGGCCGAAGCCGAGGCGAAGACCGGTGGCGTGCTCGAAGAGTACGCGGGCTCGGACGCCGCGCTCGCGCCCGGGCAGCTGGCGCTGCTGACCTCGCTGTTCACGCCGTCGCGCTACCTCCTGCACGGCTGTCAGCAGATCCAGGCGTACCTCGGCTACCTGGCCCCGACCTCGTATGTGACCAACACGGCGGGTTTCGCCACGGCCGACTACCTGCGCCGGGTCACGCTGATCGCGTACCGGACCCGCGAGTTGCAGATCGCGCACCCGGACAGCAGGGCCGGTACCGCCGAGCGGCAGATCTGGGAGAACCTCGACGCCTGGCAGCCGGCCCGGCGCGCGGTGGAGAAGGCGCTCGTCAGCTACGACTGGGGTGAGGCGTTCGTTGCGTTGAACCTGGTGCTCGCGCCGACGTTCGACGACGTGCTGGTGCGGCAGTTCAAAGAGGTCTCGCGCGAGAACCGCGACGAAGAGTCCTGGTTGCTGCTGTCGTTCCTGCAGGAGGACAACAACCGGCGCAACCGGTGGAGTTCGGCGCTGGCGCGGTTCGCCGTCGAGCAGCGGCCGTCGAACGCCGACGTGCTGCGGCGCTGGATCGACCGCTGGTCGCCGATCGCGGACGCGGCGGCGGCCGGGCTGGGTGAGCTGCTCGAGACCCGGCCGGAGCACGGCCGTCCGGCGAGCGAGGTGGCCGCCGGCGCGAAGGCCGCCCGCGAGGCGTTCCACGAGCCGATCTTCGAGCCGGAAGGGATGCGTGCGGCGCGGTGAACGGAGCGATGACCGGGCAGTGGCAGGAGGCCATGCAACTCGACGAGCTGTGGGAAGGCGAGATGGCGGGCGTCGAGGTCGGCGGGGAGAAAGTCCTGCTGATGAACATCGACGGCGACGTGCGGGCGTACCGGAACCGCTGCCCGCACCAGGCCTGGGCGCTCGACGAGGGCGACTTCGACGGCGAGACCCTCACGTGCTCCCGGCACCTGTGGGTGTTCGACGCCCGCAGCGGCTCCGGGGTCAACCCGGACAACTGCCGGCTCACCTCGTTCCCCTGCCGGGTGGACGAGGACGGCACGATCCGGGTGGACGTCGGATGACGACCAAGCGTTGTGTGCTCGTGGGCGGCGGTGTCGCGGCCGCGTCGGCCGCCGCCCACCTGCGCAAGCGGGGCTTCGACGGTGACGTCGTGCTGGTCGGCGAGGAGACGGCGGCGCCGTACGAGCGGCCGCCGCTGTCGAAGGAGTTCCTGACGGGGCCGCCGGAGCTGGTGCGGCCGTTGACACCGGACTGGTACGCGGCCAACGGCGTCGAGTTGCGGCTCGGCGTGCGCGCCGTGGCCCTCGACGTGGCCGGCCGGAGCGTGGGACTGTCCACAGGGGAGCGTCTGGGTTACGACGACCTGGTGCTGGCCACGGGTGTGCGGCCGCGACGCCTTTCCGGGTTCGACGGCGAGGGTGTCCACTACCTGCGCACGGCCGCCGACGCCGGACGACTGCGTGCCGAACTGGCGACGGCGCGGCGGATCGCGATCCTGGGCGCCGGGTTCATCGGGTGCGAGGTGGCCGCGTCCGCCACCGCGCTCGGCACCCAGGTCACCCTGTTCGAGCCCGAGCCCGCTCCGCTCGCGCGGGTGCTCGGCGCGGCCATCGGCGCGGTACTGATGGACATCCATCGCGAACGCGGCGTGGAAATCCGCCCGGGCGAGCACGTCACGGCCCTCGACCGCGGTCGGCACGGTTTCGTGCTGACCACCAGCCGCGGCGACCGCGTGGAGGCCGATCTGGTGGTGGTCGGTATCGGCTCAGTGCCGAACGTTGAGCTGGGGCAGGACGCCGGGCTCGCCGTGGCGAACGGCGGGCTCGCGGTCGACGAGTACGGGCGGACGTCGGCGCCGCACGTGTACGCGGCCGGTGACGTCGCGGCCCAGCACCACCCGCGTTACGGCACGCGGATCCGGGTCGAACACCACGACACCGCCGTGCGCCAGGGCGCGAACGTCGCCGCCAACCTGGCGGGCGAGGTGACGCCCTTCGAGGAGGCGCACTGGTTCTGGTCCGACCAGTACGAGCACAGCCTGCAGTCGACCGGCCGCATGGGCGCCTTCGATTCGGTGGTGCTCCGCGGACGCCTGGCCGACCGCAGCTTCTCGGCGTTCTCGTTGGTGGACGGCCGGATTCAGGGTGTCATCTCGCTCAACCGGCCCGGTGACGTGCTCGCGGCCCGCCGGATGCTGTTCGCACCGCACGAGGTGACGGCCGAGCAGCTCGCCGACGAGTCGTTGCCGCTGAAACGGCTGATGCCGCGCACCAAGACAGCATCCCGGGCCTGAGCCCGGTGAGATCACCGAGGAGGAACTGTCGTGACGACCCTTGCGGTGCTGGAAACGGTGGCGCCCCAGACGCGGGTGACAGCCGCCGACGCCCGGACGGCGCTGGCGCGCGTGCGTGGGCTGAGCGTGGTGGACGCGGTCGCGAAGCTGCGGCGCGGGCCCGGTCGTACGTGTGAGCCGGTCGCCCGGGTGCTCGACAAGGCACTGGCGAACGCCGGCCGAGCCGGGCTTTCTGCCGGGCAGCTGATCGTGGCCGGCGGTTCCGCCACACCCGCGGAGCCGATCGTGCGGGTGCGGCGGAAGGCGCACGGCAAGGCCGACTGGATCAGCAGCGAGACAGCCGACGTGCGTGTCGAACTGCAACCGGCAGGCGCGTACGAAGCCGCCGCCGTACCGGCGCCCGTCGTGGCCGCGGACGAACCCGTCGTCGACAGTGCGCCGGCGGACGCGCGGTCGGTTCCGGTGCGGGAGGCGCTTTACGACGTGCTCGACCCCGACCTGGGGGTCAACGTCGTCGACCTGGGGTTCGTGCGTGGCGTGACGGTGGACGAGCACAACGTCGCCACGCTGACCATGACGCTGACCTCACCCGCCTGCCCGCTCACCGGGATCATGGAGGACCAGATCCGGACGGCGCTGCTGGAGGACGCCGCCGTCGTCGCGGACTTCCGGGTGGCGTGGGTCTGGTCCCCGTCGTGGCGGCCGTCGGACATCAGCGACGCCGGCCAAGAGCAGCTGCGCGCCATCGGTTTCAGCAAATTCTGAGCAGCTCTGAGCACTTCGGAGGATTCATGGCTTATGTCGTCATCGCCACCTGGGTCGCGAAGCCTGGGCAGGCGGAGAAGATTCGGCAGATCCTGGAAACCGTCACGCCCGGCAACCGGGCGGAGGAGAAGATGCTGGAGTTCCAGGCGCACGTGAGCCGGGACGACCCGGACACCTTTGTGCTGTACGAGAAGTACGTCGACGCCTCCGGGTACGCCGATCACCGCGCCACCGACGCGTTCCAGAAGCATGTGCTCGGCGAAGCGATCCCGAACCTGGCCGAGCGGAGCGTGCGGGAGTTCGAGACCATCGGGTGAGCGGGCTCGGACAGGACTCGCTTCGCTCGGCTGCGCAGCGTAAACTCGTGGGTCCAAACGGCCGAGTCGCCGGTGCGGTCGGGGCGGCTCCGTGACGTCGGAGGCAGGCATGGTGCGGTCCGTTCCGCCGCTGGAAGATCGGATGACGCCCGGTGACCTGATCTCCGAGCTGGCGGGACGCGCACCGGAGGTCGGTGGCAACACCGGGCTGTGGCCGGGGCTGACGATCTACCGCTTCCACGAGCCCACCGCGCCCAGCTGGGAAGAGGTCCAATCGCTGTCACTGTGCGTGGTCAGCCAGGGTCGTAAGTGCGTGACGGTGGACGGGCAGCCCTACCGGTACGACCCGTTCAACTACCTGGTTCTGAACAGCCACCTGCACTTCCAGGCCGAGATCCTCGAGGCCACCGTCACGAAGCCCTTCCTCTCCTTCGTGCTGCAGATCGACCCCGCGGTGGTCCGGCGGGTGTCGGTGGAAATGCTGGAACAGCGGCGTGCGGAAATGCTGGTCGACAGCCCGCCGGATCCGTCGAAGGCGTTCGTCTCGGCGCTGGACTCCGGGCTGATGAGTTCGGTCATCCGGTTCCTGCGCGCGCTGTCCACCGGGCCGGACCGGCGGATCCTGGCGCCCGCGTACCTGCAGGAGATGGTCTACCGCGTGCTGCAGGCCGAGCAGTACGAGCGGCTGCTGGAAATCGCCGCGGCGCAGCAGAACCACGATCCGGTCGCGCGGGTCATCACGTTCATCCAGGACAACCTGGCCGAGCCGCTGACCGTCACCGACATGGCGGAGCAGGTGGCGATGAGCCCGTCGGCGCTGACCGCGCTGTTCCGGCAATCCACCGGGAAGTCGCCGTACCAGTTCGTCAAAGAGATGCGGCTGACCAGGGCGCGGGACCTGCTGGTGCGGGGCAACGGCACCGTCGTGTCGGTGTCCCGGGCGGTCGGCTACCCGAGCGCGTCGCATTTCATCAACGAGTTCCGCCGCCGCTTCGGGCTGCCGCCGCGGGCGTACTGCGACCTGAGCACACTGCGTTCACAGCTGGGCGCGCAGCACATCGCAAACCGGACCTGACCCCTGCCGCTCACCCGCCGCGACCACCGGCCTGGCCCGGGTCTTCGTCATGACGCCGAGCCGTCTCCCAGCATCTCCGCGTCCTGCGCGAATGAGCTGTCGCCGGAGGAGACAGCGAGGATCGTGAGCGGAGCTCTGCCAATTCCGCTGGTAGCCGCCGACGCCGGCCAGTTCTGACTACGCTGTTCGACAGGCTTGTCGTGTCCGGCTCGCCGATCCGCCCGTTCCTGCGCGAACTGTCGACCACTCGAATGGCCCAGCGACGGGGCGGTGACGGTCGGACTCCATGGACCGGTTCACCTCGATCTCGAGGTGAACAGCGTGCAGCGCCAGCGCACCGGATTCGACGTCTACACCTCCTCCGGCGGCTACGTGCTCGACCCGGCGGTGCACCTGGGCGAGAGCGCGGCGTGGGGGCCAGCTCCGCGGGGAACGATGTGCGACCTGGTCGTCTTGGACAGCAACGCGACGTTCAAGATCGGAATCTCCGACTGGAAAATGCCCGCAGACGACACACAAGCCTGCAAGGGCAGGGTAAAAGCCATCGCCCAGGCGTTCTACGACGTGATGCAGCCGCACTGATGCCCGTTCTGCGCTATGGCCTGGACGAGCCGCGCGTGGCGTAGCTGCTGCGGGTGCCAGGAGACGTCAACACCTGGCTCCAGCCCGCGTAGCCGGTGTATACAGGCCAGCGAATACTGCTCCCCAGAGGTCACACGACGAATCGCGCAGCGGACACCTGCTGTGGCCGCCTCAACAGCTGGCGAGGGCTACCCGGTCGCGACCGGCCCGCTTGCCCGCGTAAAGCGCGTTGTCGGCAGCTCGGACGAGCCCATCCAGACTGGGTTCGGGAATCTCGGGATGGAGCGCAGCGCCGACGGTGACCGTCAACGGGATGAGTTCACCGGTAGGCGCGGTGATGCGAAGCGCGCGGATACGGGTACGGATGGGTTCGGCGATCGCGCGGAGTTCGTCCTCCTCGACGCCGGGCAGGAGGGCGGCGAACTCTTCCCCGCCGTAGCGGCCGACAGTGTCACCCTGGCGAACCGCCTTGGTGACCACGGTGGCGACCTTCGCGAGCACCTCGTCGCCGACGGGATGGCCGTGGTTGTCGTTGATGCGCTTGAACCAGTCCAGATCGATCATCAGGAGGCCAACCCGGGCCGCCGTGGCCTGGGCCCGTTCCAGAGCATGCCTGGCCTGCTCGTGCCAGGTGATGGCGTTGAGCAGCCCGGTGCGCTGGTCGGTACGGGCGGCCAGCTTGTACTGGTCGAGCTGGACGCACTGGTGCAGGCGAACGTCGGGACGATCATCAGCAGCGCCAGCGCAACGAACACACCGAGTGCGAGCTGGGCGACCTCGAGCAGGTTGTCCGATGCGCTGCCGAGCACCTGACGCGGGTGCTCGATGGTCACCGTCCAGGCGATGACCGCGCCGACGAGTGCGGTGTTGACCGTCCACTGCACGCCGCCCGCAGCCACCACGGCCGCCAGATCGCCTGGTGGTACCTGGCAACGCTCGAACTGACCGACCGTTTGCTCGCCCGTTCCGAACAAACACCGTAACCACTGCCGTCCTCGACACCCGGCCGGGCGGAACCCCTATCACCACGTCGGCGGCGGTGGCCGCGCCGCCGACGGCGCGAGTGAGCCGAGCACACGCCCGTGGTCCGTTCTCGACGCACTCGACCATTGGGCTTCGACCACCCCGGACAACCCGTTCCAGTGGAGGGACGGGTCGCCCGTGACCTACGCGGAGTTCCACGAGCGAACGCGCGCCTCGCCGGCGGGTTGCGCGAACTGGGGGTCACCGAGGGCGACACCGTTCTGGTGATGCTGCCTAACGGACCGGAGATCGTGCACGCCTGGTTCGCCTGCAACGCGCTGGGCGCCCCACCACACCGCCTGCCCGAACCATCACATCCCGCAGCACCCGCTCACCGCGACGAATCTCGGTCCTCATGTTCCGGTTCCTTCCGGCTCTGGCCCCGGTGCGGCAGCTTGTTGCCCGCCCGGTCGATCACGGCGATCGCGCGAACAGCCGGTTGGTTCCGGCTTCCGGAACGGTGTCGCGGGGGTGCGTGTCCACTCAGGCCTCCAGTTCCCGGCGCCCGGTCTCGGGTGTCGCCACCGTGGCGGCCATGCTGATCAGCGCGGCCACCACGACGGCGATCGCCACGCTGGTGCCCGTTCCGGTGCGGCCCACCAGCCACACCGCGAAGATCGGCGCCGTGCCGCCGAACAGGGCCGAGGCGATCCCGAACGCCAGCCCGCCGCCGCTGACCCGGACGCGGGTCGGCAGCAGCTCGAGCATGATCGGGATCTGGACGGCCTGGTGCAAGCCGATCGGGATGACGATGACCAGCTGCGCCAGCAGGACGAACCCGAACGTCCCGAGCCCCATCAGCAGGAACACGGGCACCGAGAGCACCACGAACAGGATCTGGGCGGCGAAGAGCACCGGGCGGCGGCCGATCCGGTCCGCCAGCCGCCCGGCCGGCGGGATCACGCACATCATGAAGCACTGCGCGATCAACGCGCTGGCGAAGGTCGCGCGCTCGCCGAGGTGCGCGTGGCCGAGCAGGTACGTGGGCACGTAGGTCAGGAAGATGTAGAACGCGAAGAAGCTGCCGCACAGGAACACTCCGAGCAGCCGGAGGATCCGGCCCAGGTGCCGCGGGTTGGTCACCAGTTCCACGATGGGTGCCCGGACCACCTCGCCGTGCTCGGCCAGCTTGGCGAACTCCGGAGTCTCGGTGAGCCGGGCCCGGACGAACCAGCCGACCGCGCCCAGCGGCGCTGCGACGAGGAACGGGATGCGCCAGCCCCACTCGGCCAGCGCGTCGTGCGGCAGCACAGTGGACAGCAGGGTGGCCACCAGCAACGCCAGGACGCTGCCCGCGGCCGCGCCCACCTGGACCCAGCTGGCCGAGAAGGCCCGGCGGCGGGCGGGAGCGTGCTCCAGCACGAGCGAACCGGCCGCGGGGACCTCGCCCCCGGTGAAGATGCCCTGGGTCAGCCGGCAGAGCACGACAAGCACCGACGCGGCCACGCCGATCGACGACGCCGAAGGCAGGACGCCGATCACCGCCGCCGAAAGCGAAGCGCCGAAGATCGTGACCGCGAGGATCCGGCGCCGGCCAAGCCGGTCGGCGAAGTGGCCGACCACGACCGCGCCGAGCGGGCGGGTGACGAACGTGGACAGTAGGCCGACGAACGTGGCCAGCAAGCCGGCCACCTCGTTGTGCGCCGGGAAGAACTGCGGAGCGAGGAACACCGCGAAGTAGCCGTAGATGGTGAAGTCGTACCACTCGATGACCTGACCCGCCGCGCCGCCGAGGCGGACGGTGAGCTGCCGCGGGGTGCGGGTCGGGGAGGTGGGCATCGTTGACCCCTGTTTCCGCGCGGCCGCGCACCACACCGGAACGTGCGCCGGTGGGTGGTGACGCGCTGTGCGAAGTTGGTGTCCGGGACGTCCCGGGTCAGTGCCGCTCGCCGCAGGAAGTGCGCGCGAGCAGTTCAGGCTGGAAGGTCAGCCGTGCGGGCTCACCGGGGTTGTCGATGATGAGCTCGGCCGCCCGCTGCCCCATGCGGTAGGAGGGTTGCGCGACGACGGTGATGCCGAGGGCGGGCGCCCAGGCGAAGTCGTCCATGGTGAGGAAGCCGATGTCGTCCGGAATGGACAGTCCACGCGCGACGAGTGCCGTGTGGACCGCCACCGTCCGCCGTCCGGTCAGGCACACGACGACGTCGACCGGCTGCCGCAGCAGGGTCGCCAGCGCGGCGTCGGCGTGGTCGTCGGTCTCGACGGAGACCACGCCGACGGCGGGAAGCGGAACACCCGCCTCGGCGAGGCCGCGGCGCAACCCTTCCGTGCGGTCGCGCTGGGACAGCCGGCCGCCGGAGGTGACCACGCCGACGGACCGGTGCCCGCAGGCGAGCACGTGCGTGGCGATCAGCCGGCCCGCCGCGACGTTGTCCAGGGCGACCGAGTGCAGGTTGGCCTGCGTCCCAGGCGCCGGCCGGGCGACGATCACACACGGGGTGCCGCCCACGGCCATGCGCCCGGTCCGCTCGTCGGTGGAGTCGCCGGTGGTGACCACGAGCCCGCGGACCCGTTGCTCGTCCATCGTCTGCACCTGGGCGGCTTCGTGGCCGGACCGGTGGAAGGTGTTGGCGAACATGACCAGGCTGCCGTTGGCGTCGGCGACCTCGTCGATCCCGCGCATCAGGTCGAGGTAGAACGGGCTGCGTAGGTCGTCGATGATGACGCCGATGGTGTTGGACCGGCCGGCGAAGATGCTCTTCGTGAGGGCGTTCGGTGTGTAGTCCAGCTCGGCCGCCGCGGCCCACACCCGGGTGGCGGTGTCCTCCTTGACGGCGCCGCCGTTGAGCACCCGCGACACCGTCGCCGCCGATACCCCGGCCGCCGCCGCGACGTCCCCGATCGTCGTCCGCTTCACCGTGCGCCCCTTCCCCGCCGCGCCGTCAGGCCGCGACGCACTCGCCGTCGCGCACGACCGTCCGGCCACCGATGATGACGGTCCGGACCCGCGGCAGGTCCGCCGGGTCGGTCAGCACCAGGTCGGCGATCATGCCCGGTGCGGCCCGGCCGCGCCGCGGTGCCACGCCGGGGATGGCGTCGGCGACGTTGCCGGTGGCCATCGCGATGGCGGCGGGCAGGGTCACCACTCCCGCCGCGACCGCCCGGTCGATCGCCAGCAGGATCGGGTCGTGGAACCCGCCGGCGTAGTCGGTGGAGATCGTGTCGACGAGCCCGGCCTCGAACAGCGCGAACAGCAGGTCGGGCCCGCTGGTCAGCCGCCGCGCGCCGAACGTGTCCAGGGTGGAGACGTCCACGGTCGCGCCCAGCTCCTTGAGCCGCTCGGCGTGCCGCAGGGCTTCGCGCAGCTCGAAGCTGGAGTGGTTCGAATGCCCGGCGATCAGCGGCACCCCGGTGCGGGCGACCGCCGCGACCTGCGTCATCGACGCGGCCGCGTTGTGCACCAGCACCGGGACACCGGCGCGGGCCGCGTACTCCCCCGCCTCGCGAAGGCCGTCGAGGGCGATGTCGAACGCGGGCAGGATGATCTCCGAAACGAGCTCACGGACCTCGTCGACCGACAGCTTGCCGGTCAGCCCGGCGTCCGCCAGCGCCTGCTCGAGGGCGTCCCGGTCGAACGACGCCGCCGCGATGTGCCTGCCCAGCACCGCGACCTTGAGCGCGTCCGCCTGCCGGGGCGTGATGGTCGTGCCGGTGCGCCGGGCGATCTCGGCCGGGATGTACATGTAGCTCGCGCCACCACCGCCGAGGGTGTGGCCGGCACCGATCTCGCCGAGCGCCACCGCGCCGGCCTCGACCGCACGGGGCGCGGTGAACGCCCGGCTCTCGTCGGTGAGCCCGCCACCGTCGGCCGTCGCCGCCGCGTGCAGGCAGGCCGGCGTGTTGCAGGAGGCCAGCCGGACGGTCACCGGGTGGTCGTCGTTGGTCCTGGCCACCGCGTCGGCGGTGACGAATCCGTCGACGCACAGCACGGTGGTGGTGCCTTCGGCCAGGTGCCGGTCCAGGTTCGCCCGGACCTGCGCGGCGGGCAGCGCCTCGTGACCGCTGGGGAACAGCGGGCCGTACGCGGTGCCGTGGGTGTGGTTGTTGATCAGGCCGGGCAGCGCGAGCAGGCCCGCGGCTTCGACCACTTCGTCGACCCGGCCGTACTCCTCGGCGGGGCGGGTCGGCACGATCTCCCGGATCGTGTCGCCCTCGACCACGACGTCGACCGACGGCCGGACCGGGTCACCGGTGCCGTCGGCGAGGTCGCAGGCGTGCAGAACCGTGGTGCGCACGACGTCCTCCTTCAGAAGCGTTCGAACCGGAACGCGGCCAGTTCGGCGGAATGGTCTTCGCCGAGCACCTCGGCAGCGACGAGCGCGCCGACGTGCACGCTGAGCGTCGCGCCGCTGTGCGAGACGGCGAAGTGGAAGTTCGGCAGCCGGGCCGCCCGGCCCAGCACCGGCAGGCCGTCACCGGGGATGGGCCGGACGCCCACGCGGACGCTCTCCACGCTCGCGGCGTGGAGACCCGGGTACAGCGCGCGCCCCGCGGTGACGACCTCGTCCACGGCGGCGGGGTCGACGCTCATCTCCCCCGAGTCCGAGACGTGCGCCGCGCCGTCCACCTCGTGCGTGTGCAGCAGGAGCCGGCCCGCGCCGTCGGGCCGCAGGTGCACGTGCGGCGCGTGGATCACCCGGCCGACCGCGACCGCCACCGGGGAGGTGTAGATCAGCACACCCCGGGTGTTGCGCATGGGCAGCGCCAGCCCGGCCAGCGCGGCGATGTCGGCCGCCTCCGGTCCGGCGCAGTTCACGACGGCGTCGGCGGGCAGCTCCCGCCCGGAGGCCAGCCGGACGGCACGCACCCGGTCACCGGAGACGTCGATCTGCGTGACGGCGTCGTTCCAGACGCGTTCGGCCCCGGACGCGGCCAGCAGGTACCCGATCATCCGGGCCGGCTCGATCCAGCCCTCGTCCGGGAAGTACGCGATCCCGTCGGCGGGCAGCCCGTCCGGGTCGATGTCCGGCTCGAGTCGCAGTGCTTCGCCGCGGGTGAGCCAGCGTGCGCCGTAGCCGTACCCGGTGACCGAGTCGACCTTCCGGCGCAGCTGTTCGAGCTCCGCCTCGTCCGCGGCCCACTCCAGGTTGCCGGTCTCGTGGTACCAGTCGCCGCCGGCCGCGGCGGCGAGCTTCCGGTGCGCTTCCATCGCCGCGACGCTGAGGTCGTGGTAGGGCCGCGGCTCCTTGCCGTTGGAGTTGGTCCACGAGAACGTCGCCCCCGAGGTGCCGCCCGCGGGTGCGCCGGAGTCGACCACGGTCACCCCGGCCCCGCGCCGCGCCAGCTCCGAAGCGACCGCGGCGCCGTACACCCCGGCACCGATCACCACCACTTGCTGCACCACGCCGGCTACCTCCGTTTTGTCTGATGTAACTAGTTTCAGTAACTAGTTACATCACTAGAGCACACTGAGGCGCGAGCGTCAATGGCTGCAGCCGCAGGGTTTCACCGCCCGCTTCGCGTGAAGACCGGCTTGCCCGGCGGTGGGTTCAGCAGCACCTCGACCACGTCGCCGTAGTCCAGCGGGCCGGACAGCATCGGGTACGGGTCCAGGGATCCGTCCCCGATGCGCTTCAGCACTTCGGGCACGTGCGGGCCATGCAGGCGCGGTAACCGTCCAGTTTGTACGCATACGTCCAGGCCGGGTCGGCCGACAACCGGCCGCCATCGGACTTGGCGAGTGCGGGTCGGACGCGAGCTCTTTGAGCTCCCGACTGAAGCATTCGGATGCCCAGAGCGGCTCCACGATGCCGCGCACCGCATCAGGATCAGCTTCCAAGGCGTCGGCCATCGCCGACCACCGAACCCTGACGATCGTCCACAGCGCGAGGGAGTCGGAGGGCACCGTGTTGTTCTCCAGGATCCGCACGGCCCGGAGCACGCTATACATGTTCAGGAACTTCTTGACGTTCCGCGGGTTCGAGTGCAGCAGCGGGAGGAACTTCCGCAGCGCGTGCTCAGTGCGGGCGCGGACGCCAGGCGTGGCCAGTGCGCGGGCCGCGTCGGCGACCAGCAGTTGCCGTGCGCCGTCGCTGGCTCTCTCGACGACCCGCAGGATGCCGGCTTCATCCCCTGCGTCTCGCGCGATGGTCGGCGAGCGCGACGATCCGGGCCCGGGGCACACCACCACGCAGGTGGGCCAGGAAGGACAGGCATTCGTCTACGGTCTTGGTGAGGTGGTCGAGCTCGATGGCGACGTCCATGCCATACATGATGCGCGAACTCCCCGCCGTCATCGACCGCTGGCGCGCCGCCAAGACGGACAACTGAACCAGGCACGCCCTTACGCTCCAGTCGAAGACGCCTGCAGCGGTGGAGAGGCAGGCCGCTCGGCGAGCGCGACGCAATCCGAGCTGTGGACGGCCGCGAGCGGTACGTCCCCGAGCACCAGGAAAGTGTTGTCTGATACAACTTGCTTGTCCGGCACCGATTTGGATGAACCGACAGTCTCGTTCCCGCGTATGTCCCAGTGGGAGCCGCCGCCAGGCGGCGGGTGGGTGGCCTGTTCCCCTTCCAGGAGGCTGAAGATGACCGACCGAAAGCTCCGCCGGGTGACGACCGCGCTGTTCGCCTCGCTGACACTCGGGCTCGCAGCGTGCGCGCCGCCAAACGCACAGCCGGCCGCGAACCCGGGCGTGCTTCAAGGACAGCCGGGATCCAATTCGACGGCACCGGCCTCTCGCTCCGACGCGGCCGCGGACGAAGGGACCCTGTCGGAGACACCGTTCGGAGCGCTGAGTCCGGTCGACCGGAAGCTGCTCAGCTTGGTCGAGCAGACCAGCCTCCGCGAAATCACCACGTCGATCTGGGCACAGGAGCGCTCGGCGAACCCGGCCGTCCGCGAGGCCGCCCGCGTGATCATCGAGCAGCACAAGGACCTGGAAACCCGGGACAAGGACATCAGCACCAGGATGAACCTGCCCATCCCCGGCCAGCCGAGCCCCGACATGCAGGTCGGCATCACCCGGATGCAGACGGAGACCGGCGACGTCTTCGACCGCGACTACGTGAACACGCTCCGGACGGCCCACGCCCAAGCCCTGATCCTCGTCTCGACAGTCCGGGCCGACACCCGCAACACCCTGGTCCGGCCGTTCGCCGGAGTAGCGGGCGACTACATCAAGACCCACATCGAACTGCTCGAGAAGACCGGCGACGTCGACTACGCGAGTCTGCCGGTCCCGGCACTCTGAAGTGAATCTTGCCCGGCTCCGGGCCAGATCAGCAGTGCGGCGCGGCGCGTGACAACGGTAAACCGCGCCGCCGGGCCGGCGCCCCGGCGGCGACCCGGAATCCTTCTCGCGGCGGCCCGCGTCCGAGGTGCCGGGAGGAACGGGGGCGGTTCGCTCATGGGTTGAAGACCAGGATGACCTCGGCGAAGAGGGCGAGTCCCCACAGCCGCACTCAGCAGCATGCCGACGACCCCGGCGGCGGGGCGGTGGCCTTCACCGCATCGCCCAGCATCGGTCATCGGCTCGCACGGGCCGGGGCGAGCGCGGACAGCACCGACTGGTGGGTGATCCACCCGGTCATCTGGTGTTCGCCGGCCAGGACCGGCAAGCCGGTCATCACCCGCCCCAGCGTCGAACCGAGCGCCGAGCCGATCTGCACGATCGGGCCTTCCCGTCCGACCGAGCCACCGGACCCGATGGTCAGCGCCGAGGCGAAGGCTTTCACCGCGCTCACATCGCCCGAGCGGCTGCCGGTCCGGGACCGGCAGCCGACCGGCATATCGTTTCCTGTAGACACCATTGCAGTACGCAACACTTAGCGGGAGAACCGACAGCTGAGTGCCCCGGCTCACCGCAACGGCCGCCGCAGCATCGAAGTCCTTCGCATGTCACGACCGTCACCGGCTGGGAGACTCCCGGCAACTTCGATCACCCGGTCATCTACGAAGACGTCGACTGGGCCGAAACGGCACGCCGCCCGTTCGAAGCCACCGTGACCAGAGTCGGCCCACGCCTTCGGCGATCCACCACGCGGACGGGCACGCCGGCGCCGTGACGGGGATGCTGCTCTGCTCCGTGAGCCGGCACCGCGTCCGGCACTCAACGTGGCCCGTGCGAACCCCGTCGCGGTTGACCTGGCCGGCAGACTAGAGCCTGTTTCAATGTCGTAGCCACTCGTTGATCGCCGCGATGTGCACGGTCGCCTCGTAGCGAACCGCGAGTTTGTCGAACCGTGTGGCGACGCCTCGGTTGCGTTTGAGCCGGTTGATGCCGCACTCGACCGCGTGCCGTTGCTTGTAGATCTCTGGGTCGAATGCTGGTGGCCGCCCACCGGCCCGGCCGCGGTTGCGGCGATGCCGGACTTGATCAGAGGGCTGGGGAATCGTGCACGCGATCCCGCGCCGCCGCAGATAGGCCCGGTTGGCGCGGGAACTGTAGGCCTTGTCCGCCAGGACACGATCCGGCCGGGTCCGGGCTCGCCCACCACCAACCCGGGCGACCCGGACCCTGGCCAGCACCGCCTCGAACTGCGGTGAATCACCACGTTGACCGGCGGTCACCAGCAACGACAGTGGTTTCTGGCCTTGCTCGGTGGCCAGATGCAGCTTGGTCGTCCAGCCTCCCCGCGACCGGCCCAGCGCGTGGTCGGCCGGTTCGGGCTCGCCGATACCGCCTGGCGGTTCTTTCTGCAGGTCGCCCTCGATGCGGGCGCCTGCGGCATGCTGGTGCGCCCGGTTGATCGTGGAATCCACGCTCACCTCCCAGGTGACCAACCCGGCGGCGTCGGCCCGAGTCTGCAACGCCGCCAAGATCAACGCCCACACACCAGCGCGCTGCCAGCGCCGGAACAAGCCATAGACGGTTTGCCAGCAGCCATACACAGGTGGGACGTCACGCCACGGCGAACCGACACGAACCCGCCAGCGGATACCGTCCAAAAGCTGGCGTTTACTCCACAGTGGCGGGCGGCCGGGCTTCTTGCCGACAGGCAGCAGCGGTTCCAGAATCGCCCACTGCGCGTCGGTCAGATCGGCTCGCCCCGTCGCCGCTAGGCTGGGCACGAGGTCTCCGGTGTACTTGATCAGCTTGGTCGTTGATCGGTCTACCGGAGACCTCGTCTATCTCACCCAAGACACGCCACACCCCACAACGCCGACCACAAGCTCCGCTGGTCAGCACATCAAAACAGGCTCTAGGCCGAAGCCGGCTCGAGTACCTCCGCAGGCTCGGCCGACGCGGCGGCGTCGGCCCGGCGGGTCCGGCCAAGGAAGCCGTACCCGGCGCCGACGAGCACTCCGCCACCGACCAGGTTGCCCAGCCCGACCAGCACCAGGTTGAGCGCGAAGGCACCGAAGGTCGCATTCGGCACACCTTCGAACAGGCCCAGGGAGAACACCGTCATGTTGGCCACGACGTGCTCGAACCCGGAGCCGATGAAGGCGAGCAGACACCAGAAGATCAGCGCCAGCTTCGCACCGTCCGACTTGGTCCGGGTCGCCATCCACACCGCCAGACAGACCAGGAAGTTGCACAGCACCCCGCGGAAGAACAGCATCGCACCGGACTCGGCGGCCTTCGCCTTGACCGTCGCCGCGAGCAGCGCCGCCGCCGGTGCCGCGTGCCCGGGAGTCGCCCCGGCCTGCAGAATACCGCTCTCGTGGACCAGCCACGCGAACACCACCGAGCCCACCAGGTTGCCCACGAACGACCCGGCGATCACGGCCAATCCGGCCCCCGCGCCCCGGCGGCGGGCGAACACGCCCTGCACCATCGTCATCATGTTCCCGGTCGACAGCTCCGCCCCGGCGAACACCACGGCCGTCAGGGCGATGCCGAAGACCAGGCCCTGCACCAGCTTGGTCCACGGTGACTGCGCCGCGTTCAACGGGCCCGTCACGGCCAGCAGCAACACGACCGCGATCCCGATGTACGCGCCGGCCAGCGCCGAGCTCACCAGATACCGGCCGGGCCTGCGCAACTCACCGATCTTGCTCTGCGCGGTTTGCGCTTGGACGCTAAAAGCTTCGGACACGGGAATCGGCACTGGTACTCCTCCGGAAGGCATCAACTGCGGCGATCGGACGATCACTCGCTCAGTCGAACTGTTTCCTGATGCTGCACGATGACCGCGGGATGGCCGTCCGATGTCGGCCCGCGCACACGACGACACCAGACTCGTGAGATCACGCAATTCCGCCGAAGACCAGCTATCCGACTTTTCCGGTTGCCGCCGGGCGAAACCCGACGATCGGGAGCTGCCGGACCATCCGGTGCCGGGCCGCGTCGCTGCCGTCGTAGCGCCAGCCGAGCAGTTTGCCGAGCACCGGGCGGATCACCGGGACCAGGAACCGGTTGCGCCGCTCGTAACCGGCGAGCACCCGGACGGCCTCATCCCCACCCAGGATCCGGTGCTCGGGGACGAACCGCCGTCGTCCGACGACGACCTCGGCCGCCGGCGACGCCTGGATGTTGCGATACCAGTCCGATGACGCCCCGAGGCCGGCGACGACGAAGACCTCCTCCGTCTCCCCATCGCAGCCGACCACCTCGAGCACCGTCCGGTACCGGCGTCCCGATCGGCGCCCGACGTGCGTCAGGCACAGGAACCGGCCGCCCAGCAGCCGGCCGAGGTCCCGCTCGTACAGTTTCACCGGCACCCGGAAGACCCACCGCAGCAGGGAATTCATCCTGGTGGCGCGCACCCCGGTCACCTTTCCCCGCTTTCCTCGACACAGCTGGAAGCTCGGCCGCGGCCTGCCTCATCGTGGTGATCACGCCGCTCGACTTGCCCACGACGGCCCCCGCCAGGAACCGGTCGGCCACCGGCAGCCGCGCAAGCCGGAGGGCGGCGCGCCGGACCGCGAGCTGGAACCGGCTCTCCGGCAGGAACCAGCGGGCACCAGCCCGGCCGGCCCGCTGCTTCTCCTCCGCTACCGGACGCCACAGCCGCTCGTAACCGGCGAACGCCTCAGCCACCGACGGCGCGCGCCGCAGCTGTTCGGCCAGGACGTAGGCGCCGGCGACCGCGAGTGACGCGCCTTGGCCGGCCAACAGGGAAACCGCATAGCAGGCGTCGCCGAGCAGCACGACCCGGCCTTTGCTCCAGGACGGCAGCTCGACCTGGGCGAGCTGGTCGTAGTAGATGTCCTCGCCGGGCGGGCAGCGGTCCAGGGCGTCGGGCACCACCCAGTCCAGCGAACCATAGATGCGTCGCAGTTCTGCCGGGATGTCGTCGGGCAGCCGTGGGTCGGAGGTGCGGTGCACGGCGTAGACGGCGACCCGCCCGTCCCGCAATCCGTAGAACCCCATCTGCCGGCCCGTGGTGTCGGTCAGGCAGAACCGGCCCCTGGTCGCCGCGTGGATCTCCGGGGCGTCGAACAGGAACGCGGCCGTGTGGAACCCGAGGTAGCGCAGAAAACGGGACTCCTCGCCGAATACGAGCCGCCGGACCGCCGAGTGGATCCCGTCGGCCCCCACCAGCACGTCCGCGTCCACCACTTCGCCGTCGGCGAGCGTCACCCGCACCCCGTCACCGGTGTCCGCGACGTCCACCGGACCGGTGCCGAACCGCCGGTCGACCTCAGGCGGCAGCGCCTCGCGCAGCACCCGTTCGAGATCGGGCCGCAGGAGACTCATCAACCTTCCGTCCACCGCGCGGGCGAACTGGTCGTAGTCGACACCCGCCCGCCGGCGTCCCCGCGCGTCGACCAGCGTCGCCTCCTCGATGGAATAGGCGACCTCCCGCAAGGCGGGCAGGAGACCCATCGCCTCCGCCGCCTCGTACCCGGTGTCGAAGAAGTCGATCATGTAACCCTGTTCGCGCGGGCCCGGTGAACGCTCGACGACCACCACATCGCACCCTGTCGCCGCCAGCCGGCCGGCCACGGCCAGACCCGCTACACCGGCACCGCAGATGACTGCCTTCATCCCGTCCTCCTTCATCGGTCCTGGTCGACAAGCCGGTGGAGCACGACCGTCAGCGCCTCGACGTCGGGCGCCGGCGCCAGGGAGCGGTGCAGCAGCAAGCCGTCGACCGCCGCGGCGAGCACCGCCGCGGTCGCCTCGGCCGCCGGAACGCCGTGCTCGTCCAGCGCCCGGGTGAGGCGCTGCTGGAACCCGGCTACCACCTCGCCCATCCCCGCCCGCAGCGTTTCGTCACGTGCCGCAGCGAGGGCGGCTTCGATGAACAGCAGCGACAGGGGATCCGCGCCGGTGTACTGCTCGACCGAACCCAGGAGTGTGTCGACCAGTTCCCCCGGCGATCGCGCCGAGGAGAGTGCCGGGTCCGCGACCGCGAGAACCTCCCGCATCGCGACCACCACCGCGTCCCGAAGCAGCGCCGACAGCGACGGGAAGTGATAGTGCACGACGCTCGGCGTCACTCCGGCGCGTTCGGCCAGCACCCGGGTGCTCACTGCGGTCCAGCCGCGCTCCGGGATCAGTTCCACCGCGGCCGCCAGTAGTCGGCGGCGCACCTCCTGGCCACGCGCAGCGGCCGGGGATTCCGACACGTCACTCTCCAGAACGATCGACCTGTACGACTGCCCTACTCGGACAACGACCAACTTAGACCCCATCGGAAAGCCTTCGCAAGGCCAACTGTTTCCTAGACGAATATTTGGTGATCGCGCCCGCGAGAAACCAGCCGGGCGGGGATGCACTCGACTCGGCGGATGAACCACCGTTCGGTGCGGCACACTGGTGGACATGCCTCGCCCAACCGTCCAGTTCGATGCCACGGACATCGACGCGGTCACCGACGCCGTCCTGACCGCCTCGCGACTGCTCGTCGCCGTCTCGGCCCGCTCGATCGCGGCCGCCGGCGACACCATCACCCTGCCGCAGTTCCGGCTGCTGGTGATCCTGCAGAGCCGTGGCGCGCTCAAGCACGCGGCGCTGGCCGAGTACCTGGGCGTGACCCCGTCCACGGCCAGCCGGATGGTCGACCGGTTGGTCGCGGTCGGCACGGTCGAGCGGCAGAACAGCCCCAACTCGCGGCGCGAGATCGTGCTCCAGCTGACCAAGGAAGGCGCCCGCTTGGTGCGTCAGGTCACCACGCGCCGCCGCAAGGAGATCGCCAAGATCGTCGCCAAGATGCCCGACGACGCCCGGCAGGGCCTGGTGGACGTGCTCGCCGCGTTCGCCGAAGCAGGCGGCGAACCGCCGGCCGGCACCTCACCCGAGGCGATCTGGGCCTGACACCCGGACACCTTCCGGCGGCAAGGTGATGACCACACAGGACCCGCCGCCCCGAGGTCACACGCGTGCCCGGGCTCATCATCGAGCGCACCGGGTCCAAGCAACTCCGGCGAGCCGCCCGAGCAGGCAGGGGCTCGAGTTCACTTGGTGCCCCGTTGCCGCGTTCTCCCGACCCATTCGACCACCGGAGTTCCCCACGCGTCGGCCGACCAGGCGGACTGCGCCGACACGATCCACCTCGTCAACACGAGGATGGCAACCGATTCCCCAAGACTGTCGGCATCCTGCGCTGAAGCCTCGACCTCGCGATCGGCAGCGAGTACTCGGGCAGCGAAGGCCAGGGCCGACGGACCCGCCACCGTCTTCAATAAATCCGCGCCGCAAACGTGCCAAGTATTGCGCAGTACAACGAACGAGCAGCTGACGGCGGAGACCTGCCGAGCCAGAAAGCAGGCTCGGCCCGGGTGCGTCGGGGTACCAAACCAGGGTCGGAACCTCGGGCGTGCATGTGAGTTCAGGTATCGCATAGTCCACTTCGGACGTCGACAGCCGTCAGGCAACCTTCTCGATCGACCGCACCGTCCTGGTGAAGCAGCCCTGAGTGTTCGGTCTTCCAGACGTTGGCCGGGTCGAACACGAACGCGGCGACCTCGCCGCGCGGACGTCGCACCAGCACCGTCGGCCGGACGTCGACCGCCACCTCAGGCGGCCTCGGCAAAGAACGGCCGCGGCGTGCCGTCGGCGACGTACTCGGCCAGCCGCTGCATGATCAGCGCCCAGGTCTGCGCGGTGTGCCCGAGGTCGATCTCCGGGTATCCGTCGCCGAACCCGTAGTGCCGGAACAGCACGCCGGTGCCCGACTCGGCTCTGGTCGCCGGACCCAGCTCCCACTCCCAGGTCGAGCCCTCCCAGTACGGGAAACCACTGGTGACGCGCATCCGGACGAGCTTGCCCGGCTCGCTCGTCACGTCGACTTCGAGATCGACGGGGGCCTGCGCGAAGCCGAACCTGGCCCGGCCGGCCGAGACGTCGCAGTCCGCGGTCCAGAACGCGCGCTGGCCTTCGGTCGTCGTCAGGATCTCGAAGACCCGCTGCGGGTCGCCGTCGACATCGACGGCCAAAGTGATGCTCACGAGGCCTCCAACCAGGGAAATCTATTTTAGACGGGTCTAAATTAAGTCTGAGCTACACTACTGTCAAGCTCGGTCAGGAGGTGCCGACATGGAGCCGTTGCAGGTGATTGCCGCCCCGCGTCGGCTGCGCATCCTCGAGCTCGTCTGGGACCGCGAGCTGACCGCGGGCGACATCGCCGCACAGTTCGACGTCTCGTGGTCCGCGATCAGCCAGCACCTGACCGTGCTCAAGACCGCCGGGTTCGTCACCGAACGCCGCGTGGGCAACAGCCGGATCTACCGCGCCGACCAGGCCGCGCTCGGCCCGCTGCGCGCCGTCGTGGAGGACCATTGGCGGCGCAGCCTCGACCGGCTCAAGGACGTCGTCGAGGCCGACCAACACAGGAAGGCCGAGCCGTGATCGAAGCTCTCGAAGTGACCGTGCACATCGAGGCACCGCCTGAGACGGTCTTCCCCTACTTCACCGACCCGGCGCGTTACACGCAGTGGATGGGCGGAACCGCAATGCTGGAGCCCGTGCCCGGGGGCGGCTACCGGGTGGGCATGCGCGGCGGCGTAGCGGCAGTGGGCGAGTTCGTCGAGATCGACCCGCCGCGCCGGATCGTGTTCACCTGGGGCTGGACCCACGACCACGCCGTCGCCCCTGGCTCCACCCGCGTCGTGGTGACCCTCGAGCCCGTCGACGGCGGGACCCTGGTGGTGCTGCGCCACCACGGCTTGCCCGGCGACGAGCAGCGCGAGCACCACGGCAAGGGCTGGACGATGTACCTCGACCGCCTCGCCGTCCGCGCGACCGGCGGGGACCCCGGCCCCGATCCGAACATCTGAGCGCTACTTGGGCGGCAAGGTGCGGGCGAACGTGGTGCCCCGGCCGACCCAGCGGCGGAGATCCCCGGCCTTGCGGTGACCGGGTGGATCGACCAGGAGCCAGCCTTTCATCGGGCGCCCGGTCATGTCGAACGGCCGCGCGCCAGGCTCGGCCAGCGCGTCGTCGCTTTCGTCGGCGGGCAGCCGGACCATCAGCGCGTCCCCGGTCACCCCGACGGCCATGTTGCCGCTGAGCAGGAACGCGAGCCCGCCGAACATCTTCTTCTCGGCCAGTCCAGGCTCACCGTCGAGCAGGTCACGGACCCGGTTCGCCAGGTTTTCGTCGTAGGCCATGGTGGTCCTTTCCGCGCCGAGGTCCGGCCGCGGCGCGCCGCGGCCACGACGGCATTGTCCGGCGTAGAGGCCGGCTGCGCACCCGCGGCGGACCTGCCGCGAACAACGCGCCGGACGGACATTTCGCCCTTCTTACGGCGACGTGTCACTCTGGGCGGGGCCCGTTCGTAGTCGAGGTGAGAGGCGGGACGGGCCCGCCCGGCACGGAGAGGCACCACCCATGACCCAATACCTGTTGTCCGCCCACAGCGTCGAGGGCGAGGTCCGCGCCCCGATGACCGAAGAGCAGATGCGGCAGACCTACACCCAGGTGATGGCTCTTGAGGCGGAGTTGAAGTCAGCCGGGGCGTGGGTGTTCGGCGGGCGGCTGCACGAGCCGGACACCTCCACCGTCGTGCGGATGTCCGGCGGCGCCGTGCTGACCACCGACGGGCCCTTCGTGGAAGCGAAGGAACACCTCGGCGGCTTCTACGTCATCGAAGCCGAAGACCTCGACGCCGCCCTCGGCTGGGCTTCCAAGGTCACCGCGATCGTCGGCGCACCGATCGAGGTTCGCCCGTTCGCGAAGGAACCCGGAGCCTGAGCCACGTGCACGGCGAGCTCGACGATAACGCGGTCGGCCGAATCTTCCGCGCGGAGTCCGGCCGGTCGGTGGCCACCCTGATCCGCGTCTTCGGCGACATCGATCTCGCCGAAGACGCGGTCCAGGAGGCGTTCGCCACCGCCCTGCGCAAGTGGCCCGCCGACGGGTTGCCACCCAACCCCGGCGGCTGGATCACCACCACCGCCCGCAACCACGCCATCGACCGCCTCCGCCGCGAGACGCGCGGCCGGGAGCTCCTCGGCGAAGCCGCAGCACTGTCACCCGGCGCCGAGATCTCCCCCATACCCCGAGAGCCGGTGGCCGTGGAAGACGACCGGCTTGGCCTCATCTTCACCTGCTGTCACCCGGCGCTGTCCCCCGACGCACAGATCGCGCTCACCCTCCAGCTGCTCGGCGGCCTCCCGATCGAGGAGATCGCGCGGTCATTCCTGGTGAGCACGCTGGCGATGGCACAACGTCTCGCGCGCGCCAAACGCAAGATCAAGGCCGCCAGGATCCCGTACCGCGTGCCGGAAGAGCACGAGCTGCCCACCCGGCTACCGCCGGTGCTGGCCGTCATCTACCTGCTCTACACCGCCGGAGCCGACGGCCCCGCCGGACCAGGCTTGTGCCACGAGGCGATCCGCCTGGCCCGGATCCTCGCCGCGGCCATGCCCGGCGAGCCGGAAGTGGCGGGCTTGCTGGCGCTGGTACTGCTCAGCGACTCCCGCCGGCCAGCGCGAACCCGACCGGACGGCTCCCTCGTGGTGCTGAGCGAGCAGGACCGCAGCCGATGGGACCGAGCATTGATCGAGGAAGGCCAAGCGATCCTCCGCTGGTGCCTGCACCACAACCGACCGGGCACCTACCAGCTCCAAGCGGCCATCAACGCCGTGCACGCCGACGCCATCACCGCCGACCAGACCGACTGGCCCCAGATCATCACCCTCTACGACCACCTGCTCACCCTCGCCCCCACCCCGGTCGTCGCACTCAACCGCGCCGTCGCCATCGCCGAAGTGCACGGCCCCGCCGCCGCACTGTCCCTTGTGGACGCCCTGAACCTGGACAGCTACCACCCGTTCCACGCCACCCGAGCCGACCTGCTCCAACGCCTCGGCCGCACCGAAGACGCGATGGCCGCCTTCGAACGCGCGGCAAACCTGGCGCCGACGGAAGCGGAACGGAACTTCCTCAGGCTCGGCGGCCGAGCGGGTACCCGGCGAGGCGGTGTCGGATGACCTCCGTGCCGGCTGCCCCGTTCTCCTTCACCCAGCCTTGGCGGCCAAGCCGATGACGATGTCGGCGAGTTCGCCGAGATCGGCTGCCACGAGAGTGGCCGGCGGCGAGCCGGGAAGCTGATAGTGACCGGGCCGAGCGAGGAACGCGGTGGTCAATCCGGCGGCGCCGGCCCCGGCGATGTCCCAGCCGTGGACAGCGATCATGACCGCCTCGGCCGGGTCGATCCCATAGGCGTCGACGACCTGACGGTAGGGCGCGGCGGCCGGTTTCAAGGCACCCACCTGTTCGGCCGAGAAGATCCGGTCGAAGCTGCCTGCCAGCCCCGCATGCTCAAGCTGCCGTTCGATGGTCGCCAGCGGCGAGTTGCCCAGCGCCACGAGCCGCAGGCCCGCTGCCCGAAGACGGACGAGCGCGTCGGGCACATCCGGGTGAGCCGGTAGCGATCGCAGCGTCGTCCCGACCAGACCCCGTTGCTCGTCGGTCATCTGCCTGCCGTAACGGGAGGCGAGACTGGCCGCGCATGCCCCGGCGATCTCGGCGAAGTCCCGGTAACCGCCGCTGGCGGTGACCGTCAGCGCAGTGTGGATGACCAGGTCGAACCATTCGCGCCGGGCGTTCGGCGAGCCGGTCAGCTCGACGAACACGTCGTCCAGCGGCGCGAGGTCGAGCAGGGTTTCGTTGATGTCGAAGACACACAGCATGGACACCCTCATAGGTTCGAAGAATCTCGTACCTGCAAGGTACGATAAGCGTCGTACCTTGTCCAGGAGGGGTGAATGACCAGCGAACTCCCGTCCCCGGCGATCACGGACGTCGACCTGGGCACGGTGCTGTCCGCGCTCGCGGATCCGCTGCGCCGCGGGATCATCATCGACCTGGCACGCGGCGACGGGCTCGACATCAGCGGCGAGCGCGCGTGTGGCTCCTTCGCACTACCGGTCGCGAAGTCCACCCGGACCTACCACTGGCGAATCCTTCGGGAAGCAGGACTGATCCGGCAGCGCAACGCGGGCAACGGGACCTTCGTCCGGCTGCGGCGCGACGAGTTCGACACACGCTTTCCCGGCTTGCTCGACCTGATCGTCGACCTGACGCCATCAAGAAGCATCGGTGACAGCGGGGCGCCCGCTCCCTCGCCGCGGCCACCTGCGTGAGCAACTCGCCCGCCGCCGGAGTCAGCAAGGAAGTTTCGTCACCTTCGACGCGCACGTCGGGTTCGGCGGCGGTGGCGGACCCAGCTCTGCCTCGGTCATCTTTCGTCGTGCCAGCCGGTGGGCGCGCTGTGCCCGGGGCCCTTGCGGAGCACCTCGCCTCGGTCGAGCGGATCTCGGCTCCAGTGGCCGGGCAGGTAGCCCCTGCAGGACCCGATGCGAGAGCTTGCGTTTCCGTACGCCAGGACGCTGTTCAGCCCGTTCCCGTTCGTCGTCGATCGCAGCGGACGGTTGGGCGTCGCGCCAGTGCCGCGGACTCGGTGATGGCGCCCCCTTCGGTGCGCACCGGAATGGATGTGGTGTCGGCCAGGGGCGGCGCGCACCGGTGGTAGCAATTCGGGCTGCCGGCCGGCCGGCCGGATCCGGTCAGGCTGGTGTGTCTGCCTGGCGTGCGGCCAGATTGGCGGCGGCTTGGCCGAGCATGCGGCCGTTCATCCTGATGGACATCCCGCGGGGCGTGAGCCGGGAGAGGGTGCGCAGGCGCCGGTCGGGCACGATCGTGGGGCGCCCGGCGTGCAGGGCGTGGACGGTCTGCCGGATCGCGGCGGCCACCGGGAGTGGCGGATCGGGAGGCGGGTTCGGTCCAGGCCGAACCGGTCGATGATCGGTGTGTCGACGTTGCCGGGCAGCATGACCGTGACCCGCACACCGGCCGGCCGGAGTTCGCACGTTCGCCAGCTCGACAGGGGGCGGCTCCGTCCACACCTCGTAGCGCCAGCCGCGCGACTCCACCGCACGCCGGGTCCACGCGAGGACGGGAGCGACGGTCTGAGCGGTGACCCGATGGCACGGCTTCACATCGACAACGATCGGCGTGGAGTTGGTCAGCAGCAGGAAGTCTGGGACATGCCGTCGGGTGCACTGGCCGATTTCCCTCTCCAGGAGGAACCGCTGCGCCACGATGCCGCGCACCAACGCGTCGAAGTCAGCGAACAACAGCCGCGACAACTCCAGCCGCGACTCGTACAGAACAAGGCCGTTTTCGGTGGCACTCCAGAAACTACCCGAGTAGTGTCGTTGCCCTTTGCAGGAACGAAAAGTGTGCCATGGTGCAGCCGCCGCAAGACCTGCACGTCCACGTCAAGCCAGCTCGACGCCAGCTCCGATGCCCTGTCGGGAAGCCGGACATGCACCGACACCGTACGATCGTTCGACGTGGCCATCGCGTTGCTCCTGCCGCAGGTGAGCCGCCGGACGTCCAAGGACTACACGGCATCACCTCCTCGTGGCCCGGCGAGGCCCGGCGCGTCGCAGCGCCCCACTCGAATGGCCCAGCGATGATCAATCTCAATGGGATGCCAAATTTGCCAATTGCTAGCCAAGATCATCGAGATTGGTCGCAGAAATTGAGAACCTACACCGACTGTAACTTCTAGCGGCGCGCAATTAGCGATTGGCGCACGTTTGGCGCGGTCGCGGCGGTAGCTGGGGGGATGTGGCGTGCTCACGCCGTGCGTGGGTGGCGTCAGGTCGATCGTGATCCAGGCTGGGCGCCCCGGCAGCGCAGAATGAGACCGTGACGATCATCCTGTCCGTGCCGCAGACCGAGTCGGCAGCCGCCCTGCGGCTGCGCCCATGGCGACTGGACGATTTACCGGCGCTGATCGCGGCGCATCGCGATCCGCTGCTGCGCCAGTGGCTGGCCACCTCCCTGGCCGACGAAGCCGATGCCCGGCGGTGGCTGGACGCACAGGCCGCCGGCTGGAACTCCGCAACACGGTTCAGTTTCGCGGTGGTGGCCGATGACGACGACCACGCACCCTTCGGCCACATGGTGGTGAAGGTCGGGACCGCCGGTGTGGCCGAGGTCGGCTACTGGACGGCTGCCCACGTCCGGGGACGCGGCATCGCCGCCCGTGCCCTCGAGACCACGTCGCGGTGGGCACTGCACACCCAGCATCTCACCCGGCTGACCCGCCTTGACTTGCTGCACGCGGAGGACAACCGGGCTTCCTGTCGCGTGGCGGAGAAGTGCGACTACGTCCTCCACGACGTGTTACCGCCCGCACCGCCAGCCTTCCCGGCCAGCGGGCACCGACACGTGCGCACGCCGCCGGGAAGCTGATGCAGCCCGGCCCGCGGGGTCGAGTTCCGCCGGGCCGGGTCGATGGGCATGCCGTCTTCTGCCGCTGACCGCGCAGCGAGACACACGCGCCGCCCAGCACGGACGTAAGCGTCCGCTCCCGCGTCGGCACTTGGCCGAGCAAACCGCTCGGCGACTACTACGGTTCAGACACACCTGCCTCGAGCACCGCGAGGTCGCGCACCGCGTAACGGTGGTGCTCGGCTTCTTCCTTCAGCACCACCTTGAGGCAGCGGCGCACGACGTACTCCTGCTCGGGGTACATGTCCGCTGGTTTGCGGCCGCATACCCGGTCGAGTTCGGCCGCGGTGAGCCCGTCGACGACACACCGCATCGCGGCCATGCGGGCGAGCCGCGGCGCGAGCACCTCCTCGAGCGTCGGGGTGGCTTCGAGGGTGAGGCCGAGCTTCGCCGCCTCATCGGACGGCGTTCCCCCGGCGGGGAAGCCCAGCGGGTGGTAGGGCGCTTCCTCCTCGAGCACGGCGTTGCCGAGCCACGCATCGCAGGCGAACAGCAGATGCCGTTGTGTCTCGACGAACGACCACTCGCGGTCGACCTGCTCGTGCAGTGTGGACGCGGGCAACAGCCTCGCCCGGTCGAGCGTTGCGCGCCACAGGGTCTCGATGGCGTCCCAAGCAGCCCGGTAGTCCTCGGGAGAAGCCGCTTCCCGTGCCAGCGTCCGGGCGGGGTGCCGGCGGTCGAGCTCGGCCTCGACGTAGGCGGTCACGTCGACGTCGTTGACGACGACACGCTCGAAGTAGCCACCGAGGTAGACGTCGCTGCCGTAGCAGTCGACGATCTTCAGACCGTTCACCTCGCAATCGCGGATCTCGAGGCCCGCCAGGTCGCACAGGTGGATACGAGCACCGCGGAATTGGTCGCTCTGGGCGTATTCGGAAACCATCGAAGCAGTCTCGCTCACCCGTCCCTCCCGCGCCACGTTCCGTATCGGCCGGGGCGTCGACTCGATGTGCGGCGCCGGACGGCACATCGAAGACGAGGTCCTGCAGGCCCTCACCCTCGATCACGAGATCAGGACCGCTGCGGCGGACCAGCCGAGGATCCGGGCCGTGCACGAGATGAACACCTCGCCCGCAACGCCGCGGACCTGATGGTCCTCTCCGCCCGCTCCAAAGCGGCGGAGTGCAGCTGTAACTGGTCACCGGGCCACTGACAGGGATCTCCGACCTGCACGGCATGGGGCTTCATGCTCTTCCCCGTGCGGGTCGTCGCCGCTCAGCTCGACCGCGACTAGATCGGCGAGAAGACCCTCGAAGGCCAGCAGGCCGCCGCCGGCACGCGGCAACCACGGCGGACGGCCGACGGGTGGAGCCGGGGACGCAGCCGCTCATGGCGAGCAGGCAAGCCTGCCGGTCGAGTCGAGGGCCGAATACTTGACTGACTGAGTCAGTCAGGAAAGAGTGCAGTCATGGCAGTCTGGCCGGACCCAATCCTGCCGCCCGGTCTTAAGTAGCCGCTGATCAGTCGTTCGTCACCACGCACGCTCATGCCGAATAGAGGATGGTCTGGTCCGCAACGGGGTTGGCGATCGTGAGTTCCCTTTTGCTGGGGCGGATTCAGTAGCGGGCTGGGCTGGAGAGCAGCATCGGCCACACCGGAAGCTCGACGCCGTCCACTGTTGTACCGCCGAAGCCGAGCATTGGCCCCGGTCCGGCGTTGATGGCGGCGGGGAAGCCGAGGGATGGAGTCGAGGGCTCGTCGAGGGCGGCGAGTTGCTCGGGGGTCAATGCGATCGCCAGCGAGGAGAGGTTGACGCGTAGCTGCTGGGGAGTTCGTACGCCGATGAGCGTCGAGGTGACCGCCTGGCGGCCGCGTACCCACGCGAGCGCGACCTCCGCCGAGCTGACGCCGATCGCGGCCGCGATCCGCGCGACCGCGTCGATGACGCCCCAGTCCCGCTGGGTCGGCCGGCTCAGGCGAGCGGCCCGCAGGCTGTCGGCGGGGGTGGCGGCGTCGCGGACGTACTTGCCTGACAGCAGGCCGCCGCGCAGGGGGCTCCACGGTAGAACGCCCATGTCGAACGCCTCGGCCATCGGCAGGAGCTCACCTTCGGGCGTGCGTTCCAGCAGCGAGTACTCGAACTGGAGCGCGGTGAGCGGCGCCCAGCCACGGAAGTGGGCGATCGTCTGGCTCTGCGCGGCGACCCACGCCGGGAGGTTGCAGAAGCCGACATAGCGGACCTTGCCGGCGGCGACCAGGTCGTCCATCGCTCGCAGAGTCTCCTCGATCGGGGCGCGGCGATCCCAGCCGTGCAGCCAGTAGAGGTCGATGTAGTCGGTCTGAAGGCGCCGCAATGACTCTTCGAGCTGCCCGATGAGTGCCTTGCGGCCGGCGCCGCCGCCGTTGGGGTCACCGGGATGAAGGTTGGCGAAGAACTTCGTGCTGAGCACGACGCGTTCACGCAGGCCGTGCCGGGCCGCGAAGAAGTCGCCGACGATCTTCTCGGAGTGGCCGTTGGTGTAGGTGTTGGCGGTGTCGACGACGTTGCCACCGTGGTCGAGGTACTCGGCGAGGATCGCCTCAGCGGTTTCGGGACTCGCGCCCCAACCGTCGTCTTCGCCGAAGGTCATGGTGCCCAGCGAGAGCGGGCTGACACGCAGGCCAGAGCGGCCGATGGTGAGGTAGGAATCGAGGGAGGTCATGGCTTTCATGACACCAGGGCACACTCTCCAGGTGCTAGGTCGATACTGCCAGAGTCTTGCACGATCCTGCCAACCGTGGCAGTCGTCGAGCTCCACCGTGATTCACTGGGGAGATGGACGAGCTGGCTCGCCTGAAGGCGTCGATCACCCGCCATGCCGGCGAGGGCGTGACCCGCACGGCGCTGCCCGGCGTTTCGGTCCTCCGCGCGTCGACGACCACCGAGCCGTTGGGCAGCGCCGTCGAGCCGACGCTCGGGGTCATCGTTCAAGGCGTCAAGGAAACGGCTCTGAACGGCCGCACCTTCACCTACGGTCCGGGGCAGTTCCTCCTGGTGTCGGTGGCACTGCCGCTGGTGGGGCACATCGCACGGGCCAGCGCCGAGAAGCCGCTCCTCGCCTTCGTGCTCGAGCTGCGCCCGGACAAGATCGCTTCCCTGCTGATCGACACGGCACTGGCGGCCACCGGCCGGCCGGGTGCGGTCGACGCCGCGCCGGCCGGGATCGCGGTCAGCGACGCGTCGCCGGCCCTGCTCGACGCGATCGCCCGGCTGCTGGGCCTCCTCGACGCGCCCGGGGACGCCGCCGCCCTGGCGGCCGGCACCGAGCGCGAGATCCTCTGGCGGCTCGTGACCGGCCCCCAGGGCGCGACCGTACGGCAGATCGGGTTGGCCGACAGCCGACTCACGCAGCTGGCCCGCGCGATCCGATGGATCCGCGGCCACTATGACAAGACGCTGCGCGTCGAGGAACTCGCGGCGCTGGCCACGATGAGCGTGACCTCGTTCCACCGTCACTTCCGCGCGGTCACCTCGATGACCCCGATCCAGTTCCAGAAACAGATCCGTCTGCACGAGGCGAGGGCACGACTACTCGTCGAACCGGGAGACGTCACCGGCGCCGGCTACGCGGTCGGCTACGACAGCCCCTCACAGTTCAGCCGCGAATACCGGCGCATGTTCGGCGTGCCGCCCAGCCGCGACGCGCACACACCACGCACGCCGACCGTGCTGCCATGACCCACCAAGGCCTGTCACATGACGGCCAGCGCCACCGGCCACGCACAATCGCGGACTACAGAACGTCCTCTTCTGCCGCATACAGGGCGCAACGTCCGGCCAAGTAGCCCGGATCGTCCCGTGCCCGTCGGGTAACCGCGACCACCTGAACCCCCGTCAGGATGGCCGTCCTGGGTGCCCATCCTGACGCGCGCAGGTCTCAGATGCCGTAGCCGAGTTCCTCGGCGGCGACGGCCCAGAACTGGTTCTCGTCCGCGACGGCGTCCGCGTCGATTGCGCGGATAGCCATCAATGCCTCTTCGCCGTTGGCTTCGAGGGCCTCGTCGTCGTCCTCGTCGATGGATTTCGCCCGCTTACGCGCGGCCACATACGCCGTGGCAGACTTGGCGAACTGACCCAAGGACCGGTTGACCAGGGCAACCGAGCCGTCCAGGACGAGCACCTCGCCGGTCGCACGGTCGACCACCAGCGCCTCGACCTCCGGGTCGTCGACCAGCACCGCGAAAATCCGGCCGTCGTGGGAGCGCTCCGGATAAGGCGCCTTGGTCCACGCGCCCTCGAACGGAACCTTCTTGCGCGGAACGGCCCGCAACGCCTCATCGATCTGCTGATCCGTAAGCACCCGCAAAGCATGCCAGGCGAGCGGTCCGTGATGTGCGGACATCCGCCCATGCCGAATTGCGGATGCCGGGAATCTGCGACGTGCGCCAGGCTGAGCGGCGAACGTGGGACGACGAGGACTGCCTGGGGATCAGTCACGAGGTCGCCACAGGGCAGCCGTAGCCACCTGCACATGCCGCGGACCACCAGCGGCGCGCCGGCCACGGTGTCGACGTCGATGTCGATGTCGTGCACGACGAGGGCGCGCTTGTTCACCCCGATGAGCTGGATCATCAGGCATCACGCAGCTGCAGCAGCAGGGCACCGGCCAGCAGGGCGGCAGTGGTCCAGGTGGCGAGGACGCCGAGGCCCGGCCAGGGCGCGATGGGCAGGCTGTCGAGGTCGGTGGTGGCTTGGACGGCGAGCCCGGCGCTCATCGGCCCGATTTGCTCGAGGATGCGTTGCCAGTCCGGGTCGTTGATCACCGGCGCGAGGATCGGTACCAGGTAGAGCAGGCCCAGGATGGTGCCGATGCCGGCGGCGGCATCGCGCACGCCGGTGGCGATGCCGAGGCTGAGCAGGGCGATCAGGACCAGGTAGAGGACCGATCCGGCGGTCGCGCGCAGGGTCGGCCCGTCGGCCAGGGACAACACTGGGTGGCCGTGGGCGGCCGTGAAGCCGCGGCCGGGCAGGATGAGCCGCCCGGCCAGCAGCGACCCGAGAACCGCGACGGTCCCGGCCGCGGCCACGACGCCGGTGAGGGCGAGGGACTTGGCCGCGAGGACGGTGGTCCGGTACGGGGTCGCCGTCAGGGTGGTGCGGATCAGGCCAGAGTCGTATTCGCTGCTGATCACCAGCACGGCCAGGACGACGACCGGTGCCTGGCCCAGCTGAACGCCGGTGAGGCTGAGCTTGGTCGTGTCGTGGCCGCAACCGGTGGCGTCGCAGGTCATGATCGAGGTGACCCCGGCACTCAGGGCTACGGTCGCGGCGATGGCGCCCAGCAGCAGCCAGCGGGGGCCGGCGAGGGTGCGGATCTTCGTCCATTCCGCGTGCAGGGCCAGTCTCATGCGTCCCTCCGGTGGAGCAGGACGGCCGCCGCGGCCAGGGCCACCGTCGCGTAGCCGGCCAGGACGGCGAACCCGACCCACGGCGGCAGCGGGTAGTAGCCGTTGTAAGGCGTGTAGATGCTGGCGACCTGGTGGTATCGCGTCAGCGTTTGCTGGACCGAGAAGGCCGCGGCGGGCGTCAGCCGGGTCAGCCAGTCCATCACCGCGGCGGGGATGAACGGGATCTGCGCGACCAGCAGGTAGGGCAGCACGATGACCATCGTGACGGTGGTGACCGCTCCGGCACTGCGCCGGAACGCGGTGCCGGCGGCGAGCGCCAGGATCGCGGCGGTGGCGAGCAGCGCCGCGGTCCCGAGCTCGATCCGCAGCTGGGTCGGGAACGTGATCGGGAACAGGTACACGCCGTTGGCCCGCGCGAGGTGCTCACCCAGAGGAATCGCGACGGCCGCCCCCGCCAGTCCCGCGACGAAGGTGACCGCGCCCAGGACGATCGCCTTGGCCGCCAGTACCCGGCTCCGGCTCGGGGCGGCGGCCAGGGTCACGTGGATCAGGTCGTTCCGGTATTCGGTGGTGATGAACAGTGCTCCCACGGCGATGACCGCGATCAGCGCGGGGAACGTGCCGGTGAGGAGATCCGCGACGGTCCCGGCGGTGCCCAGCGATGCCCGGACGGCGGGCGCGATGTCGCCGGCGCCGGTCACGGTGACACTGCCGCCGGACTGGGTGAACGCTCCTGAGGTGTGCCGCGGATAACCGGAGAAGCTGGAGGATTCGGGCCCGATCTGGTCACCGGTCCACCGGTCGCCGAGCTGCCCGCCCGCGGTACGCAAGTTCCCGAAGACGGCTGTAGCGACAGTGGGAACCGTGCCGAGGCCCTGAACGGCTTCCGGAGAGGCGACGAACAGCCCGGCTTGCACGGTCGTTCCGAGCCCGGCCAGGTGCACGGTACCCACCGTGGTCCAGCGGATGCCGTCGGCGGATTCGGAGCCGGTGATCATGTCGCCGGAGCGGTCCAGCCGCAGCCAACGGGGTGATGCGGTGGAGACCGCGCCGGAGATACCTGCTGTGTCGTTGACGTAGTTGTCCTGCATCCGCACGCCGTGGCTGCCGGTGACCATGATCGCCGCGTAGGGCGATCCGGGGCGGGCGCCGTCCTTGACGAGGAGGCCGGCTTTCGCCCACGGCACGGTGCCGGGTTCGAGGCCGGGTGCGATGCGCACGTCGAGCGCGGAAACGGAGACGGTGATGCTGCCGTTTCCGGTCAGCGGCTGGTGCACGAAGTAGAAGCTGTCGGTGACCGGCTCACCACCCGGTCCGATCGGAACCGGTGGTGAGCCGTGCTGATCGCTGCTGATGCCGGCGAGCAGCGCGACCAGCACCACCATCAGGGCCGCGGCCACCAGGCCGACGGTCCAGCCTCGGACGGTCCGGAATTTGGTCCACTCCGCACGCAGCAACAGGAGAAAGGGAGTCACCGTGGCACCTCCGCGGGTGCCATGGCGCGGAACTCGATCGCGTCGCGGGTGAGTTCCAGGTAGGCGCCCTCCAGCGTGGCGCGGTGTGCTGAAACCTCGGAGAACGGGACCCCGGTTTCGTTGAGCAGCGTCACGACGCGGTCCGGGGACAACCCGGAGACGATCAGGGTGTCCGGGCCGGTGGCCGTTGTGGTGGCGCCGGCCCGCGCGAGCACGCTCGTGGCGTCCGGCCGGGCCGTGGTCCGCAGGGCCACCCGGTTCTTGGACGCTGCCGCGATCAGCTCGGCCACGCCGGTGTCGGCGATGGCCCGGCCGCGCCCGGCCACGACGAGATGATCGGCCGTGTCCTGCACCTCGCTCATCAGATGGCTGGACACCAGGACGGCCCGGCCCTCGGCGGCCAGGGACCGCAGGAACCCGCGCATCCAGATGATGCCGTCCGGGTCCATGCCGTTGAACGGCTCGTCGAGCAGGACGATCGGCGGGTCGCCCAGCAGGGCCGCGGCGACGCCGAGCCGCTGCCGCATGCCCAGCGAGTAGCCGCCCGCCTTGCGCCGCGCCACCGAGGCCAGGCCGACCTGCTCGAGCACCTCGTCCACCCGCCGCGGCGCCAAGCCTTGGGAATGCGCCATCCAGAGCAGGTGGTTGCGAGCGCTCCGGCCGGGGTGCGGCGCCGCCGCGTCCAGCAGGGAACCGACGTGGCGAAGCGGGTGCCGCAGGCCGCGGTAGGGCTTCCCCTCGATCAGCGCGGTGCCCGCTTCGACCGCGGCGAGGCCGAGGATCACGCGCATCGTGGTGGACTTCCCGGCGCCGTTCGGGCCGACGAAGCCGGTCACCAACCCGGGGCGGACGGCGAAGGACATACCGTCGAGAGCTCGGGTCGACCCGTACCGCTTCCGCAGGCCGGCGACGACAATCCCGGAGCCGGCGGTTCTCAATGGACTCATGCCGGAGGTTGTACGCAGCACTCGGTCGCAGCCGGGTCGCAGCCGCTGCGACCTGGCTGGAACCTCGCTTCTGGCATCGTTGAGCACATGAGGGTCCTGGTGGTCGAGGATTTCGCGGTGCTGGCCCGCTCGATCGGGACCGGGCTGCGCCGCGAAGGCATGGCCGTCGATGTCACCCTGGACGGAACCGACGCCTGCGACCGGCTGGCCGTCACCCGTTACGACGTGGTGATCCTCGACCGGGATCTGCCCGGTGTCCACGGCGACGAGATCTGCCGGCAGCTGGCCGGCAACCGCTGCGAGACCCGCGTGCTGATGCTCACCGCCTCCGACACGGTCGAGGACCGGGTCAGCGGCCTCGGCCTCGGCGCCGACGACTACCTGCCGAAGCCATTCGCTTTTGCCGAGTTGGTCGCCCGCGTCCGTGCTCTGGCTCGCCGTGCCGCCCCGCCGCTGCCGCCCACGTTGGTGTCCGGGGACATCAGCCTCGACCCGGCGCGCCGGGCCGTGTTCCGCGCCGGCCGCCGCCTGGAGCTCAGCCCCAAGGAGTTCGCCCTCCTCGAATGCCTGCTGGCCACGCCCGGCCGGGTCATCTCCGCCGAAGAACTCCTCGAACAGGTCTGGGACGAGGCAGCCGACCCCTTCAGCTCTGCGGTCAAGCACACCGTGCACCGGCTGAACGCCAAACTCGGCGACCCGTCCGTGATCGAGACAGTCCGCGAAGGCGGCTATCGGATCGGACCACCATGACCGTCCTCCAGTCCGCGCCCAGCCGATCCTTGCGAGCCAGGCTCACGCTCGTCTACGCCGCGGGCATCTACCTGGCCGGGGTCGTGGTCCTCGCCGTCGTCACCCTGCCCTTCATCGGCATGCAGTCGACCGCGCCCGGCCCGGCCTCCGCGCCCCGGGCGCCGGCCGCGATCACCGGGACCGGCCAGGGAATCGGCCCGCACCAGCTCCTCGTCGGCTCTGTGGTTGCGCTCGTCGTGCTCGTGCCCGTCAGTGTCGCTGCCGGCTGGTTCGTCGCCGGCCGGTTCCTCCGGCCGCTGCGGGCCATCACCGCCACCGCCAAGGCCATCTCCGCCGGCAACCTCGACCAGCGCCTCGCCCTCGGTGAGCCCGTCGACGAGCTGACCGAACTGGGCCACATCCTCGACGACCTCTTCGCGCGCCTGGAAGCATCGTTCAACGCCCAACGTCACTTCGTCGCCAACGCCTCCCACGAGCTGCGAACACCGCTGGCCGGCCTGCGGACCCTGCTGGAAGTCGCGCTCGGCGACCCCGATGCCGACGCCGACACCCTCCGCATGGCCTGTCAAGAGGCGCTGGCCCTGGGCGGGCTCCAGGAACGGCTCGTCACTTCGCTGCTCGCCTTGGCCACCGGCGAACGCGGTGTCACGCGCTGGGAAAGGGTCGACCTCGCTGACGTCGTCGCCGGAGTCCTCGCCTCGCGCCGCGCCCGGGCCGCCGAGAACGGCATCGACCTCGCCCTGCACCTCACGCCCGCAGCCACAGTCGGGGACCCAAGACTGATCGAAAGCCTTACCACGAACCTCATCGACAACGCCGTCCGCCACAATTATTCGGACGGGCACATCCGGATCACCACTGAAACCTCGGGGCTTCGGGCGGCCATCACGGTCACCAACAGCGGACCTGTCGTGCCCGAAGATCAGCTCCAGCGGCTGTTCCAGCCTTTCCAGCGGCTCTCAGCCGACCGCAACGACCACCACAGCGGCCACGGTCTCGGCCTCGCCATCGTCAACGCCGTCACCGAAGCCCACCACGCCACCCTCACCGCCACCGCACGCTCCCAGGGCGGCCTGACCATCACCGTCCACTTCGGACCCGCACCGCAACTCGGCCAGACCCGCCAACCGTCCCGGCGCGCCACCAGGAAATCCCTCTGATCCAAGCGACCAGCTGCGGCGCGAGGTGGCGGCCGATGTCCTGGCAGCCTTGTGCGGGTCCACGCCGATGATCATTGGTGCCACGCTGTTTCTATTCGCCGTGTCGGGATTGGTATTAGGCGAGCTGGGCAGCACCACGTCGAGCTGAGCGGACCTCTCTTGAGCCACACCGCACCACGGTGCTCGATGGGCGGTAGAGAGCACATGTCGACATCATGCTGCGTGAGGTGCACACAAGTCCGGCGTGCACCTCACGCGCTTTCGCGGCATCGACATTCCACTTGCCGTTCGACGTGTTGACAGGTCATCTCGAGCTCCGCTGCCGCGAGATCGTCACGACGCAGGCCCAAACCGGTGCGCATCATAGTCTTGGGCTGAACGCTATCACAATTGCGGCAATACCGATCGGTATGTATGATATCTATCGTTCCCATACATCGTGCGCCAATAATCAAGGGCACACGGTCAACCTACTGGAGAATTTACATGGCGCAAAAAGTACTTGTCGAGATGCTGGACGACCTCGATGGCAGTGCCGCCGCCCACACTATCCCGTTCGGCCTCGACGGCGTCAGCTACGAGATCGACCTGTCCGACGACAACGCCGCCGCTCTGCGCGGGGAACTCGCCCGCTTCATCGCCGCGGGCCGCAAGACCGGCGGCCGCAAAATGCGCGTCGCGACCGGCCAGTCAACGACAGTCAACTCGGCTGACCGCGAACGGTCCCGCGCGATCCGGGCCTGGGCGAGTGAGACCGGCTACGAGGTCTCCGAACGAGGCCGGCTGTCTTCCGAAATCGTCAGCGCGTACGAGGAAGCCCAGCGACAAGCCGCCGAACCGGCCCCGGCCCGCAAACGCGCACCGCGCAAGAAGGTCGCCGCCGCGAAGAAGTAGTGGCGTGCCCGGCGACGACCAACCCGGAAGTCCTCGACGTCACCGCCGTGGGCAGCGTCCGCTGAGGCGGTGAAGTGGATCGACGGTCCCTTTGGCCACCTCGACGAGGTGGTCAACAACGGGGGTATCGTCGGATCGAGGCCGGTGTCGCAGGTCGACGAGGCTGGGGCCGTAGGTGGGGAACGGCGCCCAGTGAAACGAGGTGGTCCTGGTTGTCGATCGGGTTCACCAGCGGGAAGACCCGGCCAGGATCGTAGCTTCACGCGTCGACAATCGAAAAGGGGCGGGCTATGCGGCATCCCGGCGAGCCACCACCCGATACGCGTTGGACCACCCGCGCTGCCGGCCGAACGGTGCGCTGACCCGGTCCACCGCCGCGGCCAGTACGAACAGCGGCACGCACACGACGAACGTGGCCCTGCGCAGGATCCGCCGCCACCGCGTTGGCGGAGCGTCCCGCCACGGAAGATCCTCCCCGGCGATGGTCAGGGCGTTGACCGCCATGATCGACGCGGCCAGCACGTCGATCGCAGCATGGGGCTCGGCACGTTGCTCGGCGACCACCGTGAATCCGCGGCTCGCCAGCTCCGCACGGAGGTTGCCGATCGGCATCAGGTTCAGATGCTGGGGTTGCAGCCACGGCATCCACCACCGGCCGAGCATCTTCGCCCAGCGACATTCCGGATCGGGCAGCTCGATCGCCAGCAGCCCACCAGGCCGCAACACCGCCATCGCCGCCGCCAGCTCTCGCTTGGGTTCCGCGGTGTGTTCCAGGTAGTGGTACATGCTGACCACGTCGTAGCGCCCGGCGAGATCCTCGGCCAAGTCCACGAACAAGCCCCGATAGCCGGTACGGATCCAGCCCTGCCGACGCGCCAGCTCCACCCCGTCGCCGAGATCGAGACCGTCGAACTCGACACCCGGCAGCACCGCGGCGGCTTCCTTGCAGAAATGTCCGTGCCCCATGCCGACGTCGAGCCACTCACCCGATGCGCCGATGTCCCGGACCAGCTCGACCCGGGAGCGATAACCCGCCCGGTTGCCTTCGAACATCCCCGTCATGTTCTTTTCGCCGAGCCCGTCATAGCAGTCCCGGTAGTAGAACTCGAGCCCGGCCGGATTCAGCCGGGGGTTCTGAAAGACGTGCCCGCACTCCCGGCATTCGTCGAGCACGAACCGGCCCGGCTTGTGCTGCAGCAAGTCGGTCGTGCGCAACCGGCCACGAAGTGCATCAGAGTCACACCACGGACAGCTGGTGCGGCGAGGCTCGAAGAACCGATCCACGCCGCCGGCCAGGTCCTTCAGGTAGGCCGGGCGGCGGCAGGCGACCGGATCGGCTGGTGCGTCGTCCTCGATCATGGAGGCGGATCCTAACGCGCAGACCACTCGGACGTGCACCGTCGAACGAACGGAGTTGCGTGCTGACCCCGCGAGCTCGCCCCGGACGCGGCCGGCTACCTCGCGCACGTCGGCCGGCTGCTCCGCCCGGGCGGCCGGATCGTGGTCATCGACTGCGCGCCGCCGGCCGGTCGCGTCACTCCGCGGGCAGCTCGATCGGGACCGTGGCCCGGTCGTCCCCGGACTCGAGAACCAGCGTGGCGACCCGTGCTTCCTCCGGTGGGCCGGGCTCGAACACCCGCCGCTCGGTGTACAACGAATGTGACCCGCCGCCGCTGCTGCGGCCGCCCTGGTACTGGGTTCCCGCGTCGTCCCATCCGCGCCAGTGGGCTCCGAAGCGCTCCCGCACCCGGCGTGGTTCGACGTCGACGTGCGCGAGATTCAGGACGAGCTGAGTCGACCACACCTCCAGGCTCACCAGCTCCGCCCGCGCGTCCCCGATCGTGAGCGTGCGGCCGGCGAGGGAGGAAGTTCACTCCCCCGTCGGCAGCCGGGCGCAGGTCGTAGACGTCGCCGCTCTCCGTTGCCACGACCACGGACTTTCCGTTACCGGAGACGGACACCAGCCGCGGGCCGGCGGCGCCGACGATCCTGCTCGCCGTCGGCACCGCGGACGTGACCTGTCCGGACGTCGTGATGGCGGCGTCGATTTTGCCGGTTGCCAAGTTCGCGCTCAGCAGTTGTGTGTTCTGGTCGTTGACGCCGGTGTCCAGGCTGAACACGGCCTCGTCGCCGGTGCCGCAGCCCGGCGAGAAGTACTTCAGCCCGACGCCGGTGGCGAGTGGGCGCACCAGGCCGCTCGCCAAGTCCACGGAGTAGGCGAGCGCGCCATGGTCACGAGCCGCTTGCCGGTTGACTACCGACGCCGGCAGCACCGCCACCGCCGCGAAGCGTCCGTCCCCGGAGAGGCACTGGTACCCGATCCACGATGAGTCGTCGACGCCTTCGGGGCTGATCAGGGCGGCTTCCTGCCAGGCGAATCCGGACTTTTCCCGCCCGACGTCGAGGTGGTAGCCCTGGGCGTCGCCCCACCCGTCGATCGCGAGGTCCGTCGATTTCGCCGCGTCCGCCCCGAAATCCACGGGCTTCGGAACAGCGGCCAGCGCAGAAGGCGGCCGCTGCGGAATGAGCGGCAAAGGGAAAGCTAGACGCACCAAGATCCTCACCACTATCACCCGTTAGTGTGACAGCGAGCAACAGGGCAAAACTTCATCTTTCTACAGAAAAGCGTCAGCCATCACTTCAGTGCACTGAAGCATCGATTGGTAACATTTCAGATCCAACGGACTCCCCGACCGAACCCCTTAGTACGGCAGCCGCAGTGTGTGACCTGGCGGCGTGTCGTGGTCATGAAGGCGGCCACCGCGTGATCGACTTCAAGGTGTGTTGGATCTCGAAGAAGACGCGGTGGCCGCGTCGAGAACTGTAGTTGATGATCGTCTGGCTCGGTGGCAGGCCGGGTTCGATGACGTGTTCGCGCTGGTCGCGGGGCGTTTCGCGCAGGCGGACTCACGGCGGCGGGCCCGGATGTATGTGCTGGGGCTGCTGTCGAAGGCGGAGCGGAAGAACTCGTGGACGATCGCTGAGCAGGCCGGCGACCTGTGCCCCGACGGTATGCAACGGTTGCTGAACTTCTACCGCTGGGACGCCGACGCGGTCCGCGACGATCTGCGCGGCCATGTGCTGACCCACCTCGGCGACCGCAGTGGGGTCGCAGTGGCCGACGAGACCGGATTCCTGAAGAAGGGCACCAAATCCGCCGGAGTGCAGCGGCAGTATTCCGGCACCGCCGGACGGATCGAGAACTGCCAGCTCGGCGTGTTCCTGACCTACGTCTCGGTCAAGGGACGCGCGTTGATCGACCGAGAACTCTACCTGCCCAAGTCGTGGACCGAGGATCCCGAGCGCTGCCGTGAGGCCGGGATCGCCGACACCGTGACGTTCGCGACCAAACCCCAGCTCGCCCAGCGGATGCTGGAACGGCTGCTCGACACCGGCTCCGACCTCGAGTGGTTCACCGCCGACGAGGCCTACGGCGACAACCCCGGACTGCGCAGCTGGTGCGAACAGGCCGGACTGAACTACGTCATGGCCATCTCGTGTGATCACCGCTTCGGCACCCCGGCCGGGACGTTGCGGGCTGACGAGCTCGCCGCTGCGGCACCGCGCAAGGGCTGGCAACGCCTCTCCGCCGGGATCGGCAGCAAAGGACACCGGCTCTACGACTGGCTGCTGCTCGACCCCGCCACCACCGGCGGGCATCAGCTGCTGGTTCGCCGCTCGATCAGCAAACCCACCGAGCTGGCCTACTACATCTGCCACTCCACCTACCCCGTCCCCGTTGCCGAGCTCGTCCGGGTCGCCGGATCCCGTTGGGCGGTGGAGGAAACGTTCCAGTTCGCCAAGAACGAGACCGGCTTGGACCACTACCAGGTCCGCAAATACCAGGCGTGGTACCGGCACATCACCCTGTCCATGCTCGCCGCCGCGTTCCTCGCCACCACCGCCCACGATGAACGGTCCCGCATCGAAAAGGGGGCACCTCCGACACTGCAGAACAGTTAATTCCCTTATCCTGCAATGAAATCAGACGACTCTTGGCCACCGGCACCGACCCCGTCCACCCACCAGAACACACCGATCACTGGTCACTGTGGCGACGACGCCACCAAACCCGCGCCCGCCACGGCCACTACCAGCGACAACGCGACAAACATCCCAGACTGCGGCTGCCGTATTAGAGCCGCGACGGACGAAGCGGACCAGCGCACCAGTTGCGTGTCGCCGCTGAAATGTTGTGACGACGTGGTTCACGCTGGTGCTGACAGCGCACTCCGAGAACGAATCCGCCCCCCGACGCTGGAGCAGAATGTCTCGTAGTCGGTCAGCGCGGCATACACCTCCGCGTGCCGAGCCATGGCCCAAACCCGGTAGCGCTCGAGGTAGACCACGGCGCCGGACTCGCGTAGGTCCTCGTGCATGGGATACGGATCCACGAGGTTGGTGTCGGCGAACAGGTCGACGTCGAGCACGGGGACCGCCCTGTTTCCTGTGGGGGCGGGCATGGGTGTCTCCTGCGTGGTCAGAGATCGAGGACAAGACGGGGCGAGCACGAGCGGGACACGCAGATCGTCATCGTGTCGCCGGCCTCCCGCTCGTCGTCGGTGAGGACCGAGTCACGGTGATCCGGCTTCCCGGACAGGACGGCGGTCTCGCAGGTACCGCAGGTGCCTCCTGGCACGCGGAGGCGACTGTCCACATCAGAACGGCAGGCACCGTCGAGCGCGCGGTCCTCGAAATCGCCGACGACGGCCCGGGCATCCCGGCCGAGGCCCGTGACCGGGTCTTCGATCGGTTCGTCGCCTCGACGGCAGTCGGGACCGTGCGAGCGGGACGAGCGGTCTCGGCCTCGCCATCGCGCGAGAGACCGTCACCGCTCACCGCGGGGCCATCAGCGTCGCCGACACCACGGGCCGCGGAACCACCATCGTCATCTGGCCGCCACGCCACGAGCTCTGAGCTTGTACTGGCTCAGGTACGCGATCCACGATCAGTAGTGCACGGTCAACGGCAGAAGAGAGCGGTCGACGTCCGGGGCGGCCTCGCAGGGTCGGGGGCCGGTGCCCTGCCCAGCCGGATCGCTGCCCTCGCCGACCGTCCACCCTGGCCTGGCAGGTCGCCGACCGGCCGGCCGGCCACGACCCGAGCCGGCTCGGACTGCTCCGCACCGCCTCACGGTCGGTCCGGCGGAGGCGTTGTTCGCGGCAGGTATCGCGAGCCAGGCCGCCGCGCGTCGCGCATGTCGTTCGCTCCCGAGTGACACGCCCGGCCGGATCACCAAGCCGCCGGCGAAATCCGCGATGTGTCCCTCAATGGATCGCGCAGCAGCCGCGAGAATCCGAGCTCGCCGGCGCCGATCAGGGTGGTGTCGTCCCCAAGAGCTGACACGCTCAGGCGCGCTTTTTCCTTCGCCACCGGCAGCACATTGCGTGCGACGCGACTGCGTACTCGCGGCAATACACCGGCGTACACGTCCCGCAACATTCCGCCGAAGACGACCACGGCGGGATTGAAGAGATTGATGAGATTCGCCACGCCGATGCCCAGCCAATCCCCCACGTAATCGAGCGCGTCTCGCGCGTCGGCATCGCCCGCGGCCGCGTCGTCGGCCACCGCCCGCACGGCGTCACGCCCGAAGACCTCCGCCGGTCGGCGCGCGGCGTCCAGCAAGGCCCGCTCACCGGCTTCCGCCTCCAGGCACCCGCTGGAGCCGCAGCCACAAGGCCGCCCGCCGTGCGGGTTGACGACCATGTGGCCCAGCTCGCAGCCGTACCCCGCGTCGCCGTCCAGCACCGTGCCGCCGACGATGATCCCACCACCGACGCCGACGTCGCCGTGCAGGTAGACGAGGTTCTGCACCCCCGCCCCGGCCCCGCGAAGGTGCTCCGCGAGCGCTCCGAGATGCGCCTCGTTTCCCACCGGCACCCGCAGGCCCAACCCAAGCCGGCGTGCCAGTTCGGCGCCGAACGCCTGATCAACCCATCCGAGGTCGGGACCGAAACGGACGGTTCCGTCGTCGGGACGGATCATTCCGCAGTACGAGGCCCCCAGTCCCACGCAAGTCGACGTCGACGGCGCCGCCTCGGCCAACTGGCGGCCGAGCTCCGCGAGCGTCGTGACCACATAGTCGAGATCGACTCCGGACCGGCGCCGGAAAGCGACCTTGCGGTCCAGGATGACACCGCCGAGCCCGATCCGGGCGGCGACCAACCGGTCCACCGCGACGTCGAACGCCAATACGTGGAATCGCTGAGTCTCCGGCCGCACAATGAGCGACGGGCGGCCCTGGTGACGGTTGTCCGTCTGCGACACTTCCCGGACCAGGCCCGCCGCGCTCAGTTCCGCCGTCAGCGTCTTGATCGTGCTTCGATTGAGGTTCATCCGTCTCGCGAGGTCAGCCCGCGAGATTTCGCCGCTCAGGTGCACAAGGCGAAGAAAAGCACCGCGATTGTGCCGACGCATTTCATCCTGATCCAACCCGACCCTCGAACCGTCCCAGGGCGTCAGCAATTCCATGTCGTGTCCGATGCGTAGAGTGTTCTGGCCAGGCTCGCACCATCGCGCCCCTCGCGCAATCCTGCGATGCCGCCGCGTCCGGCCACCGGCAGCCTGCCGCCGGGCTGGACGCCCCGCTGGGTTGTGCGGCGCCGCCGGGTGGCCGGGGTTGTCGACGATGACGTCGAGGTGGGCTTGCTGGGGCGCTCCTGACCTGGCCATTGTGGCGGAATGTGCTCGGCAACCTGGTGGAAGGCGATCTCTTGCCCGTCATCAGCACGCAGGGTGATTGGGCCGTCCACGTCTCAGACGGTGCGCCAGCCGGTCAGGTCGGCGTAGAAGGCGGCGAGCGCCGCGATGTCCGTCGCGTCGAGGGCGACGAGTTCCGGGCGTCCTGTCACGGTCATGCCGGTCATTCTCCCCGGGCAGTCGCTGCGAAGGGTGTCAGTCTGGTTTATAGTCCCACCGTGGCGAGGCACTCCGCCGTTCACCTGGCGAACCTGGACCTCAACCTGCTGGTGGTCCTGCGAGAGCTGCTCCGGGAGCGGAACGTCACCCGGGCGGCGGCCCGGCTCGGGGTGTCGCAGCCCGCGGCGAGTGCCGCGCTCGCGCGGTTGCGCCGGCACTTCGGCGACGAATTGCTGGTGCGGTCCGGGAACGGCTACGTGCTGTCCGCGCTGGCAACGCAGCTGGCCGACCAGGTCGAGGCGGTGTGCACCGGCGCGGAGCGGCTCTTCGGCACCGGCCACGACTTCGACCCCGGCGCGTCCGCCCGCGAGTTCACGCTGGTCATGGCGGACTACACGATCGAGGTACTGGGTTCGCGGCTGTCCGCGCTGCTCGCGGCGCGGGCGCCGGACGTCCAGCTGCACGTCCGGCTGGTCCGGGAGGCGTTCGCCAGCGACATCACCGACACGATCCGGCTGATCGACGGGATGGTCGCGCCCCCGGTCAGCCGGTTCGAGCTGCCCGACGTGCGCTCGGTCGCGTTGTTCACCGACCGCTGGGTCTGCGTCGTCGACGCGGCGAACTCGCCGGTGCGGGGCGACGAGCTCAGCCTCGAGCAGCTCGCCGCGCTGCCGTGGGTCGCGCCGTTCCAGCCGGATCGCGGGTTCCCGCCCGCCGCTCCGATGGGCCGCCAGCTCGCGCTCTTCGGCATCCAGCCGCGCATCCGGGTCCGCGTCGAGAGCTATCAGGCCGTGCCCCATTTCGTCGCGGGCACCGACCGCGTCGCGCTGCTGCAGGAACGCCTTGCGACGCGCGTCGCCGGCCGGCTCGGCCTGCGGGTCCTGCCGTGTCCCGGTGATCCGGAACCGATCGTCGAACGGTTCTGGTGGCACGCCGGCTACGACGGCGACCCGGCCCACCGATGGCTCCGCACCGTGCTGACCGACCTCGCGCGGGACCTCTAGGTATAACCCGAGCTGATACTTCCGCAGCGCGATTCTCTATTTCCGGGGGCCCGGGAGCGCGACCTAGCGTGTGAGCCATGCCGCACCCCCTCACCGAGCTGAAGGTCCACACCGTCCGCAAGCCCGCCGGCACCGGCGCCCACCAGGTCACCGCCGACGTCTGCGTCGTGGGCGCCGGCATCGCCGGGTTGTCCGCAGCGATCGAATCGGTCCGGCTCGGCCGCGACGTCGTGCTCGTCGACGCGCTGCCGGTGCTCGGCGGGCAGATGGTCAACTCGCTGATCGGGTTGTTCTGCGGGGTGTTCGGGAACGCCCCGGACTACCGCCAGCTGACGCACGGGATCTTCGACGACATCTTCCGCGACCTGGGCGCCACCGGCGATCTGTTCCGGCAGCGGCGGCACACGCTCACCGTCGGCTACGACGAAGTGGTGCTCGGCCGATGGGTCGAGGACACCGTGCGGGAGCACGGCATCCGGGTGGTCACCGGCGCGGCGATCACCGGCGTCATCCGGGACGGTGACCGGATCGACTCGGTCACCTTCGCGACCAGGTACGGCCCGGTCGACGTCGCCGCCACCGGGTTCGTCGACGCGAGCGGGGACGCTTCCCTGGTCTGGGAAGCGGGACTGCCGTGCCGCCTGCCGGAGCGCGAGATCTACGGCTCGCAACAGCTCGTCGTCGAGCACGTCGCCGAGCAGGACGCACCCGAACCGGCCGAGCTGGCCGAGCGCGTCGGCGCCAAAGCCGGGCAGTACGGCCTGCGCCGGCACGACGGGCTCGCCTTCCACTTCCCCGGCCGGGGAACGGCCGTGCTCAACATGACGCACATCGAGGCCCCGCTCGAGCCGATCGCCGCGGCGCACGCGCAGCTCGAAGGCAAGGCCCAGGCCGACCGGGTGGTGGCATTCCTGCGGGCGGAGTTCCCCGAGGCGTTCGGGCGCGCCCGGGTCCGGGCCTACGGACTCCCCGGCCGGCGGCAGACGCGCTGGGCGCAGGGGGTGCACCAGCTGACCATCGACGAGGTGCGGGCCGGAACGCGCTTTCCCGACGCGGTCGCGCGGACCGCATGGCCGGTGGAGCTGCACGACACAGCCGAGGGCTACGTGTGGGAGACGTTCGGGCCCGAGCATGTGCACTACGTCCCGCTGCGCTCGATGACCCCACCCGAGGTCCACAACGTCCTGGTCGCGGGCCGGTGCGTCGACGGTGACGCGGCCGCGCTGTCGAGCGTGCGCGTCATGGGCCCGTGCGGGGCGATGGGCATGGCCGCAGCGCACGCCCTGGATCTGGCGGGCAAGGACAGCGTGCACGACATCGACCACGGCGAACTGGCCACCCGCCTGACCCGCAACCTCGACAGCTGACCGGAGGAAGACCCTTGGTACGCAGCGATTTCCCGCCCGGCACGGTCCGCTGGGCGACCCGCCGCGCGCAGTGGCGGGCACTCGGGCTCACCGACGAAGACCTCCGCAAGCCGAAGATCGCCGTCGTCAACTCCTCGTCGGACCTGGCGATCTGCTTCAGCCACCTCGACGCGATCGCGGCGCGGGTCAAGAAGGGGATCGCCGCCGCCGGCGGACTGGCGTTCGAGGTGCGCACGACCGCGCCGAGCGACTTCATCCACTCGGCCGGGCACGGCGGCGGGTACATCCTGTCGGCGCGGGACCTCATCGTGAACGACATCGAGGTCGGCGTCGAGGGTGCGCAGCTGGACGGGATGGTGTGCCTGGCCAGCTGCGACAAGACCGCACCGGCCCAGCTGATGGCCGCCGGGCGGCTGGACCTCCCGACCCTGCTCGTGGCCTGCGGCTACCAGCCCAGCGGCTGCTTCCGCGGCGGCCACTGCGACATCGAAGACGTCTTCCTCCACGCCTGCGGTACGTCTACTGTGGACGAACTTGCCGAGATGAGCGACAGCGCCGTCGGCGGCCCCGGGGTGTGCCCGGGCATGGGCACGGCCAATTCGATGCACGTCGTCGCCGAAGCACTCGGCATGGCGCTGCCCGGCACCACCCCCGTCGCGGCGAACTCGCCGTCGATGTGGGCGGCGGCCGACGCCGCCGCGAAGCGCATCGTGCAGCTGGTCGACGAGGACCTGCGCCCGCGCCGGATCATGACGGCCGCCGCGTTCCGCAACGCCGTCCGGGTAGCCCTCTCCGTGGGCGCGTCGATCAACACCGTCAAGCACCTCCAGGCGATCGCGGAAGAGTCCGATGTGGACGTCGACGTCCTCGGCCTCTACGCCGAGTTCGGGCCGGAAACCCCGGTACTGTCCGCGGTCCGGCCGAACGGGCCGCATCGCATCGAGCAGTTCGACGCCGCGGGCGGCGCGCGGGCCGTGCTCAAACAGCTGGGCGACCTGATCGATCCGACGCCGCTGACCGTCAGCGGCGGCACGGTGGGCGACAACGTCCGGGACGCCGAGGTCGCGGACCCGGAAGTCATCCGGCCCGTCGGCCGGCCGTTCGCCGCCGAGCCGTTGATCGTGGTCCTGCGCGGATCGCTGACCCCCGACGGCGGGATCGTCAAGCTCGCGGTCGGCGACGACCGCCCGGCCGCGTTCACCGGACCCGCTCGGTGTTTCGAAAGCCAGGAGGCCGCGGTCGCCGCACTGGCGGACGGGAGCATCACCGCGGGTGACGTCGTGGTCGTCCGCGGGCTCGGTCCGCGGGGCCGGCCCGGCATGGGCATGGCGTCGCAGATCGTCTTCGCCCTCGACCGCGCCGGGCTCACCGGCCAGGTCGCGGTGGTCACCGACGGCCAGTTGTCCGGTCTCGTCAACCGCGGCATCGTGGTGGGCGAGGTCCGTCCCGAAGCCGCCGACGGCGGTCCCCTGTCCCTCGTCCGCGACGGCGACACCATCCACATCGACCTGCCGGCGCGGGCCTGCGACCTCCGCGTCGAACCCGGCGAGCTCGCGGCGAGGAACCCGGAACCCGTTGCGGACCACCACGAAACCGGCTGGTTGTCGGTCTACCGGCGCACCGTGCGCCCCCTCGGCCGAGGAGCCGTGCTCCGTCCCTAGCGCTCCCCCACGATCAGGAGGCCGCAATGGCGCTGCCCGAAGTCCCCCCGTCCACCGTCCTCACCGAGGCCGACGAACGGCGCTCCGCCCGCGGCGGCGCGTTCTCGATGTTCGTCGACAGCTTCGACGTGTACCTCCCGGCGCTCGTGCTGCCGGCCGCCATGGCCTACTTCATGCCCGCGAACCTGTCGCCGGCGATCCGCGCGACGTTCACCACGCTGCTGTTCACGATCGGGCTGCTCGCGCGACCGATCGGCAGCGTCATCTTCGGCAACCTGTCCGACCGGATCGGCCGCAAACCCGTCACCATGATCAGCGGCTGGGGCTTCACCATCGTCACCCTGCTCATCGGGCTGCTGCCCGGATACGCGGCGTGGGACTACGGCGCGATCGCCGTGTTCGCCGTGCTCCGGCTGATCGGCGGGATCTTCCTCGCCGGCGGCTACGCAGCACCGATCCCGCTCGCGCTGGAACAGGCGAAGCCCGCGCGACGCGGCCGTGTTGGCGGGCTCATCGGCGTCGCGGCGCCCGGCTCGTTCCTGGTGATCAACCTGCTCCTGCTCGGCCTGCTCGACGTGCTGCCGCACAGCGGTTTCCTGACCTGGGGCTGGCGGATCCCGTTCCTCCTCGGCTTCGTGCTCGGCCTGGTGTACCTGTGGCACTACCGCGGCGTGAAGGAAGACGACTCGGTGTTCGCCCAGCGCCGCAAGGGACGGCAACCGGTGATGGAACTGTTCACGACGCACCGCTCTCTGTTCGTCAGCGTCTTCTTGTTCACCTGCGGCTACTGGTTCGCCACCCAGATGTCGGTGTCGTTCCTCCCGACGCTGCTGGTGCAGGTGCTGGACCAAAGCCCGCGGCTGTCCTCCACGGTCGAGATCATCAGCTCGGTCCTCACGATGATCCTGATCCTGGTGCTCGCCGCGGTCGGCCAGCGGATCGGGCGGCGCGCGCTGCTGATGCGCTGGGCACTTGTGCTCACATTCGTCGTGGGCGGCGCGTTCGCGCTGCTGGCGGTCGCCGCCCGCGCGGGTGCGCCGGCGTGGGTGATCGGGCTGATCGCCGTCGTGGCGAAGGTCCTGCCGTCCGCGCCGCTCGGCGTCATCCTCGTGTACCTCAACGAGCGGTTCCCGGCTTCCGTGCGGGCGAGCGGGTACGGCATCGGGTACATGTTCGGGCTGATCCTGCCGGGTCTCTACACCTTCTGGCTGCTGGGCCTCAGCTCGATCATGCCGTACGAGTTCACCCCGATCGCGCTGATCGTCTTCGGCGGGCTGCTGATGTTCGCGGCCGTGCGCGGGGGTCCGGAGACCAACGGCGTCGCCGAACCCGCCCCGGTGGCCGAGCGGGAGGTGGCACGGTGATCCTCACCGACGACGAGAAGGCGATGCGCGACGGCACCGACGGACCCGCGGTAGCGGCGGCGATGGACCTGCTCATCCGCTACGGCGACGCCCTGGGCGCATACCGGCTGTGCGATACCCGGAACGTGGCCGGCACGAGCACCCAGCCGTCTCCGGTGAAGGCGAAGCTCGTGGCCGAGGGCGGCTGGAACAAGGCCTTCGCGGTGCTCAACCTCGACTGTGACGACATCGTCGAGATCCCCGACATGCGGGTCCCCACCTGCCAGCTGCAACAGGGCTTCGGCCCGGACTCGGTGGGCGTGGTGCCCTACCCCAAGGAGTTCGTCGAGCTGCAGACCGACGCCGAAGCGTTCTACGGCAAGCGCGGGGTGAACATCCTGGCCACCTGCACGCCCTACCAGGTCGGCAACCTCCCGGTCCGCGGCGAGCACTGCGCGTGGATGGAGTCCTCCGCGGTCGTGTACGCCAACTCCGTGCTCGGTGCGCGAACCAACTGCGAAGGCGGGACGTCGACCGGCGCGGCGGCGCTGACCGGGAAGATTCCGTGCTGGGGCAACCACCTGCCGGAGAACCGGTTCGGTACGCACCTGATCGAGGTCGACGCGGGCGTCCGCGACTTCCTGGACTGGGGCATGCTCGGCTACTTCGCCGGCCGGCTGGTCCAGGACGAACGGCCGGTGATCACCGGGGAGTTCGCGCGCCCCGACCTCGTCGACCTCAAGCACTTCGGCGCGGCCGCGGCGTCTTCCGGCGGGGTCGAGCTCTACCACCTGCCGGGGATCACGCCCGAGGCGCCGACGGTCGAAGCGGCCTTCGACGGCCCGGCACCCGAATCCGTCCACTATGGACTCTCGGAGCGGCGCGAGATCTACGAAACCCTGAACGACCAGGGCCGCTCGACCGACGTCGACTTCGTCCTGCTGGGCTGCCCGCACGCGTCGATCGACCAGATCCGGGCCGCCGCCCGCGCGCTGGACGGCAAGCGGCTGCACTCGGGGACGCAGCTGTGGATCATGGCGCCGCGGGCCCTCAAGGCGGTGGCGGACCGCAGCGGCTACACGGCCGTGATCGAGGCGGCGGGCGGGAAACTGCTCGCCGACTCGTGCCCGGCGATGTCCCGCGTCGCGCCCCCGGGCACCCGCGTCTTCGCCACCGACTCGGCGAAACAGGCGCACTACCTGCCCGCGATCCTCGGGATCGAGGCGTGGTTCGGCTCCCTGGAGGACTGCGTGGACGCCGCGGTCGCCGGTCGCTGGCGAGGCGGGCTGCGATGACGATCCTGCGCGGGCGGACCGTCGTACCCGGGTCCGTCGAAGGCGAGGCCCTGGTTTCCCACGAGACGATCTCCGGCTGGGGCGGCATCGACCCGGCCACCGGGACGATCACCGAGCGCCGCCACGAGCTGCACGGAGTGTGTTTCGCCGGCAAGATCCTCGTCTTCCCCGGCGCGAAGGGATCGTCGGGCTGGTCGGCGTTCTTCCAGTCGACCCGCCTGCTGGGCACCGCGCCGGCGGGAATGATCTTCACCGTCATGACGACGAAAGCGGCGCTGGGCGCGGTGGTGACCCGGGTGCCCGCACTCAGCGACCTCGACCGCGACCCGGTCGAGGTCATCCGCACCGGCGACCGCCTCCGCCTCGACGCCGACCACGGGTTCGTCGAAATCGTCCAGAGAGACGACGGCATGCGACGGCCGCGCTAGCCGCCGCAGCTCCGCCGGATCGACCGCCAGCGCCGAACAGCCGGTAACCTGGCACGAACATGGGGCCCCAGAGGCGTGACCAGGGTTCGCTGCGCGACATGATCACGGTGCTGTCCGGTCTCGGCACGGGGTTGTCCGCCACTCTCGCCACCGGCTACACCAAAGTCATGGAAATCCCGCCAGCGCTCACCGGTCCCCCGTTACCTTCTTCGTAGTTCCTGATCAAGGAGCTGTGGTCACCAGGCCCGGCATGACTAGCGCCCCCAGTCGAACGCATGATCCGGGGGGGATGGTGTCACCGGGTCTGGTGGCATCGAGGGACCGCTGAATAGGGACACGGCCACCGACTGGTAGGTCTCGTCGTAACGTGGGTGCCGGCGCTCGATGCCCGATCGGTGACCACGTCGCGGCGAACGAAGGCTTGGTGGATGAGCAGCAGTTTCAGCGTGTTCCTCGGCCTGGACGTCGGCAAAGACGCCCACCACGCGGTCGGTCTCGACCCGGACGGCAAGCGGCTGCACGACGGGCCGCTGCCCAACACCGAACCGAAATTGCGGGCGCTGTTCGACAAGCTCGCCGCGCACGGGCCGCTGCTGGTCGTGGTTGACCAACCGGCCACGATCGGGGCACTGCCGGTTGCGGTCGCCCGCGCCGCGGGCCATCAGGTGGCCTACCTGCCCGGGCTGGCGATGCGCGCATCGCCGACCTCTACCCCGGCCGCGCCCGATGACCAGGCGGGCTGTTGCCTCCATAACGGAACATCACCCGAACTAACGCGCGAACGGTCGCCAGGTTCGGTGAAGGCGTGGTGCCAGCACCAAGCCGGGCGACGGCGTTCCGGGTGTTGGCGGAGCTCGAAGCGATGACGGACGCACACCAGTACGAAGTTGTGAACACCAATGGCGACGCCGAGTGCCAACAACAGTCGGAGACAACCAACAACACGGTGAACGCCGACGCGGTGACCGCGCTCGTACAGGCCGGATTGATCACCGGTGGCATCCACCAACACCCGCCCGCATCGCGACCGTCGGAACCCGCGCCGCGCCAACTGCTAGCGCTGGCCGACGTCTCCGGCGCCGCAACTAACGACGGGCACAGGTCATCCAGTGGACCGCCGACGGCGGGGCGCCCAGTTGCGGCCTGAAAGTTTCACGGGATTGCGCTCTTTTTCGTCGCAAGCCATAGACATGTTTGACACCACAAGTCGACCCCGCTTATCGTTCTGTCCGAACCGGTTCGAACATGATTGCTTACCGACCGATGCTCTGCTCCG